>NZ_JBIRYZ010000013.1:123686-169422 GCF_044390325.1 Streptomyces sp. NPDC018964
GGCGCCCCGGGCGGGGGGGGGGGCGGGGGGGGGGGGGGGGGGGGGGGGGGGGGGGGGGGGGGTGGGGGGGCGCCCCCCCCGCGGGGGGGGGCGGGCCCCGGGCGGGGCCCCCCCCCTCCTCCGTGCCGCGACGGAATGGACCACCCCGGGACCGACGCGGGCCGCGACCTCATGAACGCGCTGCCCCGGCGCGACGGTCTCCCCCGCCGGGCCGGGTTCCGCCACCGGATCGAGCCGGAGACCGCCGTCGCGCGCGAGCAGAGCGGCGGCGTCCACGTCCCCGCCGCCCCGGGCCCAGGGGCGGGCCGAAGGACCCTGACGGCGGCGCACTCGTCCGGTGGCCTCGCCGCCGGGCGGGCGCCGGGGACCGACGCCCGCGGCACCCGCGGGGACGGCCGAGGGTCCTTCCCGGCCCTCCGGCAGGAGCCCTCCCGCCTGCCGCTACACCGCCACCAGCAGCGCGTCCTTCCTCCACTTGAGGATCTTGTCGAAACTCACCACCGTGCCGCCCCGGCCCGGCTTGTTGCCGATGTGGACGTGATCGGTGAGTTCCCGGATGAGGCACAGGCCCCGTCCGTGCTCGGCGTCGGGCGGCGCGGGACGGGACGGCGGGCGGGAGCGGTCCCCGGTCGCGCCGGGGAAGCCGGGGCCCGCGTCGGCGACCTCGATGCGGCACTTCTCGCCGTCGAGGTAGGCCGTCACCCGGAACGCCTCCGAGGTGTCACCCCGCGCGGTGCCCCCACCGTGCTCGACCGCGTTCGCGCAGGCCTCGCTGAGGGCGACGGAAAGGTCGTAGGAGATGTCGGGGTCGACGCCCGCGGTCTCCATGGTGCCGAGCAGCAGGCGCCGGGCGAGCGGCACACTGGCGGCATCACGCCGCAGACGGAGTGACCACCAGATGCTCATGCTCCAGCCTCCCGGCCGCGGCTCGACATACCGTTACGTATTGCCCTGGGTTCTCGCTCGTAAGCGTGGAGTTGACGTGAAACCGCCCATATGGCGGGTGCGCCGTGCGACCGACCGGTGTATGTGGGGCGTGCCGTGGCAGACGTGACCTTCCGGTCGTACCTCATCTTGCGGACCTGCCGTACGGCGACCGGTGGGCTGGTGCGATGATGAGCGCGCCATGTCTGCCCCCCACCCGCGCACGGCGCGCTCCGGACGAGGACTCCGGACCCTGCGGGCCGCGGTGTTCGCCGCGGTCTGCGTCGTGCTGGCCGGGGCAGGCCACACGCTCGCCTCCTGCGCCGCCGTACCGTTGTGGACGCTGGGTGCGGGCTTCCTCGGGGTCCTCGCGGTCGCCGCGCCGCTCGCCGGACGCGCCAGGTCGCTGCCGGGGATCGCGGTGCTGCTGGCGTGCGGCCAGACGGTCCTGCACACACTGTTCGGCCTGGGACAGCACGGCGCGCCCGCCACGGGTCCGTCGTCCGCGCTCTCCGACGCCGCGCTGGTCGAGCGGGCCGCGCGGCTGTTGTGCGGGACCGCCGCGGCGGGGCTCAGCCCCGCGCAGGCCGAACGCGTCCTCGTCGAGGCGCGGGTCCACCACACCGGGACCGTCGCTCACGCGGAGGCCGCCGCGGACGCCCCGGCGTCCCTGCTCCCGTCACTGCCGATGCTGCTCGGCCACCTCCTCGCGGCGCTGGCCGCGGGATGGCTGCTGCGCCGCGGTGACCTGGCCCTGCTGCGGCTGGCCGAACTGTCGGCGCACGGTGTCGCCGAAGGCGCCCTCGTACGGTCCCTGCGCGCGGCGCTCGCCCTGGTGCGTGCCCTGCGCGCGGGGCTTCCGGGGGCGCCGGAAGGGGCCCCGCGCATGGTGCGCACCGCGCTGCTCGCCCCGCTCCCGCCCCGTTCCGCCGGGCTGCACCACACGGTGATCCGCCGGGGCCCGCCGGCCTCCGTCACCGCACTCGCCCTCGCCGCCTGACGCGAGGCGACCACCACTCCGGGTCTTCGGGGGCCGAGGAGAGGGGCGCCGGCGTGCGGCACGCGCGCGTGCGGCCGTTTTCCCGTGTGCGCCCGGCCGTCCTGCCCGAAAGGCCCGGCCGGCCGGACGCGCGGCACATCCCTCACCGTCAGTGAAACCCCAACCGAAGCGGAGTGCTTCTGCCATGAAGGCTTCCCGTATCGCCGCCGCCGGTGCCGTCGCCGGTGCCGCCGTCCTCGCCGTGTCCACCCCCTGCTTCGCGCACGTCAGCGTGCAGCCGGAGGGTGAGGCCGCGAAGGGCGGCTACGCGGTCGTCGGCTTCAAGGTCCCCAACGAGCGGGACAACGCCTCGACCACCAAGCTCGAGATCACCTTCCCCACGGACCACCCGCTGGCGTCCGTGATGCCGCAGCCGGTCGAGGGCTGGGACGTCGAGGTCACCAAGTCCAAGCTGGACAAGCCGCTCGAGATGCACGGCGAGAAGATCAACGAGGCGGTCTCCAAGGTCACCTGGACCGCCGAGGGCGACGGCATCGAGCCCGGCTTCTTCCAGAAGTTCCCGGTCTCCGTCGGCACGCTGCCCGAGGACGCCGACGAACTCGTCTTCAAGGCCCTGCAGACGTACTCCAACAAGGAGGTCGTCCGCTGGATCGAGGTGCCGCAGAAGGGCCAGGAGGAACCCGAGCACCCCGCTCCCGTGCTCACCCTGTCCGAGGCCTCCGAGGACGGCCACTCGCACGGTGCCGCAGCCGACGACAAGGCCTCCGGCGACACCGCGGAGGCCGAGAACGCCTCCACCGAGACCACCGCCTCCGACGACGGGGGCGACTCCGGCGGCAGTGACACCACCGCCCGCGTCCTGGGCGTCGTCGGCATCGTGGTCGGCGCCGCGGGCGTCGCCTACGGCGTCCTCGCCGGCCGTCGGCGCACCACCGCCTGACCCCTCCTCCTTCTCGACGGCGCGCACCGGGCCGCTCACGGCCCACGTGACCTCCTGGTGCGCGCCGGAGCACTCACCTCTCAGGACCATTCATGCGCAAGAAGACCTTCGCGGCCGCGGCCCTGCTCGCCGTCGCCTCCCTCACCCTCTCCGCCTGCGGGAGCGGGTCCGGCGACAGCGGCGATCCCATCGCCGTGGTGTCCGAGGAGGCCGGCGCCCAGAAGGCGGGCACCGTCCTCGACAATCCGTTCGAGAAGCCGGACCTCGTCCTCACCGACACGGACGGCAAGGAGTACGACCTCCGTGAGGAGACCGCGGGCAAGCCGACCCTGATCTACTTCGGCTACACGCACTGCCCCGACGTCTGCCCGCTGACGATGAACAACCTCGCCGTGGCCAAGAAGCAGCTGCCCCGGGAACAGCAGGACGAACTGCGGATCGTGTTCGTCACCACCGACCCGGAGCGTGACACCTCCGCCGCGCTGGACACGTGGCTCAAGGGCATCGACTCCCAGGTCGTCGGCCTGACCGGCGACTTCGACACCATCCAGGCCGGTGCCCGCACCCTCGGCATCTCGATCGACCCGCCGCGCAAGGACGACAACGGCAAGACCGTCTCCGACCACGGCACCCAGGTCATCGCCTTCTCGCCGAAGACCGACGGCGGGTACGTCCTCTACGGCGAGGACGCCACCGTCGAGGACTACACCAAGGACCTCCCCAAGATCATCAAGGGTGAGAACCCGTGAGGCGCCCGGCAGCAGCGGCCGTGGTCGTCGCCGGGGCCCTGGCCCTGGCCGGCTGCGGTGGCTCCGACAACGGCCCGGCGGAGCTGTCCGTCGGCTCCGCGTACATGCCGCAGCCGGTCTCCGACATGGCCGCCGGCTTCCTCACCATCACCAACGACGGCGGCTCCGCGGACCGGCTGACCTCGGTCAGCAGTGACGCCGCCGGCCAGGTCACCGTGCACGAGACCGTCGACGGGGCCATGCGGGAGGTCGAAGCCCTCGACATCCCGGCCCACGGCAGCCTGGTGCTGGAGAGCGGCGGAAACCATCTGATGTTCGAGCAGCTGAAGCGGAAGCCGAAGCAGGGTCAGAAGGTCTCCGTCGAACTGCGCTTCGCCGAGTCGGACCCCGTCACGGTCGAGATACCGGTGAAGTCGGCCACCTACACCCCGAAGACCGGACACTGAGGGAGACACCCCTGTGACCCAGACCATCGCCCCCCGCGTGCGGATCCTGGTGCTGCTGCTCCTGGCGGTCACCGGTGCGCTCCTCGCCGGAGCCGCTCCCGCCTCCGCGCACGCCGCGCTGACCGGCAGCGACCCCGGGCAGGGGGCGGTGGTCGACACGGCGCCCACCCAGGTCTCGCTCACCTTCTCCGAGCAGATCGCGGTGAGCGACGACGCCGTGCGCGTCCTCGACCCCAAGGGCCAGCGGGTCGACAAGGGCGACCCGGCCAACCCCAGCGGCACGACGTACACCGTGCGGCTGCTCGGCGGACTGCCCGACGGCACCTACACCGTGGCCTACCAGGTGGTGTCCGCGGACAGCCATCCCGTCGCCGGAGCCTTCACCTTCTCCATCGGCGCACCCTCCGAGACCTCCGTCTCCGTCTCCGCGCAGGCCTCCGACGACGGCCTGATCGGCTGGTTGTACGGCATCGGCCGCTACGTGTCGTACGCCGGCTTCGTCGTCATGGCCGGCGGGGCCGCCTTCGTGCTCGCCTGCTGGGGGCGTGGTTCCGGGGTGCGGGCGGTGCAGCGGCTGGTCGTCTCCGGCTGGCTGACACTCACCGCGGCCACCCTCGCACTGCTGCTCCTGCGCGGCTCCTACACCACCTCCGGGGCGGTCGGCGACGTCTTCGACCTGTCGCTGCTCGGGGACGTCCTCCAGACGAAGACCGGCGCGGCACTGGTCTCCCGGCTGCTGCTGCTCGCCGCGGCGGCCCTGTTCATCGCGGTGCTGTTCGGCGCCCACGACAAGCGGGAGGACGAGGAGAAGCGGGACCTGACCTTCGGGCTGGCGATCGGCGGGACGGTCGTGGCGGCCGGGCTCGCCGCGAGCTGGGCCATGTCCGAGCACGCCTCCCAGGGGCTCCAGCCCGGCATCGCCATGCCCGTCGACGTGCTCCACCTGCTGGCCGTCGCCGCCTGGCTCGGCGGACTCACCACCCTGCTCGTCGCCCTCTACCGGGCCCCCGCCGACACGCCGGTCGACCAGGGCGCCGTCCAGCGCTTCTCCCGGCTCGCCTTCGGCAGCGTGGTGGTACTGGTCGTCACCGGTGTCTACCAGAGCTGGCGGCAGCTCGGCTCCTGGTCGGCGTTGACCGACACCCGCTACGGGCAGCTGCTGCTCGCCAAGATCGGGCTCATGGCGGTCCTGGTCGCGGTCGCCTCCCTCTCACGACGCTGGACGGCACGGCTGGCCGAAGCGCCGGCCCCGGCGGAGCGCGAGGAGGAGGAGAAGCAGCCGGCCGGGACGGCGCCCGAGGAGGAGAAGCAGCCGGCCGAAGCCACCGGAGCCGAGAAGGGCGGTGACGTCCGGGCCGCTCAGCTCGCCCGGCAGCGGGCCGCGGTGGAGAGCGCCCGGCAGAAGCGACTGCGCGACGCCGACCCCCACCGCCTCGGACTGCGCCGCTCCGTACTCGCCGAGGCGGGCATCGCCGTCGTCCTGCTCGCCGTCACCACCGTGCTGACGCAGACCGAACCGGGACGTACGGAACAGGAGGCCCGGGCGGCCGCCTCCACCTCGTCCTCGTCCGCCTCGACCGGTCAGGGCACCGGAGCGGTGACGCTGAACATGCCCTACGACACCGGCGGTGAGAACGGCAAGGGCGTCGTCACGGTCGACCTCGACCCCGCCCGGGTCGGCGACAACGACCTGCACCTCTATGTGGAAGGCCCGGACGGCCAGGCCGTCGACGTCCCCGAGGTGAAGGTCGCCCTCACCCTCTCCGCCAAGGACATCGGGCCACTGCCCGTCGTCCCCGACCGCGTCACCACCGGGCACTGGTCGGCGAGCGGAGTACAGATCCCCATGACGGGCGACTGGAAGATCGAGGTGACCGTGCGGACCTCCGACATCGACCAGGTGACCGTCTCGAAGAACGCGCAGATCGGCTGAACCACCATGGCTGACCAGTCCATTCCGCAGGTCCGGACCCCCAGGACGCCCCAGGGGGAGCCCGGGGCCCGGACCACCGGGAACGGCCTCTCCCGACGCCGGCTGCTCGGCACGGCCGGCGCCACCGGACTCGTCCTGGGAGCGGCGGGCGGGGTCGCGGGATACGCGTCGGCGCCCGCCGGAGCCACCCCGCTGACGTCGGTGGGCGACAGCCGGGTCGAGTTTCACGTGAAACATCAGCCCGGCATCACCCAGCCGCTCCAGGCCCGCGGCCACCTCATCACCTTCGACCTCGCCCCCGGAGCCGGACGCACGGAGGCGGCCGCACTGCTGCGTCGCTGGTCGGACACCGCCCGCCGGCTGATGGCGGGCGAGCCCAGCGCACAGGACGACACCGGCGTGGCCCGCGACGCCGGGCCCTCCTCGCTGACCCTCACCTTCGGCTTCGGCCACAGCTTCTTCGGGCGCACCGGCCTGGAGAAGCAGCGCCCGGTCGCCCTGGACCCGCTGCCCGACTTCTCCTCCGACCACCTCGACAAGAACCGCAGCAACGGCGACCTGTGGGTGCAGATCGGCGCCGACGACGCCCTCGTGGCCTTCCACGCCCTGCGCGCCGTCCAGAAGGACGCGGGCTCGGCCGCCAGGGTGCGCTGGCAGATGAACGGCTTCAACCGCTCCCCCGGCGCCACCGCCCATCCCATGACCGCCCGCAACCTGATGGGCCAGGTCGACGGCACCCGCAACCCCAGGCCCGCCGACTCCGACTTCGACGAGCGGATCTTCGTCCCCGAGAAGGGCGAGCCGGCCTGGATGGCGAACGGCTCCTACGTCGTCGTACGCCGTATCCGCATGCTGCTGGACGACTGGGAGAAGCTGCCGGTCAAGGAGCAGGAAAGCGTCATCGGGCGCCGCAAGTCCGACGGAGCGCCGCTGTCCGGGGGCACCGAGACGTCCGAGATGGACCTGGAGAAGACGGATTCCCGGGGCAACCTGGTCGTCCCCCTCAACGCCCACGCCAGGATCACCCGGCCCGACCAGAACGGCGGCGCCACCATGCTCCGCCGCCCGTTCTCGTACCACGACGGCATCGACACGGACGGGGTGCCGGACGCGGGGTTGCTGTTCATCTGCTGGCAGGCCGATCCGCTGCGCGGCTTCGTGCCGGTGCAGCGCAAGCTCGACCGGGGGGACGCCCTGACCCCGTTCGTCCGCCACGAGGCGAGCGGACTGTTCGCGGTGCCGGGCGGCGCGGCGGAGGGAGAGTACGTGGGGCAGCGGTTGCTGGAGGGATGAGAGTTGCTGGAGGGATGAGAGCCGTCCCGCGTCACCCTCTGAGCCCGGTGCGGGACTGCCGTCGGCCGGGGCCCATTAGGGTGAGGTCATGCCAGCGAGCTATGCGTATCTCGGTCCAGAGGGCACCTTCACCGAAGTCGCCCTGCGCACGCTTCCCGAGGCGGCCACCCGCGCGTTGATCCCGTACGTGTCCGTGCAGTCCGCGCTCGACGCGGTGCGCACCGGTGAGGCCGAGGCCGCGTTCGTCCCCATCGAGAACTCGGTCGAGGGCGGCATCACCACCACCCTCGACGAACTGGTCGCGGGCACCCCCCTGATGATCTACCGCGAGGTGCTGCTGTCGATCACCTTCGCGCTGCTCGTCCGTCCGGGCACCAAGCTGTCGGACATCAAGACGGTCACCGCCCACCCGGCCGCCCAGCCGCAGGTCCGCAACTGGCTCAAGACCCACCTCCCGGACGCCGTCTGGGAATCGGCCGCCTCCAACGCGGACGGCGCGCGACTGGTCCAGGAGGGCCGTTACGACGCCGCCTTCGCCGGTGAGTTCGCCGCCGCCCGGTACGGCCTGGAGGCCCTGGAGACGGAGATCCACGACGCGGAGAACGCCCAGACCCGGTTCGTGCTGGTGGGCCGCCCCGCCCGGCCCGCCGCGCCCACGGGCGCCGACAAGACCTCCGTGGTGCTGTGGCAGCGTGACGACCACCCCGGCGGGCTGCGCGACCTGCTGGGCGAGTTCGCCACCCGCGGCATCAACCTGATGCTGCTCCAGTCCCGGCCGACCGGTGCAGGTATCGGCAACTACTGCTTCTGCATCGACGCCGAGGGGCACATCTCGGACCGCCGGATGGCCGAGGCGCTGATGGGGCTCAAGCGGATCTGTCTTCAGGTGCGTTTCCTCGGCTCGTACCCGCGTGCGGACGTACGGCCCGGGGAGGTGCGTCCCCTGTTCCCGGGGACGTCGGACGAGGAGTTCATGGGGGCGGCGGACTGGGTCGCGCGGTGCCAGGACGGGCGGTTCTGACGAGGTCGGGAGGACGGGGCCGGTCCTAACTGCTGATTTTCGTTGTCCACAGGAGTTATCCACAGGTCCGCTTCTCCACCTGGGGACAAGTCGACACCGAAGCGGCGCTCGGTCGACAAATCACTCCACGGGGGATGATCTTCTTCATCGTCCCGCGCATCACGATTCGTCCATCCTTTTCCTTTGGTCAACCCTTTAGAGTGATCACTTTCCGCTCAAAAGCGGGGAGAAAGGGGGTTCACCCTGGGATTCCTCGGCTTTGATCAGACGTTTCGGAGCGGTCGATTCCGAAGTCCACAGTTCTTCCCCACAACCTGTGGATAACTTTCCGAAGATGGGGACTCCTGTGGACAACCGAAGCCCAAGTTCCCTGTCGCGCAGGGCATTCCGGTCAACCGCCGACCCGTGAACTGACCCGTTCCGGGGGGAGTGCCCCATTCATTGACCTTGCGGAACACTGTGCGCAATTCACCTATAACGGAACGTGCGCCGCCGCACCGCAATAGTGGGTCGTGAGGCGTCGCACCGCACCGGTAGCCTTGACCGCGTGATTGACCTTCGCCTGCTTCGTGAGGACCCCGACCGTGTGCGTGCTTCGCAGCGCGCCCGTGGAGAGGACGTCGCACTCGTCGACGCCCTCCTGTCTGCCGACGAGCGGCGCAGGTCGTCCGGCGTCCGCTTCGACGAACTGCGCGCCGAGCAGAAGTCGCTCGGCAAGCTCATTCCCAAGGCCGCCGGTGACGAGAAGGCCGAGCTGCTGAAGCGGGCCGGCCAGCTCGCCTCCGACGTCAAGGCGGCCGACGCCGACCGCGACGCCGCCGCGACCGAGACCCAGGAGCTCCTGCTCAAGCTGAGCAACCTCGTCCACCCCGACGTGCCCGTCGGCGGCGAGGAGGACTTCGTCACGCTGGAGACGCACGGCAGCATCCGTGACTTCGACGCCGAGGGCTTCGCGCCCAAGGACCACCTGGAGCTCGGCCAGCTCCTCGGCGCCATCGACGTCGAGCGCGGCGCCAAGGTCTCGGGCTCCCGCTTCTACTTCCTGACCGGCGTCGGCGCGCTGCTCGAGCTCGCCCTGGTGAACGCCGCGATGGCCCAGGCCACGGCCGCCGGCTTCACGCCGATGCTGACCCCCGCGCTGGTGCGCCCCCAGTCGATGGCGGGCACCGGCTTCCTCGGCCAGGCGGCCCAGGACGTCTACCACCTCGACAAGGACGACCTCTACCTGGTCGGCACGTCCGAGGTGGCGCTGGCCGCGTACCACATGGACGAGATCATCGAAGCCGACCGGCTGCCGCTGCGGTACGCGGGCTTCTCGCCCTGCTTCCGCCGCGAGGCCGGCTCGCACGGCAAGGACACCCGGGGCATCTTCCGCGTGCACCAGTTCGACAAGGTCGAGATGTTCTCGTACGTCGCCCCGGAGGACTCCCAGGCGGAGCACCAGCGGCTGCTGGAGTGGGAGAAGCAGTGGCTGACCTCGCTGGAGCTGCCGTTCCGCGTGATCGACGTCGCCTCGGGCGACCTGGGCTCCTCGGCCGCGCGCAAGTACGACTGCGAGGCGTGGATCCCGACCCAGGGCAAGTACCGCGAGCTGACCTCGACCTCGGACTGCACCGAATTCCAGTCGCGCCGGCTGTCGATCCGCGTCCGTGAGGACAAGAAGGTGCGCCCGCTGGCCACGCTCAACGGCACACTGTGCGCCGTACCGCGCACGATCGTGGCGATCCTGGAGAACCACCAGCAGGCCGACGGCTCCGTGCGCGTGCCGGAGGTGCTGCGTCCGTACCTGGGCGGCCGGGAGATCCTGGAGCCGGTCACCAAGTGAGCACCGCCCCCGCGACCTTCCCGTACCGGCTCATCGCCACCGACCTCGACGGCACGCTGCTGCGGGACGACCACTCGGTCTCCGGCCGCACCCGTGACGCGCTCGCCGCGGCCACCGCGGCGGGCGCCGCGCACATCGTCGTCACCGGCCGCGCGGTGCCGTGGACCCGCCCGATCCTCGACGACCTCGGCTACGAGGGGCTCGCCGTCTGCGGCCAGGGCGCCCAGGTGTACGACGCCGGGGCGCACCGCCTGCTGACGTCGGTGACCCTGGACCGGCAACTGGCCGGGGTGGCACTGGCGAAGATCGAGGCGGAGGTCGGCCCGCTGTACCTGGCGGCGAGCCGCGACGGGCTGGACGGCGAGGTGCTGGTCGGCCCCGGTTACGAGGTCGTGGGCGGGCTGCCCGCGACGCCGTTCACGGACGCGTCGGACCTGTGGACGGCACCGCTGAACAAGCTGTACATCCAGCACCCGACGCTGACCTCGGACGAGCTCGCCGACGCGGCCACCCGCGCGGCGGGCGGGTTCGTCACCGTCACCATGGCGGGCGAGGGCATCGTCGAACTGCTCCCGCTCGGCCTGTCGAAGGCCACGGGGCTGTCCCTGGCGGCGCGCCGGCTGGGGGTGAAGGCCGCGGAGACGATCGCCTTCGGTGACATGCCCAACGACATCCCGATGTTCGCCTGGTCCGCCCACGGCGTGGCCATGGCCAACGCGCACGGGGAACTGAAGGCGGTGGCCGACGAGGTGACCACCTCCAACGAGGAGGACGGCATCGCGGTAGTCCTGGAACGCCTTCTGCCGTCGTAACTGCGGGCAATCGTGCCGCAGGGCGGCACGGGTGGGCGCAGACGGCACCTCGCAGCGCCGGGCTGCGCAACCCCACCCGCCCCGCCGCGACGAAGCAGGGAGGGGCGGCCCACGCGACAGACCGCGCGTGCTCGAAGCGGCCGCCCCGGGCAGTTCCCCGTACGGGCGGACTCAACGGAGCCGTAGAGATGACTCCGGAGTCCGCCGCGGGCTGCCCTGACAGAAGTGGGACGTGCCGTGCATGGACACCGTCCCACTCCTCTCCCAGCAGATGACGCCGGACTTTCCCGGCGATGCGGACACAACCACTCTGCCCGCCGGGCGCGTCGGACGCCACCGAATAAACCGGCGGGCGAACGCCTCACTCCTCGCCGGCGAGCGTCAGCGAGCGCAGCTTCTGCCCGGCGTACCAGGTGGCCAGCACGGTGACCGCGGCCAGCAGCACCGTCGCGGTCGTCAGGCCCACGTCCGAGGTGACCAGGTCACCGCCGGAGACCTTCTGCGCCACGGCCAGCGACCACTGCTGGACGCTCAGCGTGCGCGCGCCGGGCACCAGGGAGCCGAACAACGCCTCCCAGACCAGCGCGTAGACCAGCCCGAAGACCACCGCGTGCCGGGAGACCGTGCCGAGCAGCAGGAAGAGCGCCGCGTACGCGATGGAGGCGACCAGCGCGGCCACGGTGTAGGCGACGGCGACCTGTTGTCCGTTGCCGTTCAGGATGAAGCCCGCGATCAGGGTGGGCACCGCCGAGAAGACCATGGTGACGGCGATCGCGACGATCAGCTTGGTGTAGATGATGGTCGGCCGCTTGATCGGCTTGGACAGCAGGTACACCACCGAGCCGTCGTCGATCTCGGGGCCGATGGCCCCGGTTCCGGCGATGACGCCGATGATCGGCACCATGGTGGCGAGCGCGAGCCCGCCGAGGACGTCGGCCGCGGTCTGGTCGTCGGCGCCGGCGAGGGCGCGCACCGCCAGGGAGATCGCGATCAGCAGCAGGGGCAGGGCGCCCAGGATGAGGGCCCGGCGGCGGCCGAGCAGGGCCCGGTAGGTGAGCCGGGCGACTGTGGGGTCGTACATCTTCGGCCTCCTACGCCGCGACGAGATACGAGAAGACGGACTCGAGGGACTCGTCGGACGGCGAGACCGTGAGCAGCCTGATGCCGTGCTCCTTCGCGACCTTCGGCAGCAGGGCGGTGAAGCGGCCGAAGTCGACGGCCTGGATGCGCAGCGCGCCCTCGGCGTGGTCGACCTCGATGCCGGACGTCGACGGGTCGGCGATCAGCGCGGCCGCGAGGGCGCGGTCGTCGCTGGAGCGCACCAGGTAGCGGTGCGGGCGGTCCGTCATCAGGCGGCGGATCCTGCGGAAGTCACCACTGGCCGCGTGCCGGCCGGCGACGACGACCTCGATGTGCCAGGCGAGCTGTTCGACCTCTTCGAGGATGTGGGAGGAGAACAGCACGGTGCGGCCCTCGTCGCCCATCCGCCGCAGCAGGTCCATCAACTGCATGCGCTGGCGCGGGTCCATGCCGTTGAAGGGCTCGTCGAGGAGGAGCAGCGACGGCTGGTGGACCAGCGCGGACGCCATCTTCACGCGCTGCCGCATGCCCTTGGAGTACGTGGCGATCTTGCGGTCCTGCGCGTACTCCATCTCGACCGTGGCGAGCGCCTTCTGTGCCGCCTTGGCCCCCAGGCCATGGAGTTCGGCGTTGGCGAGGACGAATTCGCGGCCGGTGAGGAAGTCGTACATCGCCTCGCGCTCGGGGACGATGCCGATGTGCTGGTAGATGGCCTCGTTGCGCCACACCTGCTGTCCGTCGAGGGTGACGGTGCCGGTGGAGGGGGCGAGGAAGCCGCCCATCATGTTGATGAGGGTGGACTTCCCGGCGCCGTTGGGGCCGAGCAGACCGGTGACGCCGGGGCCGACGGTCATGGTGATGTCGTTGACGGCGACCACGTTGCCGAACCAGCGGGAGACGTGGTCGATGCTGAGCGTGGTCACAATCCCACCTTCTTGTAGCGACGCACCAGGAGGCCGTAGCTCGCGGCGATCAGGCCGAGGGTGAACAGGACGTAGACGACGCCCTCGGCGTTGGTCGGGCCCACCCCGCCGGGGAAGGCGGAGGTCGCGCCCAGGAAGGCGGACTGCACGCCGTCGATGAGGGTGATCGGCGAGAACAGGCCGATCCAGGCGATGGCGTCGCCGCTGCTCTGGACGTCGGCGATCGCCTGGAGGGTGGAGACCGCGCCGTAGGTGATGGTCAGGACGGCGATGACGGCCGCGATGCCGAAGCCGCGGCGCGGGGTCACCGAGGCGATGACCAGGCCGATGCCGGCGAAGAGCAGCGAGAGCAGTGCCACGGAGACGAGTCCCTGCGCGAATCCCTTGGTCTGGTCGGTGAAGTCGAGCTTGGCCAGCAGGGCGCCGATGTACAGCACCAGCAGGGGCGCGGCGGTGAGGATGAACAGGGCCGACGCCAGCGCGGCGAACTTGGCGCGTACGTAGTCGGCGGTCTCGATGGGCCGCGAGAAGTACAGCGGTACGGTCTTGAAGCGCAGGTCGCGGGAGACGGACTGGGGTGCCTGCGAGGCGACGTACAGGCTGATGACGGCCTGCATGACGATCGCGTAGCGGGTGTAGTCGACGGGCAGGTCCTTGGCCTTGGTGGCGACGGCGACGGCCACCATGATGGCGGCGGGCACGCACATCACCACGAACAGCAGCATCGGCAGCACCTTGGACTTCACCGAGCGGCCGAGGCCGTAGGCGCCGCGCAGGGACTGCGAGTACAGCGAGAGCCTCGCGTAGGAGCGGCCGAGGCGGGGGCCGTCGTAGGAGCGGTAGCCGATGTTGTGGATACGGGTGTCACCCGATGCAGTGGCTGGTGCCTGCATGGACTGCTCAGCTGCCATGGCCGACCGCCTCCTTCCGCTGCTCGCCGTTGTCGCCGTCGTTGTCGCCGTCACTGTTGACTTCGCTGTTCCGGTCGCTGTTCGTGAAGACCTCGGAGATGTGGTGCCGGCGCTGTTCCATGCGCACCAGGCCGAGGCCGAGGTCGGCGATGACGTCCCGGACCAGGTCGTAGGTGTCCTCGCCCTGCGCGGTGAGCAGCAGGATGTGCCCGGCGCCCGGCAGTCCGCTGCCGTCCTCGACGGTCACCCCGCGCGCGTGGAGCGCGTCGCGCACCGCGCGGGTTCCGTCCGGGTGCTCGTCGGTGTCGGTGACCTCGATCGCGAGGGTCGTGGTGGTCTGGGTGAAGTCCGTGGTGGAGCTGGAGCGCAGCAGCTTGCCGCCGTCGACGACGACGACGTGGTCGCAGGTGCGTTCCAGTTCGCCCAGCAGGTGGGAGGTGACCAGGACCGAGATGCCGAAGTCGGTGTGGATGCGGCGGATCAGGCCGAGCATCTCGTCGCGGCCGACCGGGTCGAGGCCGTTGGTGGGCTCGTCCAGGAAGACCAGCTGGGGGTCGTGCACGAGGGCCTGCGCGAGCTTCACGCGCTGCTTCATGCCGGTGGAGTAGCCGCCGATGGGGCGGTAGCGCTCCTCGTACAGGCCGACGTGGCGCAGGGTGTCCGCGGTGCGCTCCCGCGCGGCGGTGGGCGGCAGGCCGGACATGCGTGCCATGTGGACGACGAACTCGGTGGCCGAGACGTCCGGCGGCAGGCAGTCGTGCTCCGGCATGTAGCCGACCCGCTCGCGGATGGCGGCGCCCTCGGTGGCGACGTCGAGGCCGAGCACCTCGGCGCGGCCCTCGGTGGCGGGGGACAGACCCAGCAGGATCTTGATCAGTGTGGACTTGCCGGCTCCATTGGCTCCGACGAGTCCGGTCACACCGGGCCCGACGTCCACGGAGAGCCGGTCAAGAGCGGTCACCCGGGGGAACCGCTTGCTCAGGCTTTCGGTCACGATCACAGTCACGTCCATGACACTAGTGACCCGCACCACTCCGGTCGTCAGACCGGAGAGCCGTCTTGGGGTCCGTCTGGAGGCGTACGGGCCCGTAGGGGAATCTCCTTCCGGGGAGTTATCCACAGCCGACGGGCCCGCTCTTGACGGGGTCCTGGACGGCTGCGAGATTCGCCGTGTCACGTTACGGACACGTAGCGCAGTCATGACCGCGGGGGTGACGGCTTGTCGGGGACGGTGTGGGCGGGGGCGCGGGAGCGCCGGGTGCGTACGGGCGGGGTCGAGCTGTGCGTGGCCGAACTGGGTGAGCGCGGGCGGCCGGTGGTCGTCCTGGTGCACGGCTACCCGGACAGCAAGGAGGTGTGGTCCGAGGTCGCGTCCCGGCTCGCCGGGCGTTTCCACGTCGTGGCGTACGACGTCCGGGGGCACGGCCGGTCCACGGCGCCGCGTCCGCTGCGCGGCGGGTTCACCCTGGAGAAGCTGACCGACGACTTCCTGGCCGTCGCCGACGCGGTCAGTCCGGACCGGCCGGTGCATCTGGTGGGACACGACTGGGGTTCGGTGCAGGCCTGGGAGTTCGTCACGGTCGGGCGCACCGCGGGTCGGATCGCCTCCTTCACGTCGATGTCGGGGCCGTCGCTCGACCACTTCGGGCACTGGATAAGCCGCCGTCTGAAGCGGCCCACCCCGCGCCGGGTCGGCCAGTTGCTGGGCCAGGGCGCCAAGTCCTGGTACGTGTACCTGCTGCACGTGCCCGTGCTGCCCGAGCTCGCCTGGCGCGGTCCGCTGGGCAGGCGCTGGCCGCGGATCCTGGAGCGTGTCGAGAAGGTGCCGGCCGGCGGCGGCTACCCGACCTCGTCCCTGCCGTCGGACGCGGCGCACGGGGCCTGGCTCTACCGGGACAACGTGCGGCCCCGGCTGCGCAGCCCGCGCGCCGACGCCTACGCGCACGCGCCCGTGCAGCTCATCACGCCGCTGGGGGACGCGTTCCTCTCGGAGCGGCTCCACGAGGACCTGGAGCGGTGGGTGCCGCGGCTGACCCGGCGGACGTTGCCGGCCCGGCACTGGATCCCGCGCACCCGCCCCGACCTGCTGGCGACGTGGATCGGCGAGTTCGTGGCGTCCGTGGAGGACGGTCGGCCGGAGGTGACGGCTCCGGGCCGGTACGCCGACCGCTTCGGCGGACAGCTGGTCCTGGTCACGGGGGCGGGCAGCGGCATCGGGCGGGCGACCGCGCTCGCGTTCGCGGAGGCGGGCGCGCGCGTGCTGGCGGTCGACCGGGACGCGCGGGCCGCGGCCCGTACCGCGGGGGAGGCCCACGGTCGCGGAGCGGCGGCGGCCTGGGCGGAGACGGCGGACGTGTCCGACGAGCAGGCCATGGAGAAGCTCGCCGAGCGGGTCACCGCGGAGCACGGCGTGGTGGACGTCCTGGTGAACAACGCCGGCATCGGGCTGGGCGGCTCCTTCTTCGACACCACCCCGGAGGACTGGAAGGAGGTCCTCGACGTCAATCTGTGGGGGGTGATCCACGGCTGCCGGCTCTTCGGACGGCGGATGGCAGAGCGCGGACAGGGCGGCCACATCGTCAACGTCGCCTCGGCGGCCGCGTTCCAGCCGTCCAGGGCGCTGCCCGCCTACGGCACGTCCAAGGCCGCCGTGCTGATGCTGAGCGAGTGCCTGCGGGCGGAACTGGCGGGCCGGGACATCGGCGTGACGGCGGTGTGCCCCGGGTTCGTGAACACCCCCATCACCTCCACCGCGCGCTTCGCGGGCGCGGACGCCGAGGAGGAGCGGCGGCTGCGGAGACGGGCGGCGCGCCTGTACGGGCTGCGCGGTTACCCGCCGGAGAAGGTCGCCGCCGCGATCCTGCGGGCGGTGGTGCGTGACGAGGCGGTGGTGCCGGTCACCCCGGAGGCGCGGACGGCGTACGCGCTCTCGCGGTGGATGCCGGGGGTGCTGCGGAGGATCGCGCGGGTGAGGCCGCCGGTGTGAGAGCGGTCCGGGCAAAGGCGGTCCATGTGCGGCCGGTTGTCCACAGCGGAGGTCAATTCCCCTGTGGATAACCGCACTTGTTTGTGGATCAAACCTCCGGAGCTAAATCGATCGCGTGATGCGCGTCTCTCCCGGCACCCTGAACGGATGGATGAAAGACGCACCGTGAAGGTGTCGAAGTACCTCGCCAAGCATCTGCGCCATCAGCCCGAAAGGATCGGGCTCACGCTCGACGAAGGCGGCTGGGTCGAGATCGACGCGCT
This sequence comes from Streptomyces sp. NPDC018964, assembly GCF_044390325.1. NCBI lineage: Bacteria > Bacillati > Actinomycetota > Actinomycetes > Kitasatosporales > Streptomycetaceae > Streptomyces > Streptomyces sp. NPDC018964. Next base: position 140,793 of record NZ_JBIRYZ010000013.1, read on the forward strand.
GATCGCGGCGGCGTCCGCGCACGGCTTCCGGTTCACCCGGGAGGAGCTGGACCACGTCGTCGCCGCCAACGACAAGCGGCGCTTCGCCGTCGAGGGCACCCGGATCCGCGCCAGCCAGGGCCACAGCGTCGAGGTCGATCTCGGACTGGCACCGGCCACCCCACCGCCGTACCTGTACCACGGCACCGTCGCCCGGAACCTGGAGGCGATCCGCGCCGAGGGGCTGCGGCCCATGAACCGGCACGATGTACACCTCTCCGCCGACCGGGAGACGGCGACCCGTGTCGGCGCCCGCCGGGGCCGCCCGGTCGTCCTGTCCGTGGACGCGGCGGCCATGCACCGGGACGGCCATGTCTTCCACGTGAGCGCGAACGGTGTGTGGCTGACCCGGGCCGTGCCGAGCCGGTATCTGCGTTTTCCCGGCAGCCGCTGATGCCATGATCAGTGGTATGGACCACTTGCCCAGCACCGAGGCCGCCGTCACCGCCCTCCGCGTGCTCGCGGACACCTATGAGCGTGAGATCGAGGTCACCCATGACATCGGCGCGGATCAGACCTCGCGCCGCACCGCGGCGGGTGTGGGCGTCATCACCGATCCCGACGGCTCCCTCCCCCACGAGGCATGCGTCGAGTTCGGCGGCCTGCCCCGGGTGAGCGTACGGCTCTACCCCGAGGGCGACGCGCTGATCGACGTCGAGGGCGTGGAGTGCCCCGACATTCCCCGCGACGACGTGCCGGCCTTCCTGCGTTCCCTCTTCGACGGTCTGGCGCATGTGAGGGCACGGCGTTTCCCGCCGGGCTATTTCCTGATCGTGCCGCTGCCCGGAGACCGGACGCACAAGGAGTTCATCCCCATGATCGTCCTCACCCCCTGGCTGAGCTCACGCGTACGGTGACGGACGTGCACGCGGGACGTTTCACGTGAAACCCGCGGCGCCGCATAGGCTCGGCGACATGAGTCTGCGCCTGAGCACCGTGATCCTCCCGTACCGCCGCTGGCACGAGGGCAGCCGTTCGGCGTGGGTGCGTGCCGAGGAACTCGGCTTCCACGCGGGATACACCTACGACCATCTGTCCTGGCGCAGTTTCCGGGACGGTCCCTGGTTCGGTGCCGTCCCCACCCTGACCGCCGCCGCGGCCGTGACCGACCGGATGCGGCTGGGCACGCTGGTGACCTCGCCGAACTTCCGGCACCCGGTGACCCTCGCCAAGGAGCTCATCTCCCTCGACGACATCTCCGGCGGACGCGTCACGCTCGGAATCGGCGCGGGCGGCACCGGCTTCGACGCCACGGCACTCGGCCAGGAGCCCTGGACACCCCGTGAGCGCGCCGACCGCTTCGCCGAGTTCGTGTCCCTGCTCGACCGGCTGCTCACCGAGGACTCGGTGTCGTACGAGGGCGACTTCTACGCGGCGCACGAGGCGCGCAACATTCCGGGCTGCGTGCAGCGACCCCGGCTGCCGTTCGCCGTGGCGGCCACCGGACCGCGCGGACTGCGGCTCGCGGCACGTCACGGGCAGGCCTGGGTGACCACGGGTGACCCCCGGTTGTACGAGGACGGCACGCCCGAACAGTCGGTTCAGGCCATTCGCGGCCAGGCGGAGAAGCTGGCCGACGCCTGCGCCGAGCTCGGCCGGGACGTGACCGGACTGGACAAGATCCTGCTCACCGGATTCACCCCGGACCGGGGCCGTCCGCTGGAGTCCCTGGACGCCTTCGTCGACTTCGCGGGCCGCCACGCCGAGCTGGGATTCACCGAGATCGTGATCCACTGGCCCATCCCCGACTCCGACTTCGCCGCGGACCAGAAGATCTTCGAACGGATCGCCATGGAGGCGCCGGCACAGCTGCGGTGACCCCGGCCGTCCCGGAGCGCGGGAAGAGACCGCTGATGACGGCGGTAACCACTCAGATGTGCGCACTCTCGCACGACCGTGCGGGCATATGCGGGACAATGACCGGGTGACCTCAGCGACCCGACAGTCCGAGCCCCAGGCAACCACCACTCGACCGCGGCTCATCGCCACCGATCTCGACGGCACCCTGCTGCGCGACGACAAGTCGGTGTCCCCGCGCACCGTCGCCGCGCTCGCTGCCGCCGAGGAGGCGGGCGTCGAGGTCTTCTTCGTCACCGGCCGCCCGGCCCGCTGGATGGACGTCGTCAGCGACCACGTCCACGGCCACGGTCTCGCCATCTGCGGCAACGGCGCGGCCGTCGTCGACCTGCACGGCGGCCCCGGCGCGCACCGCTTCGTGAAGGTGCGCGAGCTGCCCCGGAGGAACGCGCTGGACGCCGTGCGGCTGCTGCGCGAGGCCGCGCCGGGCACGGTGTACGCCGTGGAGCAGACCTTCGGCTTCAACCAGGAGCCGGCGTACCCGAAGCTGCACATGGAGGTCCCGGACACGCTCGCTCCCGCCGAGGACCTGCTGGCTCCGGACTCCCACACCGCCGGCGAGCCGGTGCTCAAGATCCTCGCCTACCACCCCGAACTCGACCCCGACGCCTTCCTGACCCTGGCCCGGCTCGCCATCGGCGACCGGGCCAACGTCACGCGCTCCAGCCCCAGCGCCCTGCTGGAGATCAGCGGCCCCGACGTGTCCAAGGCCAGCACGCTCGCCCTGTGCTGCGCCGAGCGGGGCATCTCGCACGAGGAGGTCGTCGCCTTCGGTGACATGCCGAACGACGTCGAGATGCTGACCTGGGCCGGACGCTCCTACGCGATGGGCAACGCCCACCCGGACGTGATCGCCGCCGCCTCGGGCCGCACGGTCGCCAACAACGACGACGGGGTGGCCGTGGTCATCGAGCGGCTGCTGAACGAGCGGCCGTAGCCGCTCAGAGCGACACCCCGCGCCGTGCCAGCCACGACACGGGATCCACCGCCGACCCCATCTCCGGTGTGACCCGCACCTCGAAGTGCAGGTGCGGGCCCGTGGAGTTGCCGCTGGTGCCGGACTGGCCGATCCACTGCCCGGGCGACACCCGGTCCCCCTGGTCGACGGCGACTGCGGCGAGGTGGGCGTACTGCGTGTAGTAGCCGTCCGTGTGCCGGAGCACGATCGCGATACCGAAGGCGCCCCCGCAGGACACCCTCACCACCCTCCCGGAGCCCACGGCCCGCACCGGCGTGCCGATCGGCACCGCGAAGTCCTGCCCGGTGTGCCGGTTCGCCCACCGGGCGCCGCCGCTGCCGTAGGAGGCGGACAGTTCGTACGTCTCCACCGGCGCCACCCAGCGGGTGGTGAACCGCGTCTCCGGCTGGTCGAGGCGGACCGCGCCGCGGCAGGCGCCGGCCGCGACGGAGGCGTCCGCCTGTCCCTGCAGCTTCCACCGTGCCGCTTCGAGCTTCCGCTCGATGTCCTGCTGCAGGGCGGCGAGTTCCGTGTTCCGCTTCTCCAGCCTCTTCCACGCCGCCGCGGCCTTCGCCTCGTCGCGGGCGAGCCGGGCCTCGGCCCGTTCGCTCCTGCCGATCGCCTTGTCGAGCGACACCTCCGCCTGCCGCACCACCCGCTGACCGCGCATCAGCTCTTCGGGGTCGTCGGCGAGCAGCATGTGCGCGGTGAGCGGCAGCCCGCCGCCGTCCCGGTACTGGGAGCTCGCGATCCGGCCCAGGTCCTCGTGGAGCCCGGCCGTCTCCCGCCGCTCACGCTCGAGCCGCCTCTCCAGCCGCTGCGCCCTGGCCCGCTGCTCCTCGGCCTCGCGCCGGCCGGTCTCGTACTGCTCCGTCGCCGCCGCCGCTTCCTCGTACAGTCGCGCCACTTCCGCGCCGACGCCGGACGCGGAGCCGTGACCGGGGGCGTGGGCGCCGTCGCCGTCGGCGGGCCGGGCGGCGAGCACGGCGAGCGCGCACAGCAGCACGGCGGTGAGCAGCGGATGGCGGCGGGTGAAGCGCATGACTGCGATCCTGGACCCCGCCCCGGCGCACGGTCCTGTTCATGTCGTACACATGGGGGACCACGCGCCCCCGGACGGACCAGGGATACCGCCGAACAGCGGTATCCCTCCGGAAGCTTGACGTTCCGTCACGCGGGAGGAACACGCCGGGGTCAGCGGGCCGCCGCCAGGAGTCCGGCCCGTTCCTCCCTGCGCGCCATCGCCCGCAACGGGCCTGCCACGGCCACGAGTTCGTCGTACGGACCACGCTGCACCACCCGTCCCCCGTCCAGTACGACGACCTCGTCCACCTCCTCCAGGCCGGCCAGCCGGTGGGTGATGAGCAGCGTCGTACGCCCCTCGGTGGCGGCCAGCAGGTCGGCGGTGAGCGCGTCGGCGGCCGGCAGGTCGAGGTGCTCGGCGGGTTCGTCCAGCACCAGCACGGGGAAGTCCGCGAGCAGCGCACGGGCGAGCGCCAGCCGCTGCCGCTGTCCTCCGGACAGCCGTGCCCCGTGCTCGCCGACGAACGTGTCGAGCCCGTCGGGCAGGCCGTCGGCCCACTCCAGCAGCCGGGCCCGGCAAAGAGCGTCGCGCAGCTCGTCCTCGGTCGCGTCCTTCCTGGCGAGCAGCAGATTCTCCCGTACCGAGCTGTTGAAGAGGTGGGCGTCCTGCGCGCACAGTCCGACCAGCCGCCGCACGTCGTCGCCGTCCAGGGCGTACGCGTCCACCCCGGCCAGCGTGTAGGAGCCCGCGTCCGGGTCCAGGAACCGCAGCAGCACCTGTGCGAGGGTCGTCTTGCCCGACCCGGAGGGGCCGACCACCGCGATGCGGCGGCCCCGCTCGAGTGTCAGGTCCACCCCGGCGAGCGCGTCCCGGTCCTGCCCGGGGTGCCGGGCGGCCAGCCCCTTGACCACGAGCGGGAACGGCGACGCGGGCACCTGCCGCGGCGCCTCCGGTTCCCGCACGGGGGCCGGGGCGTCCAGGACCTCGTACACGCGCTCGGCGCTGCGGCGCACCCGCTGCCGGTACTGCACGGCGAGCGGCATCCCGAGGACGGCCTCGAACGCGGCCAGCGGGGTGAGGACGACGACGGCGAGGGCCACACCGTCCAGTCGGCCGGTGGCCACGGCCCGGACGCCGACGAGGGCGGCGGCCGCGACGGTCAGTCCGGAGATCAGCGCGGTGAGCCCGTCGCCGAGCGCGGTGGCGGTGGCGGCGCGCGAGGCGGTCCGGGTGAGCGTGCCGTCGGCCCGGCGCGCCTCGGCGGTCCGCGCGGGCAGGGCACCGGCGACGGTCAGCTCCGCGGTGCCGGTGAGCAGATCGGTCACCCGGGTGGCGAGGACGCCACGCGCTGGTGCCAGCCTGTGTTCCGCGCGGCGGGCCACGGCACCGGTCAGCAGGGGCACACCGGCGCCCGCCGCGAGCAGCCCGGCCGCGAGCACGGCGCCCGCCTCGGGCAGCAGCCAGGCGGTGAAGCCGACGGACAGGGCGGAGACGGCGACGGCCGCACCGGCCGGCAGCAGCCAGCGCAGCCAGTAGTCCTGGAGCGCGTCCACGTCGGAGACCAGCCGGGAGAGCAGGTCGCCCCGGCGGGCACCGCGCAGTCCGGCGGGCGCCAGCCGCTCCAGGCGCCGGTACACCGCGACCCGGGTGTCGGCCAGCATGCGCAACACGGCGTCGTGCGACACGAGGCGCTCGGCGTAGCGGAACACGGCCCGGCCGATGCCGAAGGCGCGGGTCGCCGTCACGGCCATCATCAGGTACAGCACGGGCGGCTGCTGGGAGGCCCGGGAGATGAGCCACCCGGACGTCGCCATGAGCCCGACGGCGCTGCCCAGGGCGAGGGTGCCGAGCAGCAGCGCGAGGGTGATCCTCCCCCGCCGGGCGCCGGACAGGGCACGGACGCGGGCGAGGACACCGCCCGGGACCGTGTCCGCCTCGGACTCGGCGGGCCCGCCGGCCGGTGCGGAAGCGGCTTCCGCGACCGGTGCCGGGTCGGCCGCCCGGTGTACGGGCTCCCCGTGGACGCCCGCGGCAGCCGGTTCGGCGAGCCGCACCACCCGGTCCGCGACGGCCAGCAGCGCCGGCCGGTGCACCACGAGCAGCACCGTCCGTCCGGCGGCCAGCCGCCGGACCGCCGCCACGACATCGGCCTCGGTGGCGCCGTCCAGCGCCGCCGTCGGCTCGTCGAGCAGCAGGACGGACCGGTCCGCGAGGAACGCCCGGGCCAGCGCAAGCCGCTGCCGCTGCCCGGCCGACAGCCCTGCTCCGTCCTCGCCGAGCACGGTCTCGGCGCCGTCGGGCAGCGCGTCCACGAACTCCAGCGCCTCGGCGTCCCGCAGGGCGCGCCGCACGGCGTCGTCGTCCGCGTCGGGCCGGGCCAGCCGTACGTTCTCGGCGATCGTCCCGGCGTACAGGTGCGGCCGTTGCGGCACCCAGGCGACGCGGGCGTGCCACTCGGCGAGGTCGAGTCCGGCGAGGTCGGCTCCCCCGATCCGCACCCGGCCCCCGGTGGGGCGGACGAACCCGAGCAGCACGTTCAGCAGGGTCGACTTGCCCGCGCCGCTCGGTCCGACGAGTGCGACCGTCTCTCCGGGGGCGACGGTGAAGGACACGTCCGTCACCGCGTCCGTGGACCGGTCCGGATAGCGGACCGTCACGTCCTCGAAGGCGAGGGCGCCCGTCGGCACCGCCGCCGTCCCCGGCGCGGGCACCGGTGTCTCCAGTACCGAGAAGATCTCCTCGGCCGCTCCGAGTCCCTCCGCGGCCGCGTGGTACTGGGCGCCGACCTGCCGCAGCGGCAGGTAGGCCTCGGGCGCCAGGATCAGGACGATCAGTCCGGTGTAGAGGTCCAGTTCGCCGTGGACGAGCCGCATGCCGATCGTCACCGCGACCAGCGCCACCGAGAGCGTGGCGAGCAGTTCCAGCGCGAAGGAGGAGATGAAGGCGATCCGCAGCGTCCGCATGGTCGCCCGCCGGTACTCGGCGGTGATCCGGCGGATCGACTCCGCCTGGGCCTTGGCCCGTCCGAAGATCTTCAGCGTCGGCAGTCCGGCGACGACGTCCAGGAAGTGGCCGGACAGCCGGGACAGCACCAGCCACTGGCTGTCCATCCGGGACTGGGTGGCCCAGCCGATCAGCACCATGAAGACCGGGATGAGCGGCAGGGTGCCCACGATGATCGCCGCCGAGACCCATTCCTCGGTGACGACCCGTGCCAGCACCGCCACCGGGACGACCACCGCGAGTCCCAGCTGGGGGAGGTAACGCGAGAAGTAGCCGTCGAGGGCGTCGATCCCCCGGGTGGCCAGGGCGACCAGCGATCCGGTGCGCTGACCGTCCAGCCATCCCGGCCCCAGCGCCGTCGCCCGCTCCAGCAGCCGCCCCCGCAGCTCCGACTTGACCGCGGCGCTCGCCCGGTGCGCGGCCAGCTCGGTCAGCCAGCCGACCAGCCCGCGGCCGGCCGCCACGACGACGAGAAGCAGCAGGGGAGTGCCGAGCGCACCGGCGGACAGCCCGTCCCGGAACGCGCCCACCACGATCTCGGCGATGAGCATGGCTTGGGCGATGACCAGCACCGCGCCCATGGCCCCCAGGCCGACGACCGCCGCCAGGAAGCCACGGGTGGCGCGGGCGTACCGGAGCAGGCGCGGGTCGATCGGTTTCACGTGAAACACACCCTCAGTGCACGGGGTCGGCGATGTGCTGGGTACCGATCCGCTTGCGGAACACCCAGTAGGTCCAGCCTTGGTAGAGCAGCACCACCGGTGTGGCGATCACCGCGAGCCAGGTCATGATCTTCAGGGTGTAGGGGCTGGAGGAGGCGTTGGTGACGGTCAGGCTCCAGTCGGCGTCCAGCGTGGACGGCATGACGTTCGGGAAGAGCGTCAGGAAGAGCATCGCCACGGCGGCCACGATGGTGACGCCGGACAGGGCGAACGCCCACCCTTCACGGCCCGCCTGGTTCGCCGGCAGGGCGGCGACCAGCGCGGCGACCGCCACGACCAGCGCGACCAGGCTGGTGCCGTCGCCGCGGTCGGCCTGGGTCCACAGCAGGAAGGCCGACGCCAGGACGGCCGTGACCAGGCCCACGCGCAGGGCCAGTTTCCGTGCTCGTTCCCGGATCTCCCCGACCGTCTTCAGTGCGGTGAACACCGTGCCGTGGAAGGTGAAGAGCGTCAGCGTGACCAGACCGCCCAGCAGCGCGTACGGGTTGAGCAGGTCCGCGACGTTCCCCACGTACTCGAACTCGGCGTCGATCTTCACGCCGTGCACGATGTTCCCGAAGGCCACGCCCCACAGGAAGGCCGGGATCAGCGAGGTCCAGAAGATCGCCGTCTCCCAGTTGCGCTGCCAGTTCTCCTCCGGCCGCTTCGCCCGGTACTCGAAGGCGACACCGCGGATGATCAGGCAGACCAGGATGGCCAGCAGCGGCAGGTAGAAGCCGGAGAAGAGCGTGGCGTACCACTCGGGGAAGGCGGCGAAGGTCGCGCCGCCGGCCGTGAGCAGCCACACCTCGTTGCCGTCCCAGACGGGGCCGATGGTGTTGATCAGCACCCGCTTCTCGGCGCGGTCCCGGGCGAGCAGCTTGGTGAGGACGCCGACCCCGAAGTCGAAGCCCTCCAGGAAGAAGTAGCCGGTCCACAGGACGGCGATCAGGACGAACCAGACGTCGTGCAGTTCCATGACGGTGCAGCTCCCTCGGCCTAGTACGAGAAGGCCATCGGCTTGTCGGCGTCACGGAGGTCGCCGCCGAGCTTCGTGGGCGGGTTGAGGTCGAAGTCGCCGAGCTCGGGCGGGCCCGCCTTGACGTACTTGACGAGCAGCTTGACCTCGATGACGGCCAGGACGGCGTAGAGCAGGGTGAAGACGGACATCGAGGTGAGGACCTCGGCGGTGGAGACGCCGGGGGAGACCGCGTCCCGGGTCTGCATGACGCCGTAGACCACCCAGGGCTGCCGGCCCATCTCGGTGAAGATCCAGCCCCAGGCGTTGGCGATCAGCGGGAACGCCATGGTCCACAGCGCGAGGAGCCAGTAGAGCCGGGTGAGCCGGGAGCCGAGGGGCTGCTTCAGCAGCACCAGGCGCGGGACCTCGTCCTCGCCGGTGCGGTGGGCGGCCGGCAGCAGGAACTTCTTGCGGGTGAGCCACAGCCCGAGGAGGCCGAGCGTGAAGGAGGCCATGCCGAAGCCGATCATCCAGCGGAAGCCCCAGTAGGCGACGGGGACGATGGGCTTGTAGTCGCCGGGGCCGAACTTCTCCCGGAGGGCCTCGTTGGTGTCGTTGATGCCGGGCACGTACGACTCGAGGTCGCTGTGGGCCAGGAAGGACAGCAGGCCGGGGATCTCCAGGGCGACCTTGTTGTGCCCCTCGTCGACGTCGCCGTAGGCGAACACGGAGAACGGCGCCGGTTCCTCGCCGTCCCACAGGGCCTCGGCGGCGGCCATCTTCATCGGCTGCTGCTCGTACATGACCTTGCCGAGGGTGTCGCCGCTGATCGCGGTGAACAGGCCGCCGACCGCCAGGGTGACCAGGCCGAGCCGGAGCGAGGTCCGCATCACCGGGATGTGCTTCCTGCGCATCAGGTGGAAGGCTGCGATGCCCACCATGAAGGCGCCGCCGGTCAGGAAGGCCGCCGAGAAGCTGTGGAAGACCTGGTTGAGCGTGGTGTTCTGGGTGAGCACCAGCCAGAAGTCGGTGAGCTCGGCGCGGCCCTTCTCCTCGTTGATCCGGTAGCCGACCGGGTGCTGCATCCAGGAGTTGGCGGCGAGGATGAAGTACGCCGACAGCAGGGTGCCGATCGAGACCATCCAGATGCAGGCCAGGTGGATCCTCTTGGGCAGCTTGTCCCAGCCGAAGATCCACAGGCCGATGAAGGTGGACTCGAAGAAGAAGGCGATCAGGGCCTCGAAGGCGAGCGGGGCGCCGAAGACGTCACCGACGAACCGCGAGTAGTCGGACCAGTTCATACCGAACTGGAACTCCTGCACGATGCCGGTGACCACACCCATCGCGATGTTGATCAGGAAGAGCTTGCCCCAGAACTTCGTCGCCCTGAGGTACTTCTCCTTCTCCGTGCGCACCCAGGCGGTCTGCAGCCCCGCGGTGAGGGCGGCGAGCGAGATCGTCAGGGGAACGAAGAGGAAGTGGTAGACGGTGGTGATGCCGAACTGCCATCGCGCCAGGGTCTCCGGCGCCAGAGCCAGATCCACGTCGTCGCTCCTTACTTCGCCGTGGTCGCGGCGGCCTGCTTGATCCCGTTCGTCCCCGACATACCGGGGAAAACGGGATGCGCTTGTGAACGCGTTCACATTCACAAGCAATTATGGCCTACCGCTTTTCCGACCGGGAAGGGGGGTCCCCTGTGACGTCAACCCCTTCGCGCGCCCTTCCGGCGCACACGAAGGCGGCCGACGGGAGAGCCGTCGGCCGCCTGGACGTACGCACCGGTCAGAGCCCCTTGCGGAAGCCCTCCGTCACCTTCAGGAAGATGTCGTTCGCCTCGGTCTCGCCGACCGTGACCCGCACGCCCTCCCCGGGGAACGGCCGGACGACCACACCCGCCTGCTCGCACGCCTGCGCGAACGCCGCCGTACGCTCCTCCAGTCGCAGCCAGACGAAGTTGGCCTGGGTCTCGGGCACCGTCCAGCCCTGGTCCCGCAGCGCGTCCATCACGCGGTTGCGCTCGCAGACCAGCGAGCCGACCCGGCCGATCAGCTCGTCCTCGGCGCGCAGCGAGGCGATCGCCGCGTCCTGTGCGATCTGGCTCACCCCGAACGGCACCGCCGTCTTGCGCAGCGCCGCCGCCACCGGCTCGTGGGCGATGGCGAAACCGACGCGCAGCCCCGCCAGTCCGTACGCCTTGGAGAAGGTCCGCAGGACGCAGACGTTGGGCCGCTCGCGGTAGATCTCGACGCCGTCCGGCACCTCGGTGTCCCGGATGAACTCGCGGTAGGCCTCGTCGAGCACCACCAGGACGTCGCTCGGCACCCGGTCGAGGAAGCGCTCCAGCTCGGCCCGCCGCACGACCGTGCCGGTCGGGTTGTTGGGGTTGCAGACGAAGACGAGCCGGGTCCGGTCGGTGATCGCTCCGGCCATCGCGTCCAGGTCGTGCACATCGCCCGGGGTCAGCGGTACCTGGACCGAGGTGGCACCGCTGATCTGCGTGATGATCGGGTACGCCTCGAAGGACCGCCAGGCGTAGATCACCTCGTCGCCCGGACCCGACGTGGCCTGCAGCAGCTGCTGGGCGACACCGACCGATCCGGTACCGGTGGCCACGTGGGACACCGGGACGCCGAAGCGCTCGGACAGCTCGGCCGTCAGCGCCGTACAGGCCATGTCCGGGTACCGGTTGAAGGAGGACGCCGCGGCCGTCACGGTCTCCATCACGCCCGGCAGCGGCGGGTAGGGGTTCTCGTTGGAGGACAGCTTGTACGCCACCGGTCCACCGGCCGCCGCCGGCTTGCCCGGCTTGTACATGGGGATCCCCTCCAGCTCGGCGCGCAGCTTGGGGCTCGTCTCGCTCACCGCAGTCCTCCTCGCGAAGACCGGCGGCACCCGTGTCCGCCGCCGACATCCAATACTGCTCACCTTATGAGGATTCGGCGCCGCCGCGTAGAGGAGCGGCGGTCGCCTCACGGCCCCGTCCGTCACAGTGACAACAAGGGCAACACATTCCGAAGGTGTACGAATGGCGTGCGGGTCAGGGGCGTGCCGTACATATATCTACGCGCCCCTGGCTTACGCCGTGGCGCGCATCCCCCGTGCAGGTGAGTTGAGACCTCTTCGCAACATCACACCCTCGACAGGTCCGCATGCGCCCACACGTCAGGTCTTGGCATTGGAACGTTCAACTCCCTTCGCTTTCAAGCCCATTAAGCTTTAATGATCATGCAGAAACGTGCCTGTCAACGCGTGCATATGCGTCCGCCCTACCCCGCCGCATGAGCCCTACTATCGGCTCGCCATGACAGCAGCAGGGAAGCACCAGGTGAGCCGCGCGGAAACCTCACGCCGAGGCAGCCGGCCGGGTCGGGCGGGCATCAGGGACGTGGCCGCCGCCGCCGGAGTCTCCATCACGACCGTCTCCGACGCCCTCAACGGCAAGGGCAGGCTCCCGGACGCCACCCGGCGCCACGTCCGCGAGGTGGCCGACAGACTGGGGTACCGCCCCTCGGCCGCCGCCCGAACGCTCCGCACCGGGAAGTCCGGGCTCATCGGCCTGACCGTGACGACGTACGGGGATGAACCTTTCACCTTCACCGAGTTCGCGTACTTCGCCGAGATGGCGCGCGCCGCCACCTCCGCCGCGCTCGCCCGCGGCTACGCCCTCGTCATCCTGCCCGCGACCTCCCGCCACGACGTGTGGTCCAACGTCGCCCTCGACGGCACGGTCGTCATCGACCCCTCCGACCAGGACCCGGTGGTCAGCGAGCTGGTCCGCCAGGGCTTACCGGTCGTCTCCGACGGCCGCCCGGCCGGCTCGCTGCCGGTCACCGCCTGGGTCGACAACGACCACGAGGCCGCCGTGACGGGCATCCTCGACCACCTCGCCGACGCCGGCGCCCGCCGCATCGGCCTGCTCACCGGCACCACCACCGACACGTACACCCACCTGTCGACCACCGCGTATCTGCGCTGGTGCGAGCGCGTGGGCCAGGACCCGGTCTACGAGGCCTACCCGGCGCACGATCCGTGTGCGGGCGCCGTCGCCGCCGACCGGCTGCTCGCCCGCCCCGACCGGCCCGACGCCGTCTACGGCCTGTTCGATCCGAACGGCACCGATCTGCTCGCCGCCGCCCGCCGCTACGGCCTGCGCGTCCCGGACGACCTGCTGCTCGTCTGCTGCAGCGAGTCCACGGTCTACGCCAACACCGAACCGCCCGTCACCACGCTCTCCCTCAAACCGCGCCGCATCGGCACGGCGGTGATCCAACTGCTCATCGACGCCATCGAGGGGGTCGACCCGGACCAGCCGGTGGAGCAGGTGATACCGACCGAGCTGATCGTGCGGACCTCCTCCCAGCGGCGTCCGCCCCGTACGACGGTCAGTCCACCGAGGTCGCCGAAGGGGGAGTGACGCAAGGGGCACGACGGCGTGTCGCAGGGCCCGGCAGGGCGTGACACATGCCTGGCGGGGCGTGTCGCAGGGCTGGTCGAGGCGTGTCACAGGGCCCGGCAGGGCATGCCACGGAGCCCGGCAGGGCACGACGTGTCTGAAGTGTGGAGCTTCCGCTTCCGGAGAGAGGGTCCCGTGCGGACAGGTCCGGGCCCAGCAGGACGGTCCCGACTCCGGGGAGGCGACGTGAGGGTGTCCCCGGGGCACCCTCCGGGAGAAACGGGCCGGCCTCCCGGAAGAGGACGGACCGGTCAACGGCGTAAGGTGTGCGACCAGGGCCGCCGAAGACCCACTCAAACGGGGCGAAAGCCGCGATGTACCGGACTCTCGCTCCGATTCACCACCCCTGGGTCATCACACGGCGCGATCCGCATTCCTATGATGGGCCCACGACACCGCGGGCCGCTGCGACCAGGCAGTCCGACGCGGTGCAGGAGCGGCGCGATGGTGGAGGGGTCGATGACTCAGGGGGCCGGTCAGGGACCCGAGGTGGAGCGGACGGCGACGTTGCGCGACTTCCGGGTGCCCGCGTACGTCCACGAGACCGGTCCGTACGTCCAGAGCACACACCCCGGCGACGTCGTCCCGCCCTCCGAGGAGGCCTACCCGGAGGGATACACACCCACCCAGCGGGACCTCCCCGTCATCAATCGGGGTGACACTGTTCAGGTGACCGTCGACCCCGCGTCCGTCCCCGCCCCGCAGCCCGCCACCGGCCCGGGCCCGCTGTACGTGGTCGGCGACGTCCACGGCTACCTCGACGAGCTGGTGGCCGCCCTCCAGGAGCAGGGCCTGCTCGACCCGGCGGGCCAGTGGTGCGCCGGCACCGCGCGGCTGTGGTTCCTCGGAGACTTCACCGACCGCGGCCCGGACGGCATCGGCGTCATCGACCTCGTGATGCGGCTGTCCGCCGAGGCCGCCGCCGCCGGCGGCTACTGCAAGGCCCTCATGGGCAACCACGAGCTGCTGCTGCTCGGCGCCAAGCGGTTCGGCGACACCCCCGTCAACTCCGGCGCGGGCACCGCCACCTTCCAGGCGGCCTGGCTGCTCAACGGTGGGCAGAAGACCGACATGGACCGCCTTCAGGACCACCACCTGCAGTGGATGGCCCGCCTCGACGCCGTCGAGGAGGTCGACGGCCACCTACTGCTGCACTCCGACACCACCGCCTACCTCGACTACGGCCGTTCCATCGAAGAGGTCAACGACACCGTCCGCGAAACGCTCACCCGCAACGACGCCGACGAGGTCTGGGACCTGTTCCGCAAGTTCACCAAGCGGTTCTCCTTCCGTGACGAGGGCGGCGCCGACGCGGTGCGCTCACTGCTGGATACGTACGGCGGCACCCGGGTCGTTCACGGCCACAGCCCGATTCCGTACCTGACGGGTGAAGTCGGCTCCGAGGACGGCGAGGACGGCGGCGGGCCCGTGGTCACCGGTCCCCACGTCTACGCCGACGGACTCGCCATCGCGATGGACGGCGGGGTGACCATGGCCGGAAAACTGCTGGTCCAGCAACTGCCGCTGGGCGTCTGACGGTTCGGCGGGCCGTGACCGTGCGGCCCGCAACCGCACCGTGCACGTGCCAATTTCGGTAAACCCCCTGTCACCGCGCACCGTCACCGCTCTACCATCGGCTTATCCGTAGCAGGCTCCCCTCCGTTTCTGCCCGACGGCTCGTCAGCATGCCGAGCCCCAAGCCCTACGGAGCATCGGGGGATGCACATGAACAGCGTTCCGCAGCACCTGCTGAGCGAGGACCGCCAGGAATACCAGCGGATTCTCGATGAGGCGCTGCGCTCCGCGCCACACCACCCGGAACTGGCCGCGGTCGGACAGCGGCTCAACTCGGAACAACTGCGCACGATGGCACTCAACGCCACCGCGATCATCACGGCGGCCGCGGCGACCGAGTACCAGCACTATGTGAAGGTCCGCGAGGAACTGCGCCGGCCACCGGCGTCGTCCACCCCGTCCGTCCACGAGTCCGGTCCCGGCCAGCCGGGCACGCACGCGGTGGGGCTCGCCGCCACCATGGGGGAGGCCACCGGGGCCGGTGCCGTCGCCGTCGTCGCCGTCCTGGCACCCGTCCTGGCCGGAACCGCGTCCGTGATCTTCCTGCTCGTCGGTTACGTCCTGCGGATGCTCGATCCCGGCGCCGCGTTCGCCCGGACCATGCTCACCACGGGGTGGGTGTTCGGCGCGGTGACGGCGGTCGCCATCCTCGTCGCCGCCGTGGGCCTGCTGCTCACCGCGCTGCGCAACAAACCCTCGGCGCTCGGCGGGCCGTACCGCGAACTCGACGGGGAGGTGGCCCGGGCCAGGGACGCCTGGCGCGAGGCCCTGCTGGAGCAGGGGATCCTGCCGTTCCTGCGGGACGCGCTCACCGACCCGGCGACGGTCTCCGCGCTGCAGCACACGGCACCGCCCCCGCCGACAGGCCGTATCCCGCAGCTGGGGTACGGACGGCCGGGCTTCTCCAGCCCGGAGACGGGTGCGGCCCGCGGCACACGGCCGAGCTACTCCAGCCCGGACTACTCGAGCCCGGACTTCGGAGGACCGGAGCACCAGCCGGAGTAACCGGGCGGCCCGTCCGTCGGCTTGCGCTCCCCGTGACGGAAGCGCGAGCCGGAGGGCGGGGCGGAGGAACAGGACGGATGAGCGAGGCGGATGAGCGGGGCGGAGGGCCTGGGCGGAAGGACGAGGCAGAAGGACAGGTGGAAGGACGGGGCGGATCTCAGAGGATCCCCGCCCGTCCCGCAGCCGTGATCCACTGCGGGAACTCGGAGAGCAGACGGTCGTACAGCTCCGCGTCCGGCACGGTGCTGATGTCGTCGACGGCGAAGAACCCGACGTTGTCGACGCGGCGGCCCGGCAGCGTGTCGAACCGCTCCAGCACACCGTAGTTGGACCTGCCCAGCCCCACGAACTGCCAGAAGACCGGCTCCTCCACCGCCTCGCGGAGCTCGCGCTCGATCTCCTTGTTGCGGTAGACACCACCGTCGGAGAAGAACAGGACGAGGGTCGGGACGGAGACGGGACGGTCCCGCACGAACGCGCGCACCTCGGCGATGACCTTCTGCTCCTCGTTCTGGATGCCCACGTCCCGCATGTCGACCTGGCTGGGCTCCAGCCCCTTCTTCCGCCCGCGCCGGAACAGGCCCACCTCCCCCACGCGCACGTGCAGCCGCAGCCACTCCGGAAGCTCCCCCAGCCGCAGGTCCGGCAGCCGGGCCGGGTTCGAGGCGAACGTCCAGGCCTGCATCTCACCGTCGTCGTCCAACTGCGCCACGACCGCCGCCATCCGCTCGACGACATCGGCCACGACCCCCTTGGAGTACAGGAAGGACATGGACCCGGAGGCGTCGAGTACGAGGACGACGCGCGCGGTGACCTCGGCGGCCCCGTGCTTGCGCAGACTGACCGCCACCTGCTCCTTGCGCAGCGACAACCGCTTGCGCATGTCGACGGGCAACCGCTCCTCGCCCTTGGTGAGCCGCGGGGTACCGGGGTGGGGCTGGGACACCGAGGGCTGCCGGGCGGGCGTGGCCGGCACGACGGGAGGAACGGGCGGGGACGGCGGGACCGGGGCCGCGTCGTCCACGGTGATGCCGAAGTCCGTGGCCAGCCCCTCGAGCCCGGAGGCGTACCCCTGCCCCACTGCCCGGAACTTCCACGTCCCCTGTCGCCGGTACAACTCCCCGCCGATGAACGCGGTCTCCGTCCCCGCCGCCATGTCGAACCGGGCCAGCTCGGTCCCCGCCCCGGCGTCGAGCAGCCTGAGCACCAGTCCCGGCACCTGCCCGAACGTCCCGCCGTCCGCCGACGCGCACAGCACGATCCGTTCGACCGTTCCTTCCACGGCGCCCAGATCCACCTCCACGGTGTCGGTCGTCTCCCGTGTGCCGCGCTGTTTCCCGAGATGCGTCACGGCGCCGGACGTGTGACGAGACTGGTTGTAGAAGACGAAGTCCCCGTCGTCCCGCACCCGCCCGGCCTCCGTGAGGAGCAGTGCCGAGGCGTCGATGTCGGGCACACCGGCACCGGTCACCCAAGCGAGCTCAACGCGCACCACGCGGGCATCGACGGGAAGATTGGACCCCTTGCTCATCGGACTCGCTGTCATGCGGCCAGTCTGCCCATTCACCCCGGTGAAGGGGAGGGGCGACCGCGACCGCTGCCCCGCTGGAGGGGCGGCACCCCCCAAGGGCACCGCCCCCGCGCCGCCCGCGGTGGACGCTCAGTCCGCGATCGGCAGATACACGCGATTGCCCGCCTCCGCGAACTCCTTCGACTTCTGCGCCATCCCCTCCTCGATCTCCTCCCGGCTTCCGCCGTGTTCACGACGAATGTCCTGGGAGATCTTCATCGAACAGAATTTCGGGCCGCACATCGAACAGAAGTGGGCCGTCTTGGCGGGTTCCGCCGGCAGGGTCTCGTCGTGGAACTCGCGCGCCGTGTCCGGGTCGAGGGCGAGGTTGAACTGGTCCTCCCACCGGAACTCGAAGCGGGCGTCGGACAGCGCGTCGTCCCACTCCTGGGCACCCGGGTGCCCCTTGGCGAGGTCGGCGGCGTGGGCGGCGATCTTGTAGGTGATGACGCCGGTCTTGACGTCGTCACGGTTGGGCAGGCCCAGGTGCTCCTTGGGCGTGACGTAGCAGAGCATGGCCGTGCCCCACCAGGCGATCATCGCGGCGCCGATGCCGGACGTGATGTGGTCGTACGCGGGCGCGACGTCCGTCGTCAGCGGGCCGAGCGTATAGAACGGGGCTTCATCGCAGATCTCCTGCTGAAGGTCGATGTTCTCCTTGATCTTGTGCATCGGGACGTGCCCCGGGCCCTCGATCATGGTCTGTACGTTGAAACGCTTCGCGACCGTGTTGAGTTCCCCGAGCGTGCGCAACTCCGCGAACTGCGCCTCGTCGTTGGCGTCCGCGATGGACCCGGGCCGCAGGCCGTCGCCGAGCGAGTACGTGACGTCGTACGCGGCGAGGATCTCGCAGAGCTCCTCGAAGTTCTCGTACAGGAACGACTCCTTGTGGTGCGCCAGGCACCAGGCGGCCATGATCGAGCCACCGCGCGAGACGATGCCGGTCTTGCGGTTCGCGGTGAGCGGTACGTACGCCAGGCGCACGCCCGCGTGGACCGTCATGTAGTCCACGCCCTGCTCGGCCTGTTCGACGACCGTGTCCTTGTAGATCTCCCAGGTCAGCTCCTCCGCCCGGCCGTCGACCTTCTCCAGGGCCTGGTAGAGCGGCACGGTACCGATGGGAACGGGGGAGTTGCGCAGCACCCACTCGCGGGTGGTGTGGATGTTGCGGCCGGTGGAGAGGTCCATGACCGTGTCGGCGCCCCAGCGAGTCGCCCAGGTCATCTTCTCGACCTCCTCCTCGATGGAGGACGTCACCGCCGAGTTGCCGATGTTGGCGTTGACCTTCACCAGGAACCTCTTGCCGATGATCATCGGCTCGATCTCCGGGTGGTTGACGTTGGCAGGCAGCACCGCCCGGCCCGCCGCGATCTCCTCACGGACCACCTCGGGGGAGACGTTCTCCCTCACCGCCACGAACTCCATCTCGGGCGTGATCTCACCGCGGCGCGCGTACGCCAGCTGTGTGACCGCCCGGCCCGCGCGGCCCCGGCGCGGCAGGCGCGGCCGGCCGGGGAACACGGCGTCCAGATTGCGCAGGCCCCCGCGCGGAGAGGTGTGCTTGATCCCGTCGTCCTCGGGACGGACGGGACGGCCCGCGTACTCCTCGGTGTCACCGCGGGCGGTGATCCAGTTCTCCCGCAGCGGGGCCAGGCCCCGGCGGACGTCGGTGTCGACGAGCGGATCGGTGTACGGGCCCGATGTGTCGTACAACGTGACCGACCGCCCGTTGGTGAGGTGCACCTGCCGGACCGGCACCCGCAGGTCGGGGCGTGCGCCCTCGACGTACGCCTTGTGCCAGCCGATGGACTTCCCGGCCTCCCCGTTCACCGACGTCTCCGTCGGGTTCTGCGTGGAGGCAGGCGTGCGTGCGTCCTTGTTGGTCATGAGACCTACTCCCTACGCCGGCATTACCCGGTAACAGGTTCGGCGGTCGGCGCAGCGGTTTCCGTCTGCCGACGTTCCGTGTGAAACATCACTCGCAAACCGGTGACGTTTCATGTGAAACATCGCTGGGACGGAGGTCAGCGCCCTCTCAGCCCGGTGCTCCGAGCTCCCGCGTGTACAAAAGCGCCTCCACGCTAGCGTCATTCCTGGCGCGGTGAACAGAGGGCCCATCCCGTTCTTGCGATGATCGGGCGGTGACCCCCTCTCAACCTCCTCCGTACCGAACGCCCGAACCATCGCCCACGCCCGGCGACGGCGGTGGTCACGGACACGCGCATGGACACAGCCACGGTCACGGCCCGGCGGCGCCCGTCTCCCAGCACCTGCGCAAGGTCATCGCGGCGATCCTGATCCCGTTCGCGGCGGCGGTGCTGATCGGACTCGCCGTGCTGTGGCCGGGCGGTGCCCCGGCACACGAGCGCACTGGTGTCGGCTTCGACCGGCAGACGCAGCACGCCACGGTCACCGAAGTGGTCGAGGTGAGCTGTCAGTCCGTCAACGCCTCCGGCGGCGTCCCGACCGGCGACACCTCCACGGCCGAGGGCTCGTCCGCCCAGCAACAGGCGGACGGCACCTGCAAGAAGGCGACGATCCGGGTCGACACCGGCGACGACAAGGGCCGTACGTTCAACGAGATCGTGCAGCCGGACCAGTCCCGGCAGCTGAGCGAGGGCCAGGAGGTCGTGGTCGCCTACGAGCCCTCCGCGCCCGAGGACCTCCAGTACTCGGTCACCGACGTGAACCGGCGCTTCCCGATGGCGCTCCTCGCGGGCATCTTCGCGCTCGCCGTGGTGGCCGTGGGCCGGCTGCGCGGTGTCATGGCGCTGGTCGCACTGGCGATCAGCTTCCTGGTGCTCAACTTCTTCATCCTGCCCGCGATCCTGCAGGGGTCGAACCCGCTGGTCGTGGCGGTGGTGGGGGCGAGCGCGATCATGCTGATCGCCCTGTACCTGTGTCACGGACCGTCGGCGCGTACGTCGGTGGCGGTGCTCGGCACACTGATCTCGCTGCTGCTGATCGGCGTCCTCGGCTCGGTGTTCATCGGGTGGGCCGCGCTGACCGGCAACACCGACGACAACACCGGTCTGATCCACGGGCTGTACCCCGGGATCGACATGAGCGGTCTGCTGCTGGCCGGCGTCATCATCGGTTCGCTCGGTGTCCTCGACGACGTGACGGTCACCCAGACGTCCGCGGTCTGGGAGCTGCACGAGGCCAACCCGTCGACGGGCTGGCGCGGGCTGTACCGCGCGGGCATCCGCATCGGCCGTGATCACATCGCGTCCGTGGTGAACACGCTGGTCCTCGCCTACGCGGGCGCCGCACTGCCGCTGCTGCTGCTGTTCTCCATCGCGCAGAGCGGCGTGGGGACGGTCGCCAACAGCGAACTGGTGGCGGAGGAGATCGTGCGCACCCTGATCGGCTCGATCGGCCTGGTGGCCTCGGTGCCGGTGACCACGGCGCTGGCCGCGCTGGTGGTCTCGGCCGACCGCCCGACGGCTCGGACACGGACGCAGGGGCACGGACCGATACCGGGGACCGGGCAGGCACCGGACGCGCGGCCGGCCACCGGGCGCGGCGGTCGGGGCAGGCGCCGTAAGCGCTGATGTCCCGCGTGGCGGGCGGAGCGCGCTGAAGCGTTCCGCCACCGGCCCACCCGACTGGCGTAACGCTTCAGCCGGTGCTCTGCTCCGCCAGGATCCGGTCCAGCGCGTCGTCGAGGTGGGCGTCGAAGTCGGCGAGTGCCCCCTCCTGGCCCAGCGGCACCAGCTTGTCGGTGCGGTCGAGGAAGGCCACGAGCGGTGCGGTCGACGATCGGAACAGCGCCTGGTCGCTGCCGACCTGAAGCCGGATCAGCACCTCGCCCAGCGTGTCGGGATCCACCGGTGAGACGCGCACGTCGCCCTCCCCGCACGGCCGGCCGACGCCGTCGATCAGCAGCTCCCGGCCGAACGCCCACGTCACGGGGGCGTCCCCCGGCAAGTGGAAGGTCAGCCGTACGGCGTAGGGATCGCAGGTGTCGTAGCGGAGCTCCACCGGGATGCGGAAGGACAGCTCCTCCGACACGAGAAAGCTCATCATGACCTCTGCCTGTACGGATTCGCGCATCGCCTACCCCGTCATTCGCCACGGACTGGCCGGGCATGGACCCTGGCACCAGAGGGAATCTTGCTGAACGTACACAGGAGATCACAAGGAGTGAGTTTTCAGATACTGATAGACAGCGTGAGCGACCCGACGAAACGCCCCATCTCGGCCTGCAATCGCTGTGCCGCGGGGACGAGCCGGTCGGCCTGGTGTGCGGGCAGCGAGATGGCCATCGACGCGACCGTGCCGCCGACGGTGATGGGGATCGCCGCGCACACCGTCCCCAGCACGTACTCCTGACGTTCCATCACCAGCTCCGTCGGCCGCGTCCGCTCCAGGCGCCTCAGCAGGCTGTGGTCGTCGCGCACGGTGTACGGCGTGAGGGACCGCACGGGATGGCGGTCGAGGTGGTCGCGGCGCGCCTCCTCGTCGAGCTGGGAGAGCAGGCACTGGCCGATCGCGTGGGCGTGTCCGGTCTCCCGGAAGTCGGCCCACTCCGCCACCGCGGGATGGGCGGAGGTCTCGGAGACGCAGACGACGTCGATCTCACCCTCGCGGTACACGGCGTAGTACACGGGGGCTCCGATCGCGTCCCGCCAGCGGGCGAGGACCTCGGCCACCGTGCTGCGACGTTTCTGCTCCGCTGCGCCGCTGCTCAGCCGTTCCGCCGCCTCCCCCAGGAAGAACAGCCCCTTGTCGCGGCGCAGATAGCCCTCGTGCACCAGGGTGCGCAGCAGGTGGTACGTGGTGGGGAGCGCCAGTCCGGTCTCCCGGGCCAGTTGTTTGGCGGGAGCCCCGTACTCGTGTCCGGCGACGGTCTCCAGCAGGCGCATGGCTCGCTGGACGGAGCCGATGAGGGTCGCGGTGGACGGCGGTGCGGTGGGCGTCGGCGAGCGGGGCTGCGGAGGGACCGCGGCCAGGTGCGCGGAGCCGGTGCCAGTCGTGGCCAAGGGTCACTCCCGAAACGCGAGGGGGCAGCCCGTGCGGGGAACACGGGCGGGGTCGCCGCTCGCGGGGATCACCCCCGCGTCGGGTTCCGGACTCTAACGGGCTGTCACCGCACGCAGACGGCCCGCCGGAGAAACTTCCCCCGCGCGAGGGAACCGGTGATTCCTGTTACCGCTTCACCGGCCCCCTCGGCTCACCAGTCGCTGCGCGACGAGGAACTCGACGTGAACTTCCGTACGACGTAGATCAGCCCGCCGACCAGCGCCACGAAGACCAGTGCCTTGAAGAGCAGTCCGATCACGAAGCCGACCACGCTCGCTATCAGCCCGCCGAACACGACCAGGGCGATGACCGGCACCGCGATCCACTTCACCCACCACGGCAGTCCCGTGAAAATCTCTCGCATCGCCCTCGTCCTTACCTCTCCGCCCGCCGAGTACCGGGTCGCTTCGATGATGTCCTGCACTCGATGCTAGGGCGGCGGGTGCTCCAGCGGGGGTCCTGGATCCCTTGTCCTCCCCTGACCGTTCCCCTAGGGAACCCCGACAGCGCCCCTCAGCTCTCGGGGGGAGAGAACACCACCAGAACCCGCAGGTCCTCGCTGATGTGGTGGAACTTGTGGGCCACCCCGGCCGGCACGTACACGACACTGCCGCGTGCCACCTGGGTGGTCTCCATGCCGACGGTGATCGCCGCGCGGCCGCTGACGACGAAGTACACCTCGTCCTGGCCGTGCGGCTGCTGCGGGTCCTGGGCCCCGGCGTCCAGGGCGTAGAGGCCGACCGACATGTTCCGCTCGCGCAGGAACTGCAGGTATGCCCCGTCGTTGGCGGCGCGCTCCGCCTCCAGTTCGTCCAGCCGGAATGCCTTCATCCCTAGTCCCGCCCCTGCCTCACTGCCCGAGTCCGATCGTGTCTGTCACGATCAGACACATGATGAATTTCCTAGTCAAGACGATCGCCAACGCCGGCGCCCTGGCGGTCGCGGTGTGGCTGCTCGACAAGATCACCCTGACCGGTGACAGCACGGGCAAGGAGATAGGCACGCTTCTCCTGGTCGCGCTGCTCTTCGGGTTGGTGAACTTCCTGGTCAAGCCGGTGGTGAAGCTGCTGAGCCTCCCCCTGCTCATCCTGACGCTGGGGCTGTTCACCCTGGTGGTGAACGCGCTGATGCTGCTGCTCACCTCCTGGCTCGCCGACCAGCTCGACCTGAGCTTCCACGTGGAGGGCTTCTGGACGGCCGTCCTGGGCGGTCTGATCATCTCCGTCGTCTCCTGGGCGCTCAACGTCGTCCTGCCCGACGGGGACTGAACCGATGACCTACCGCGTCTGCTTCGTCTGCACCGGCAACATCTGCCGCTCCCCGATGGCCGAGTCCGTCTTCCGCGCGCGGGTGACGGAGGCCGGGCTCGACGGCCTGGTCGAGGTGGACAGCGCCGGTACGGACGGCTGGCACGAGGGTGAGGGCGCCGATCCCCGCACGGTGGCCGTGCTGCGGGAGAACGGTTACGGCACCGGCCACACGGCCCGGCGGTTCGACCCGTCCTGGTACACCCGCCTCGATCTCGTCGTCGCACTCGATTCCGGCCACCTCAGGTCGCTGCGCCGTCTCGCGCCCACGGACCGGGACGCCGACAAGGTGCGTCTGCTGCGCTCCTACGATCCCGACGCCGGCGACGATCTCGACGTACCGGACCCCTACTACGGGGGCGCGGACGGATTCGACGCGTGTCTTGAGATGGTGGAGGCGGCGAGCACCGGACTGCTCGCCGCGGTACGCGAGCAGGTGGAAGGACAGGCGGCATGAACGATTCGACGAGGGGCGCGTGCCACGGGCCGGCGCTGCCGGACGGGGCGGGCGACGGCACCCGCGCGGTGCGGGCCGGGCTGCCCGAGCCGGTCAAGCACGAGCCGACCCTGCCCGGGCCGGTGTTCGCCGCCCACTTCCACCTGCCGGGCGACCCCACCGGCCCGTACACCTACGGCCGGGACGAGAACCCGACCTGGACGCTGCTGGAACGGGCCGTCGGCGAGCTGGAGGCGCCCGGCCGGGACGACGTCGAGACCCTGGTGTTCGCCTCGGGCATGGCCGCGATCTCCTCGGTGCTCTTCTCCCAGCTGCGCGCCGGGGACGCGGTCGTCCTGCCGAACGACGGCTACCAGGCCCTGCCCCTGGTGCGGGACCAGCTGGAGACGTACGGCATCGAGGTGCGGACCGCGCCGACGGGCGGCGACGCCCAGCTCGAGGTCCTCGACGGCGCGAAGCTGCTGTGGATCGAGACGCCCTCGAATCCTGGGCTCGACGTGTGCGACGTACGACGGCTGGCCGAGGCGGCGCACGCGCGCGGTGCCCTGGTCGCCGTGGACAACACCCTCGCGACGCCGCTCGGCCAGCGTCCGCTGGAACTCGGCGCCGACTTCGCGGTGGCCAGCGGCACCAAACAGCTCACCGGGCACGGCGACGTGCTCCTGGGGTACGTCACCGGCCGGAACGCCGAGACCATGGCCGCCGTCCGCCGCTGGCGCAAGATCGTCGGCGCCATCCCGGGGCCCATGGAGGCCTGGCTCGCGCACCGCTCGATCGCCACGCTCCAGCTGCGCGTCGACCGGCAGAACGCCACCGCGCTGACGCTCGCCCGGGCGCTGCGGGAGCGGCCCGAGGTCACGGGGCTGCGTTATCCGGGGCTGCCCGACGACCCCTCGCACAAGATCGCCTCGCAGCAGATGCGGCGCTACGGGTGCGTGGTGTCCTTCACGCTGCCCACGCGCGCGCGTGCGGACCGTTTCCTCGACGCGCTGCGGCTCGTGGACGACGCGACGAGCTTCGGCGGCGTACGGTCCACGGCGGAGCGGCGCGGACGCTGGGGCGGGGACGCGGTGTCGGAGGGCTTCATCCGCTTCTCTGTGGGTGCCGAGGACCCGGAGGACCTGATCGCGGACGTACTGCGGGCCCTGGACGAATCAGCCGGCTGACCGGCCGGGCCGACGGGGCCCGGCACACTGCGGCGGACGGTCCGAGCCTCCCCCCTCGTGGCTCGGACCGTCCTCGGTTCCGCGCGCGAAGAACCGCGCGACCAAGGCTAGTTGACTCAGTGTCAGTGTCCAATCACAGTAACGACAGCGACCTATCGACTTATTTATAGTTGGACGTCCGGGCCCGGAGCGGACCGGCTAGGGAGGGTGTGGCGTGGATCTGGCCTTGCTACGGACCTTCGTGACCGTGCACCGGGCCGGCTCCTTCACCCGTGCCGCCGCCCTGCTCGGCCTCTCCCAACCGGCCGTCACCTCACAGATACGGACGCTGGAACGGCAGCTGGGGCGTCCCCTGTTCCTCCGGCAGGCGCGCGGCGTGACACCGACGACCATCGGGGACGAGCTCGCCCACAAGGCGGCGCCGCACCTCGACGCCCTGGTGGAGATAGCCGAGTCGGGGCTGGAGGAGGATTCCTCCTTACGGACACTGCACCTGGCCGGCCCTCCGGAGTTCACCGCCGAACGGGCACTGCCCGCGCTCACGGAGCTGACCGGAGAGGACGGCCAGAGCTTCGCCCTGCGCGCCTCTTTCGGTACCGCCGAGGAGGTCCTCGAGGGACTGGCCGCCGGACATCACGATCTGGCCATCAGCACGGTGCGGCCACGCGGCGCCCTGCTCTCGGCGACCGCGCTCTGTGACGAGGAGCACGTCCTGGTCGCCGCCCCGCACCAGGCGGAGCGGATCGGCTCCGGCACGCTCCACCGCACGGGCCCCTCGGTCCTGGAACACGTCCCGGTGGTCGAGGTGCACGAGTCGCTGCCCTTCGTCGCCCGCTACTGGGCCTCCGTCTTCGACTCCCGCCCCGTAGCCCCGGGCACCGTCATCGTCCCGGATCTACGCGCGGTGCTGGCCTGTGCCACCGCGGGAGCGGGGCTGGCGGTGCTGCCCCGTTACCTCTGCGCGGGCGCGCTCGAGCGGGGCGACGTGGTGGCCCTGCACGAACCGGCGGTGCCTCCGCTGCGCACCTACTTCCTGGTGGTCCGCACCGGCACACTGGCGATGCCGCACATCGCGCGGGCCCACGAGTGGCTGGAGCGGGCAGCCACCGACTGGTGCTGACCCGCCGGGGCGATGCCCCACCCCGCGGATCCGGCCGCTGCCCTCTCGCGATGTTTCACGTGGAACCAACCGGGCCACATTTCCCCCATGACCGTCCGACCCGTGGTCAAGCGCACCGCCCGAGCCGTTCTGCTGGACGGTGAGAACCTGATTCTGATCAAGCGCACCAAACCCGGCATGGATCCCTACTGGGTCACCCCTGGCGGCGGAGTGGAGCCGGAGGACTCCACCGTGGTAGCCGCCCTGCACCGGGAGGTGTACGAGGAACTCGGCGCGAAGATCACCGATGTGGTGCCCTGTTTCGTCGACACCGTGGAGCACATCGGCGAGGACGGCGGCGCCACCGGCGTGAAGGTGCAGCACTTCTTCGTGTGCCGTCTGGAATCCATGGACCCGTCCCTGCGCCACGGTCCGGAGGTCGACGAGCCCGTCGGCGAGTACGAGATCGTCCGCGTACCGTTCACCCGCGTCGGGATCGCCTCCGTCCACCTGGTACCGCTGTCCCTGCGGCACTACCTGGACGGCAATATCGAGGGCGTACGCGCCATGCACGCCCCCGACCTCGGGTGACGCCCGATCCTTACGCGGCCCGCACCAGTTCGTAGGCTTCCCAGAGGTCCCGCCCCGTGTAGGAGTGGGTGGCGAGGCCGGCCAGATGCCGGTCCGCGTTGACCGCGACGGAGACCGGCACCGCGCCGAACAGGTCCTTGTCCGACATCGAGTCGCCATAGGCGACGCAGTCCGCGCGGGTCACCCCGAACTCCACGCACAGACGGTCGGCGATCCGGACCTTGGCCGCCGCGCTGAGGACGCCGGCCGGATCCACGGGTTCCCTGAACGGCACGGCGGGAAAGCGGGAGCCGTACGCCGCGTGCGCACCCCAGTCGGTGAGCCGCTCCACGAAGAAGGACGGAGACAGCGAGACAACGGCACAGTAGTCACCGTTCCGTGTGAGCTCTGCCCAGACCTCGCGGATACGAGCCAGCCACGGAGCCGCTTCGAACGCCGCTGCCACATGCGCCTCCGTGAGGCCCGCCCAGAGCTCGTGTACCTGTGTGGCGTACTCCGGTGGCCCGATGAGACCGGAGGAGATCGCTCGGTCGAGGGCCACCGCCTCGGCTTCCAGTCCCAGTTGTCGCGAGATCTCCACCGGAGCCGAACTGCCGTGGAGCAGAGTGCCGTCGAGATCGAAGAGATGAAGCCTCGCCATGAGCGATGAGGTTATCGAGCTCTGCTCTCCTCATCCTCCGGCGGAAGGAACCGGCCACGCGCCGTTCCCAGATGTTTCACGTGAAACGTCCCGCATCCGTGTCCGTACTCCGTCCGTGACCACGCCCTGGCCAAAAGCTCACTCGAGTCTCCTGAAACGGGTGGACGCCGCACCTCCCTGTCGGACAGCCTGACCTGCGTGCCGACACCTTCCCTTGCCTCTCTGCCCATCCGCCGTCTGACGCTCCGCGACCTCACCGCCTGCGCCGACTTGTCCGAGGACCGGGGGTGGCCACGGGAGGAGCACAAGTGGGGCCTCCTCCTCACGGCCGGGAAGGGGTACGGCATCGACGACCCCGACGGGGGTCTGGTGGCCGCCTGCGTCGTCACCGAGTACGGACCTCGGGAACAGCCCGCTCTCGCGGCCGTCGGCATGGTCCTGGTCGCCGAACGTCATGCCCGCCGAGGGGTGGGGCGTCGGCTCATGCGGCACATCGTCTCGACGATGGACACCACCCCCCTCACCCTGCACGCGACCTCTTACGGCCGTCCGCTGTACGAGGAACTCGGGTTCAAGGTCATCGGCCACGCCGAGATGCTGCGCGGCCGCTTCGTCCTCACGGGCGACCGGCCGGAGGTCGCCACCCGGGCCGCGACGGCGGAGGATCTCCCCGCGCTCGTCCTGCTCGACGAAGAGGTGTTCGGTGCCGACCGGACGCACATCGTCACCCGCCTGCCCGCCTTCGCCGATCAACTGCGCGTCGCCGAGGAGGACGGTCGGATCATCGGCTACGCGGCCGCTTGGCCCAACATGGACACCCATGTCGTGGGTCCGCTCATCGCCCGCGACACGGCGACGGCCGGGGCGCTGCTCGCTTCGCTCGCCGCCCGCACCGACCGTCCGTTGCGCACCGACATCGATGTACGGCACGAGGAACTGCTGAGCTGGGTGAAGGCACACGGGCTGGCATCCGTCGCGTCGAACGCCGTCATGGCGTACGGGATCACGCAGTTGCCCGGGGACTGGAGCCGGCGGTTCGCCCCGGTGACAGTCGCTGCGGCCTGACATCTACCGGACGTGGGGGGGGGGGGGGCCCCCCGGGGGGGGGGGGGGGGGGGCCGGCGCCGGGGCCGGGGGGCCCGGGGGGGGGGGCCCCGCGCGCCCCGGGCCGGGGCGGGGGGGGGGGGCGGGGGCCCCCC
>NZ_JBIRYZ010000013.1:169432-209030 GCF_044390325.1 Streptomyces sp. NPDC018964
GCGGCTGCCGCGGGGGGCTGGCGTCGGCGCGGGGGCGTTGCGCCCGTGCGACTGGCGCGGCGCGCGCCCCCCCCCGGGGGCCCCCCGCCCCCCCCCCGGGGGGGGGCCCCCCCCCCCCCCACGTCCGGTAGGCATTGCCGTCAGCCGAGGTACTCCACGGCGGCCGTGGCGAAGGCATGGTCCTGCTCCGGAGCGCCACCGCCGACCCCGATCGCGCCGATCAGCCGGCCGTCGCGCCGGACGGGCACACCTCCGGCGATGAACAGCAGCGGCCGGTCGAGTGCGGTGGGCAGGGTGTGGAAGAGGCCTCCGGGCTGCACGGCGTCCACGAGGTCGGCGGTCGGCGCGTTCAACTGGAGCGCGGTGTACGCCTTGCGGGTGCTGGTCTCCCCGGAGATCAGCACGGCGCGGTCGTCCCGGCGGAAGGCGAGCAGATGCCCGCCCGCGTCGAGGACGGTGACGCTGACCGTGACGCCGGCCGCGTCCGCGGTCCGGTACGCCGCGCTGACCAAGGCTTCGGCCTCCGCGGTGGTGAGCGGGGCGACGGCGGTGGTGGTGCTCATGAGGGGGTTCTCCTTGCGGTACTCGGTGATGTCGGTGGTTCCGGGTGAGGAACGGCGGACGGGGGGGGACAACGGATGGGGGACGGCCCTGGCCCCGCATCTGCCGGTCCTGTGGGTCAGTGGGAGACGACGGTCCGCCGCTCGGTGGACACCGGGCCGGCGGGCACGGTGCCGGACGGGGTGGCGCGGCGCTCGAGAACGGCCGAGACGAAAGCCAGCACCAGGGCGCTCGCGGCGAGAACGGCACCGACCCAGTTGGGTGCGGTGTAGCCGAGGCCGGCCCCGATCACGAGGCCGCCGAGCCAGGCGGACAGCGCGTTGCCGAGGTTGAAGGCGCCGATGTTCAGGGCCGAGGCCAGGGTGGGGGCGCCGTGCGCCTGGTCGAGGACCCGCTTCTGCAGGGGCGGCACCGTGGCGAATCCCAGGGCGCCGATGAGGACGAGGGTGACGGCGGCGGCGATCTTGTCGTGCGCGGTCAGGGTGAAGAGCGCGAGGACGACGGTGAGGGCGCCCAGGGAGAGGTACAGCATGGGCATCAGGGCACGGTCCGCGTACCTGCCGCCGACGAGGTTGCCGCCGACCATGCCGAGGCCGAAGAGGACCAGCAACCAGGTCACGGAACCGTCGGCGAAACCGGTGACGCGCGTCATCATCGGCGCGATATAGGTGATGGCCGCGAAGACGCCACCGAATCCCAGGACGGTCATCGCCATGGCGAGCAGGACCTGGATGTTCTTCAGGGCGGCCAGTTCGTGACGCAGCCGCACCCCCTCGGCCTTGGGCATGTCGGGGACGAGCCCGGCGATGCCGGCCAAGCCGACGACGCCGAGGGCGGCGACGATGCCGAAGGTGACCCGCCAGCCGATGGACTGGCCGACGAGCGTGCCCAGCGGAACACCGACGACATTGGCGACGGTCAGTCCGGTGAACATCAGGGCGATGGCTCCGGCCTTCTTGTCCGGAGCGACCAGGTCGGCCGCGACCACCGAGCCGATACCGAAGAAGGCGCCGTGGGCCAGCGAGGCGACCACCCGCCCGGTCAGCATGAGGCCGAAGGACGGGGCCAGCGCGGAGAGCAGGTTCCCCGCGATGAACAGTCCCATCAACAGCATCAGCATCCGCTTGCGGGAGACCTTGGTGCCGAGCACGGTCATCAGCGGGGCACCGAGCATGACGCCCAGCGCGTAGCCGGTCACCAGATAGCCGGCAGCGGGGATGGAGACACCGAAGTCACCTGAGACCTCGGGCAGCAAGCCCATGATCACGAACTCCGTGGTTCCGATCCCGAAGGCCCCGATCGCGAGGGCCAGAAGCGCGAGAGGCATGGGGAGAGACCTTCCCAGACGATTGCAGGAGCGCTTTGCGCGCTCTGACAATAATTGCAGACGCAGGCTACTTGCAAGCGCCGTATATTGCGGCCTTGCTCTACCCTGGTGTCAGCAGCTCCTGGACGGAGGGAAACGCCCATGACAGCCACGGACCCCGCACTCACCGCCCTCGCTCAGGGCTGGTGTGCGCTCTCCCTGCTGCACGGGAGGATCGAGGCCCACATCGAGCGCGTCCTTCAGGCCCGGCACGACCTGAGCGTGCGGGAGTACTCCCTGCTCGACGTACTGAGCCGGCAGCACGACGGCGACGGGGGCCATCTGCAGATGAAGCAGGTCGCCGACGCGGTCGTGCTCAGCCAGAGCGCCACCACACGCCTGGTCACCCGTCTCGAGGACCGCGGGCTGCTGGAGCGCTACCTGTGCCCCACCGACCGCCGGGGCATCTACACCAACGTCACCGAGGCCGGTCTCAAGCTGCTGGGCGAGGCGCGGCCGACCAATGACACGGCCCTGCGCGAGGCCCTCGACGCGGCGGCGGAGAACCCCGACCTCGCTCCCCTGGTCCGGGTCGTGGAAACACTGAAGGCACCGGTGCCCGCATAGGGTGCCGACATGGAAGATCTGGAGATACGGGCCGCGGTCGCCGACGACGTTCCCGCGATCGTCGGCATGCTCGCGGACGATCCCCTGGGCGCACAGCGCGAGTCGCCGGACGACCTCAGCCCCTACCTGACCGCCCTGGAGCGGCTCGACGCCGACCCGAACCAGCATCTGGTCGTCGCGGTCCGCGAAGGCCGTGTCGTCGGCACTCTTCAGCTCACGATCGTTCCCGGGCTCTCCCGCCGCGGCGCCACCCGGTCGATCATCGAAGCGGTCCGCGTCCACGCGGACGAGCGCGGCAGCGGCCTGGGAACCCGGCTCGTCGAGTGGGCGATCGACACGTCTCGCCGCGAGGGCTGCCACCTGGTCCAGCTGACCTCCGACAACACCCGGACCGCTGCCCACCGCTTCTACGAACGACTCGGTTTCACGGCCTCCCACGTGGGCTTCAAACTGCCGCTGTGACCAAAGATCCGGGGCCCTGTTTCACGTGAAACAGGGCCCCGCTCGCACTCCTTGGACGCTAACCGATGCCCCGCCATCCCTCCGGGTCCACTCCACCCGGCACAGGAGCCCCCTCGTCGTACGGCTGACGCGTGAACACGAACGAGCCCAGGTCGAGATGGCTCAACGTCCCGTCCGACCGCCGTACGGGCTTCAGAAGTTCTCCGGCGTAGTAGCCCTCCAGACCCACCCAGGTGCCGTCCCCCGCCGGACGGAAACGCGAGCGCCGACCGTTGCCGGACAACGGCTCCAGCGAGACGAGGCCGTCGGCCGAGAGCCGGAGCGCGAACGCGGACGTCCCCCAGTACCACTGCCCCACCAGCTCCAGTGCTGCCGGATCCACCTCTCGCAGCGGCCGCCAGGGGGCCGGGACACGCGGTTCCGCCTCGGCGACGATCCGGACGAGGTCGGCCGCGACCGTGAACGGCGCCGGCCCGGACGTGCAGTTGGCCAGGACCACCGCGCCCACGTCGTCCGCCACGCTGATCGTGAGGCAGGCGAGGAAGCCCGGCAGCGAGCCCGTGTGCCCGACGAGGGAACGTCCGTGCTGGTGGCGGATCTCCATGCCCAGGCAGTACGCGTAGCCGCTCGCCACGTCCGCCGCCTCGACCGGCGCGGCCGGTGTCCTCATCTCCCGCAACGACTCGGCGCTCAGCACCCGTTCGTCACCCTCCACCAGGAAGGCGGCGAAGCGCGCCAGATCACCTGCGGTGGACCACAGTTGTCCGGCGGGCGCCATCACCCCTAGATCCTCCAAGGGCTCGGGCAGCATCACATCGGCCCACGGATGCACCGCCCAGCCACCCGCGTGCGGCGCCTCCGCGCGCACAGTCGTGCGACGCAGGCCCAGAGGTGCCAGCACTTCCCGCCGAAGCACCTCCTCCCACGGGGCACCGCGCAACTTCTCGACGAGGGCGCCGAGCAACGCGTATCCGGGGTTCGAGTAGTGGAACCGCCGGCCGACGGGGTGCACCAGGGGCCGCTCACCCAGCACGTCGGCGAGGCCTGGGCGCAAGGACCCGGGGGTCCGTTCCCACCAGGGACCGGGGGTCTCGGCGGCCAGTCCCCCGCTGTGGGCGAGCAGTTCGGCGACGGTCGCCCCGCCCACACCCGTGTCCGGCAGGTGCTTCTCCAGTGGGTCGGCGAGATCGAGCGCTCCCTCGTCACGCAGCCGGAGCACCAGAACGGCGGTGAAGGTCTTGGTGATCGAACCGATCCGGTACTGCACGTGCTCGTCCGGAGCGTGTCCTTCCACCGACGTCCGCGCTCCCGTCCACACAACCTTCCCGCCCCGCACCACGGCCGCGACGAGTGACGGCGCGCGTCCTTCGCTCTGGGCGACGGCGATCCTGTGCAGCAGCGCCCGCCGCGTACCGGGCAGCAGTTCTTCCTGATGAGGTGACGTCATGCCCTCAGTTCAGCAGGTGTAGGTTCTCAGCCGCTGTGTCATGCGGCGACGCCGTGGCCTGGACATTTTCAGGCTGTCTCACGTCGTGTCATCTGCCTGCTGTCTCAGCGCCGTGTCATTTCCTCAAGTGAGTGCGAAACGGCCGACGTCTTCTCAGTCCTGGTCCGCGCCGTCTGCTGCGTGGGGAAGCAAGGGGAAGAGTCGGGTGATGAGGGCCACCGGTCGAGCACCGTCGGGCCGGGCCAGAGGGCGTTGTTCGCGGTCTTGATAGGGCGCCAGGGCCCGTCGGATCACGTCCGCGACCCGGCTCATCTCTTCGGGTGTCAGGTAGGCGACGGCACTGAAGGCTTCGTCGTGACGCCATTCGGCCGGCGCCTCGTCTCTCTGGGTCAGCCACCGCTGCCAGCTCTCGTCCTCCAGCCCGCGGGCCAGGTCGCCGAACTGCTCCTCCGCCATGGGACCGTCCGCAGCGGGGGTGTGCTGCCTCAGACGCCAGGGACGTGCGCGGCCCCCGCGGTGGGGGGCCTCTTCGATGTATCCGTAGCGTGCGAGCTGCCGTAGGTGAAACGAGCAGAGGCCAGAGCTGTAACCCAGGCGGGAGGCGGCTTCGGTCGCCGTGACGGTGCCGACTTCGGCGAGCAGGCCCAGCAGGGCTGTGCGGACTTCGTGCTCACGCAATTCTTCGCCGGTGTCGGCTGTCTGGTCGTCCGGGGTGTTGACGTCATCTTCAGTCACTTTGCAAAGTCTGCTACTTTGCAAAGAGCTTCGCAAGTGGCAGTGCTTGCTGAAGGCATCAGCTGCGGTCACCTCCGCGGCATCTGTGGCGTGCGTAGAGGGAGAGAGCCATGTCTGGTCGTCGCGAGCGGTCCCATCCCGTTGACCGGCGGGTCCGTGTGCAAGGCCGCCCGGTGGACACTTATCCGGCTCTGCCCCCGGAGGCGGAACGGGGTTCGGTTCGCAGGGTCACTGTGGTGGGTGAGGAGGTGCTGAGTCGTCCGTGCCGGGAGGTGACCGAGTTCGGGACTCCGGAGTTGTCGGCGTTAATCGACGACATGTTCGTGACCATGTATGTGGCCGACGGTGCCGGCCTGGCTGCCAACCAGGTGGGCGTCGACCTGCGGCTGTTCGTGTATGACTGCCCGGACGACTATGGGATCCGGCATGTCGGTCACATCATCAACCCGGTTCTGGACCTGCCCGATCCGGGTAGCCGCCGCCTCATCGACGACTTCGAGGGCTGCCTGTCCGTGCCCGGTGCGGGCATGGCGGTTCCTCGCACCGATCGTGCCGTCGCTCGCGGGTTCGACAAGGACGGCAACCCCCTCGTCATCGAAGGAACGGGTTACTTCGCCCGGTGTCTGCAGCACGAGACCGATCACCTCGTGGGCCACACGTATCTTGATCGGCTCTCCAAGCGGGACCGCAAGGACGCGTTGCGGCAGATGGCAGACCGCCGGGAGGACGTCTTCGCCCAACGCGCGATCAAGGCCGCCCACCTGGGCCAATGAGACGCTTGACGGCAGCGGCCACCTTTCTGCCGAAGGGCGTGGGCCGCATCTTGCGGCCCCGCTCAGCCCGTTCAATCAGGGGTCGGCCCAGATCCCTTTCGAGCCGGTTGATCTGGGTTGTCAGTGTCGATTGGTGAATGCCGAGGGCCCGGGCGGCTTCGGTGACGGTCGGGTAGGGCAGAGCGGCGGCGAAGCGTTCAAGTCGCTGCCGGGCATTTGGGCAGGCCAGGGCGTCACGCAGGACGGCGGGGGCATCCGTGGCCTGCTCGGGGGCGCGGAGGGCGGTGTGGTGGCTGGCTCCGCCGCGTGGCCGGAGGGGGATGTTGTGGGTGTGGGCCCAACGGGCCATGTTCGCGGTGCTCATGCCGGTTTCGCGGGCGAGGTCGGGCAGAGTTCGCCGACGGTGGACGTATTGCTCGATGAGCCAGTCCCGTTCGACGGTGCCGCGGCGTTTGTAGTCCTGCGCGCCCTTGCGGAGCGGGATGCCGTACTCCTTGGCAAGGTCGGTCAGCACCCTGCGGGAGAAGCCGGTGAGGGTGGCGATCTGCTGGAGGGACCGGTGTTCATCGAGGTAAAGATGGGTGAAACGCTCTGCCGGGATGGTCTGCCGGGCTTGCTGCCGGATGCGGCCGGTGGCTCTGGCGGCGTTCTCCGTCAGCGGGGGTGCGGGGGCTGGGTGTTCGTCGAGGACATGCCGGATGGCCTCGACGGTTGTGCCCAGGGCTTGGGCAGCATGCTGAACGGGGTGCTGGCGTTCTCGGACGAGTTGGTGCAGGCGGGATAGGTCGATGTGCGCCGGGTCGGGTCCAGGAAGAGAGAGTCCGGCCAGCAGGGCGGTGGGAGGCTGCCAAGTCGCGGGCTCGTCGTGAATGCGGTGCGAGGCCAGGAAGTTGAGGGCTTCGTGCTGGAGGGCGTGTGCAAGTTCGGGTGTCTGGAGTGCGGTGAAGTGCAGGGACGTCGCCCGGAACTCTGCGCTGTCAAGCCCGCCCTGGTCGTCGGGGGCGGACTCGGCAGGCAGGCCGCTGAGGCGTCGGAAGAGTTGGCTGCGGGCGATGCGTTCGCGTCGGCCGGTTCCCGGCGGGGTTCCGGTGCGTCGGCAGATCTCCAGCCAGCGGTCGTGGGGAAGCAGGCCGGTGTAGTCGAGGAGCCGGCGTCGGCTGTAGTCGATGGGGATGTCGGCGGCATCGAGGTGATCAGCAAGCCGGTCCAGGGCAGTGATGATGTCGGGCCATTGCGGAAGGTCGTCGAGTTCTTGGAGCAGGCGCGAGATCTCGATGCCGTCGATGACGTCGCCGGCCAGCCTGGCCGCCTGGTCCAGGGAGGTGCTGCTGTCCGGGATCAGCAGCAGTGCGGCGAGGACGGGAGCCAGCGATCGCGCATAGATTCCTTCGGGCGGTGTGAGCCGGACCGTCCAGGACGGCCAGAACATCGTGGGGATCTTCCTGGCTCTCTGCTCGATGTCTCGAGCGGTCCTTGCCGGTCGGCGGGGAGTCTCGGTCGTGGTGCGGTAGCGGAGGTGCTCGCTGGGGCGGAGGGAAGGGGCGAGGGCGGCCACGTGCACGGACTGCAGCACCGGGCTGATGCCTCGGCCCCAGCCGTCGATACTCGTCACCGAGATCTGCGTGAGTTCCTCGCGTACTTCTTCCAGCAGGCCGCGCAGGGCCTCGCCGGCCAGATGGATTCCCGGCTGTTGAAGGATGCCCAGGGCCATGGTGACCGCGACGGCGGCATCGGCAGCTCGCGGCGGGGCCATGAACCCCGGGCGGTCCGCCGCCTGTTCGGAGTGCGGGACGGCCGGCTCGGTCGCGAGGTGCACTTCTGCGATGTCGGCCGGTATCTGTTCCCGCAGGGCGGCGGCGGGAAGATCGCTCAGGACACGGATGCCCAGGGCCCGGATGTCGGCCAGCACTGCTGGTGCCGACTGGGGGACGGCCCGGTAGGGGCCGAAGGCAGCCGCTCCCGTTTCGATAATCTCCATCACCTGGTCTTGTGCCGTGAGAACCGGGTGGCCAGGAGGCAGGCGAAGCGTCGGAGCCCGGGTCAGGTCGTTGCCGCAGCCAGCCGTGATCGGACCGCCGAGGCGGATCGGTGGATTGCCGCAGAGTTCAGGTCGGGGAACAGACCGGCCGGAGCGGGGCCGCAGCCGCGGAACCCGCCCGCAATGCGGGCAGCGGTCCACCAGCAGGCGGCGGTGCCGGGTGCAAGCGAAGGAGAAACCGAGCCTCCAGGACAACTGCCAGCGCCCATCGCTGGAGTGGAGGCAGTCCGGGCAGAACCGGGATCCCCGCCCGCGGCCCCAAAGAACATGCCGTGTCACAGCCCGGCTTCCGGCACTCATCCGCAGGGCCCGTCCGTCATAGTGCGCCAGGGTCATGGCAGTGACCGCCTCCGGGGCCGTGCCGGTGGCGTGCGCGACGGCAGCGGTCAACCGCTCGTCGAGGAAGATCGTCCAATCAGCCGGGATGCTCCGGAACTGGTTTCCGGCCCGCTGCCGGACCGGGAAACCGAAGTGCAGCAAGACATCACCGAGTGTGGTGTCCATCCGCCTGGCCGTCGCCTCCAGCCAGGAGTCCAGGGCCTCGCCGGGCAGTGGGGGCAGCCGGATCGGCAGGGTGCGGGCCGGTGGTGTCATGCGGCTCGTCGGCTCCGGGACCGTGGACGGCTGGTCAGCCGCTGCTTATCCAGCGCGGCCTGGAGTTCGAGGCGGGCGGCCTCGGACGCTTCGTCGTTCTTCACCCGGTCCATCAGCTCCTGGTCGAGACGTTCGGCGCCGGTGCGGACTGCCCGCTGGCAGCCGCGGTTGATCAGCGTCATCAGCGAGCCGATGTGTCCAGTGCTGCGGGCGAAGAGGTAGTCCGACAGGTCGTCCGCGAGCATGCCGGGGTGCTTGTCGGTGAGCACGACGCGTTGTTCGAGGGCCAGCAGCATCTGCCGCCATTCCCGGCGCCCGGCCTCCGTATCGATGGTGAACGGACGAAGCCCGAGGCGGGTGGTGCGGCGGCCGGTCTGGGCCAGGGCGGTGTCGCGCCCGTTCGTTCCCTCGCCGAACAGGCCCTTCTTCGCGAGTTCGACCCCCACCATCAGCAGCGTCACCGGGAACTCGTTGGCGATCCACTTCAGGTGATTGCTCACCTCAATGCCGTTGCGCTGCCCCCACTTCAAGAAGTGCAGGTCGTCCAGAACCACCAGACGGACCTCGCAGGACAACACGCAGTCCAGCACCCGCCGCCCGAACTGGGCGGTGGTGCCCCGCCCAGTTCCGGGGTGGCCGAAGAACTCCAGCATGGCCCGGTTGAGGTCCTTCATCCCGGTGTTCCCGGTCAGCCCGACCCGGCAGACGGGAATCCGTTCGTGCCCCTGGCTCGTGAACGGGCCCGACTCCTCGATCTCCCGCCGGTGGAAGTCGCGGGCGAAGGCCAGCACCGAGGTTGTCTTGCCCAGCCCCGGGAACGCGTCGACGGCCACCGCCCCCTTGGCCTTGTCGCCGTCCTGCTCGTTGCTGTCGACGATGTCCCATAAGTCCTCGTGGAGCTCTGCCAGCTGAGGTGTCTTGACCGGTCCGATGTTCGCGTGCCACTTCCGGCGCTGCCGGTCGTAGTCCGCCCGCGCCTGCGTGGCCAGGGACTTCAGCTGCTTGCGGGTCAGCAGATCAGGTCGGCTGCGGCGAGGTCCCTCGGCGAACGCCTTGAAGTCCTCCTTCCGCGACAGCGCCAGATTGTCCGGCTCCGGAACACCGTCCTCGCTCACACGTCCTCCAGAGCATCGGCGTAGAAGTCGCTCTCGTCGGCGAGGTCCTCCAGATCGGCCTCGTCGTCATCACCCATCTCCACCACCGCATCTGGCTCCTCCTGCTCCGGCATCTCCTCACCTTGGCCGAGGGCCTTGCGTACGGACGGAAGCGAGACGACCGTCTCCTCCTCGCTCGTCGGAAGCTCGATGGCGGCCTGCTCGCGTGAGAGCCTCAGGGCCATGCGCCGCTCGGCGATCGTGGTGCCCAGTCCGAGGTTCCACCGCTGAAGCAAGTCAGCGACGGCGAGCCGGTCGTCGGGGAAGCGATAATTCGAGGCGGCCAACTGCCGGGCGAACGTCAACGCGTCCTCGCTCAACGGCATCTCGGTCGACGGCGCGTGCTCCCAGACCAAGGTGTGCCAGGCCCGGGTGGCCGGATCACGGAAGTAGATCCGGGTGATGTCGTCGGGGTCCACCTGGAACGGCCAGCCATTCTTGACCGGACCGTCGTAGGGACTGCGGATCCCCGGCTCCGGCAGGCCCGGCCCGCTGTAGCGGCGGCGGCCGATCTCGACGCCGTAGTGCTGGACCGTGCGCCACTCGGTCTTCAGGAACTCGTAGGCGAGATCCGGGTCCCGGGGGACCTCGATGTAGCCGGCCCTGGCCATGCCGTGCTCGAACATCTTCGCCGGGGACATCCGCAGACCCGGCAGGCCCGGATCGACCAGGCTGGAGTGCGGCCTGCAGTGATAGACCGCCGCGGTCCACTCCCGGATGATCGCCTCAAGCTCGTCGAGGAAGAAGAACGCGTCGCCCTCCGGGCTCTCGCCCCGCGAGTGGATGTCGGGTCCCTTGTAGCCGGGCAGCACCTGCAGCAGCCCCTCCCGCAGGGTCCGGAAATAGCGCTCCACCGGCCCCTTGTCGCGGCCTGTCCGTAGCCGGGCCGGCTGGATGGAGATGCCCATCCGGCGGCAGACGCTGGTCAGATGCTCGGAGACGTAGACCTTGCCGTGGTCGACCACCAGCGTCTCGGGAACCAAGGGCGGCGAGGCCAGGCTCGGCCCGGTGGCGCCCTCGACGTCGACCAGGACGGTGCGGGGGATGCCGTGCTCGGGCCAGACCGCGTGCCGCGGCCAGTCCCGCCCCGCCGGCCGCGGCCGGAACGACTGGAAGAGCACCGCGCTGACATCCACCGCCTTCGTCGAGACCGGCGTGAGCCGGATCCCCGTAACGCAGCGGGTGTACCAGTCCATCCCGACACTCAATTCGGCCTGCACCCACTTGAGCGTCAGCGGGTCGAACGCGAAAACGTCCAACCGCGTGGAGTCCATCAGCAGGTACTCGCCCGGCCGCGTCGGCCGCAGCTTCCCGTACGGACCCTTCGGCCGACTGGCGATATCCCGGTTGCGTTTCGTACTCAGCCGGAACAGCGGATGGCGTCTCTCCAGCTCTTCCAACAGCCGAAACGCCGTCGCCCGACTCGGCTGAGGCACCGCCCCCTCGCCGAACCGCGCGATCACCCGAGCCCGGGTCCGCTCGATCACCATCGTCCGCGACGGCCGCGACTGGTCGGCGTGCTCGACCATCACCTCCACCGCAATCTCCACCCACCGGTCATCGACCGCGATCTTCGACTTCCGGGTCGATCCCTGGCTCGGCGCGAGCCCCACTTCTCCCTGTTCCCGAAACGCGGTGACCCATCTCCTCACCGAACGCGAGGAGACCCCCAGCTCCGCGGCCTTCGCCGCGTATCTGGCTTCCAGCGATGTTGACGGTGCGTACTCATCACGGGGTTCGCCTTCGCGCGCAAGTTCCGGACTCCCGGAGCGATACCCCGTCAGAAGTTCACGGACATGCTCAGCCCGTTCCAGAATCTCCCGTCTCTGGGCCTCATCAAGCTGCCCCAGCACCACGGAGGCGATCTCGCCCTCGTCATCCGCCGACGGTCCCGGACCATCAGGATTGATGGCAGCCCGGTCGGAGAACAGCAACTCCTTGAGTGACAGCCGCAGGAGACGCCCTCGCCCGTCCTTCAAGACCACTTCATTGCCCGCTGTGGTCGCGGCCATCTCCACCACTTCGACGGTCTCCCCGTCGAAGTGGAAGGACGTGCCGACTCCGACTCGGACTCCCGCCCT
The DNA here is from genome assembly GCF_044390325.1 of Streptomyces sp. NPDC018964. Taxonomy (NCBI): domain Bacteria; kingdom Bacillati; phylum Actinomycetota; class Actinomycetes; order Kitasatosporales; family Streptomycetaceae; genus Streptomyces; species Streptomyces sp. NPDC018964. The sequence continues at coordinate 181,211 of NZ_JBIRYZ010000013.1, forward strand.
GCTCATGCCCCCCTCCTCAACACGTGCGAAGGGCCGAGCGGTCGATCAAGATCAGTGACGAAAGTCTGCGTCCAGAGCAAATGATGGACAGCGGAACGAACTTGGGGCTCGGGAAGGCCCGGCAGGCAGCCCGCAACCTGCCCCAGGACGACCCCGTCGAGGTCCACCTCCCGGAGCTCCTCCAAGACTTCAGGGCTGAACAGCCAGTCCCTGCGGTAACCCGCCAGGAACCGGATGTTCTCCAGTTCCACGGCCGGAGGCTCGCTCCAGACCTCGTACTTCCACCCCCGTGACTCCACCGCCTGCCGGGTCCAGTCGAAGGTGAACTCCACCTCGGACTTGGACAACCGATGCAACGGCTTGACGTCGACAACCACCGGAACCTGCCCGAGCAGGAGATAGTCCGGGATGTGACGGCGCACCTTCCCCTTCAGCACCGTCTTCAGCAGGAAGGGCTGGGCCACGATGCCGCCTACGGACGGATCGAAGTCGGCGAAGAGCAAACGGGACAGTTCCAGGCGGGACTCGTAGATCACGTGGTCGCGCGTTGTCGCCGACCAGTAGGTCCCCGAGTAGTGCTTCTGGCCCTTGTACCAACGGAACGTCCGCCACGGACAAGCCGACCGCAGAAGATCAACGGGTGCCGTACCCCAATCCCGATCTTCGACTACAGCGCCGCGTTGCCGCCGAATACTCACCGTCGCGGCGATCTCTCCCACCGCACACCCCCAAGCCCACGAGCGATGCCCCGTGGGCCCACGGTGTCAGCGGGCTTCCACCAGGGGCACCAGCATCAGAGCCCAATCACCCATACGAGTGAGCGGCTTGACCTGCCAGTCTCAGGTTCGTGTCAGATATGCCATCGCTTGGCCATCGCTCGCGAGATTTGGCCACGAAATCTGAGACCCTACACAGGAACGGATCAGGTTTGCGCCATGTCCACGAAACGCGAGTAGTGGCCCTGGAAGGCGACCGTGATCGTGGCCGTCGGACCGTTGCGGTGCTTCGCCACGATCAGGTCCGCCTCACCCGCACGCGGGGACTCCTTCTCGTAGGCGTCCTCGCGGTGCAGCAGGATGACCATGTCGGCGTCCTGCTCGATGGAACCGGACTCACGCAGGTCGGAGACCATCGGCTTCTTGTCCGTGCGCTGCTCGGGTCCACGGTTGAGCTGGGAGAGCGCGATGACCGGGATCTCCAGCTCCTTGGCGAGCAGCTTGAGGTTACGGGACATGTCCGAGACCTCCTGCTGACGGCTCTCGGAGCGTTTGCCGCCGGACTGCATCAGCTGGAGGTAGTCGATGACGACCAGCTTCAGGTCATTGCGCTGCTTGAGGCGACGGCACTTGGCACGGATCTCCATCATCGACAGGTTCGGGGAGTCGTCGATGTAGAGCGGCGCCGCCGAGACGTCCGGCATCCGGCGCGCCAGGCGGGTCCAGTCCTCGTCGGTCATCGTGCCGGAGCGCATGTGGTGCAGGGCGACCCGGGCCTCGGCGGACAGCAGGCGCATCGCGATCTCGTTGCGCCCCATCTCGAGCGAGAAGATGACGCTCGGCAGGTTGTTCTTGATGGAGGCGGCCCGCGCGAAGTCCAGGGCGAGCGTCGACTTGCCCATCGCGGGACGTGCGGCGATGACGATCATCTGTCCCGGGTGCAGGCCGTTGGTGAGCGAGTCGAAGTCGGTGAACCCGGTGGGCACTCCGGTCATCTCGCCGCTGCGCGATCCGATCGCCTCGATCTCGTCGAGCGCGCCCTCCATGATGTCGCCGAGCGGCAGGTAGTCCTCGCTGGTGCGCTGCTCGGTGACCGCGTAGATCTCCGCCTGCGCGCGGTTGACGATCTCGTCGACGTCGTCGTCGGCCGCGTATCCCATCTGCGTGATGCGTGTACCGGCCTCGACCAGGCGGCGCAGCACGGCACGCTCGTGCACGATCTCCGCGTAGTAGGCCGCGTTGGCCGCCGTGGGCACCGTCTGGACGAGGTTGTGCAGATACGAGGCCCCGCCGACCTTGTTGATCTCACCGCGCTTGGTCAGCTCCGCGGCGATGGTGATGGGGTCGGCCGGCTCGCCCTTGGCGTAGACGTCGAGGATGGCCGTGTAGATGGTCTCGTGGGCCGGTTTGTAGAAGTCGTGGCCCTTGAGGATCTCGACGACGTCGGCGATGGCGTCCTTGGACAGCAGCATGCCGCCCAGCACGGACTGCTCGGCCTCGAGGTCCTGCGGCGGCACCCTTTCGAACGCGGAGCCTCCGCCGTCCCACACGCCGTTGTCCCGGCCGCGGTCGTGCTGCTCGTCGCGGCCCCTGTCCCGGTCCTCGCGGCGCCGGGAGGCGGGCAGACGATCACTGGGTCCGCTCTCGGCCCACGGGTCGTCCAAGGGCTCGGAAATGCTCACCGAGCAACCTCCTCCCGTCCGCCGGAACGGACCTAGCCGTGCCTCTCTGTTCTACGGCACGGCACTGACAGATAAGAGGCCCAACTCCACTTGTCGTGCGCCGGATTTGTGGCGTTGATGAAACCGGTGGACGGAGCGAGCGCCGGACCACCGTAGGCCCGTCGGCACCGACAGCCAATCTGGTTATCCACAGGGCGTGTGGATGACCGGCCCAATGCTGTGGAGAACTCGGCGAAACCTGTGCACGAGCCGGTGGACAGCCCTGTGAACAAGCCCGCACCTCTGCCATCAACAAGGCTCTGACCTGCAATTTCATCGTCCACCGGCTGTGCAGAAGAAAAAGTTTCCCAGTCGGATCAAGATCGCTTCATGCGGTGTACGCAAGCCCACACCCAGAGCCGCAAAGTAAGGGTCTCCAAAGCTTTGCATCTCTTACCTGTGGACGATTAGATTGGTGCACATGACACAGGCCCCCGTGCGGCCCGGAGCCGCTCGACGGCGGCATGACCGCGAAATCGTCATGCTGGCAGTCCCCGCCTTCGGCGCCCTCGTCGCCGAGCCGCTCTTCGTCATGGCGGACAGCGCCATCGTCGGCCATCTGGGCACGGCACAGCTCGCCGGTCTCGGCGTCGCCTCGGCCCTCCTGATGACCGCCGTGAGCGTCTTCGTCTTCCTGGCCTACGCCACCACGGCCGCCGTAGCCCGGCGCGTCGGAGCCGGCGACCTCCCGTCGGCCATCCGCCAGGGCATCGACGGAATCTGGCTGGCCCTCCTCCTCGGCGCCACCGTCATGGCCGTCGTCCTGCCCACGGCACCCGCCCTCGTGGACCTCTTCGGCGCCTCCGACACAGCAGCCCCCTACGCGACCACCTATCTACGGATCTCCGCGCTCGGCATACCGGCCATGCTGATCGTGCTCGCCGCGACCGGTGTCCTCCGCGGACTGCAGAACACCAGGACACCGCTCTACGTCGCCCTCGCCGGCTTCGTCGCCAACGGTGTGCTCAATGTCGCGCTGGTCTATGGCGCCGGCCTCGGCATCGCGGGCTCCGCATGGGGCACCGTCATCGCCCAGTGCGGCATGGCCGCGGTCTATCTGGTCGTGGTGCTGCGCGGGGCGCGCAGGCACGGGGCGTCGCTGCGGCCGAACGCCGCCGGTATCAAGGCGTCCGCACAGGCAGGCGTTCCGCTGCTGGTGCGCACCCTCTCACTCCGGGCGATCCTGATGATCGCGACAGCCGTCGCCGCACGTCTCGGCGACTCCGACATCGCGGCCCACCAGATCGTCCTCTCCCTGTGGAGCCTGCTCGCCTTCGCGCTGGATGCCATCGCCATCGCCGGGCAGGCCATCATCGGACGCTATCTGGGCGCCGGTGACGTCCGAGGTGCCCGTGAGGCATGCCGCCGCATGGTCGAGTGGGGTATCGCGGTCGGTGTCGTCCTCGGCGTCCTGGTGGTGCTCGCCCGACCGGTGTTCCTGCCCCTGTTCACCAGTGACACCACGGTCACGGACGCGGCGCTGCCCGCCCTGGTGCTGGTGGCGTTGTCCCAGCCGGTCTGCGGCGTCGTCTTCGTCCTGGACGGGGTCCTGATGGGCGCGGGCGACGGACCGTACCTGGCCTGGGCGATGCTGCTGACCCTCGCGGTGTTCACTCCCGCCGCCCTGCTGGTCCCCTCACTCGGAGGCGGACTCACCGCGCTGTGGGCCACGATGACGCTCATGATGACCGTGCGGATGCTGACCCTGTGGCTCCGCACGCGCTCCGGCCGCTGGATCGTCACGGGTGCCGCACGCTGACCGTTTCACGTGGAACACGACGATGGGGGCCGCACCCCGAAGGGTGCGGCCCCCATGCTCACTGCGTCAGCGAGCGCGGCACTCAGCCGGCGACGACCTCGATGGCGACCTTGGCGGCCACCTCGGGGTGCAGACGCACGGACGTCTCGTGGGCGCCCAGCGTCTTGATCGGCGAGCCGAGCTCGATGCGGCGCTTGTCGACCTCGGGACCGCCGGCGGCCTTGATCGCCGAAGCGATGTCTGCCGGGGTGACGGAACCGAAGAGACGACCGGCGTCGCCGGAGCGGACGGCCAGACGGACCTTGACGCCCTCGAGCTGGGCCTTCACCTGGTTGGCCTGCTCGATGGTCTGGATCTCGTGGATCTTGCGAGCACGACGGATCTGCTCGACGTCCTTCTCGCCACCCTTGGTCCAACGGATCGCGAGCTTCCGCGGAACCAGGTAGTTGCGAGCGTAGCCGTCCTTGACGTCGACGACGTCGCCCGCGGCACCGAGGCCGGAGACCTCGTGGGTGAGGATGATCTTCATGAGTCGGTCACCCTTCCCTTATCGCGCGGTGGAGGTGTAGGGCAGCAGCGCCATCTCACGGCTGTTCTTGACAGCCGTGGCGACGTCACGCTGGTGCTGCGTGCAGTTGCCGGTCACGCGGCGGGCACGGATCTTGCCGCGGTCGGAAATGAACTTCCGCAGCATGTTCGTGTCCTTGTAGTCCACGTACGTGACCTTGTCCTTGCAGAATGCGCAGACCTTCTTCTTCGGCTTGCGCACAGGCGGCTTCGCCATGATGTTTCTCCTGTGTGATCAAGAAGTGTGGGTACGGCCCGCCTAGAAGGGGGGCTCGTCCGAGTAGCCGCCGCCGTTGCCGCCGGAGCCGCCGCCCCAGCCGCCGCCACCGCCCTGCTGGCCGCCGGCGGGAGCGCCGGTCGCCCACGGGTCGTCGGCGGGAGCGCCGCCGCCCTGCTGGCCACCGCCGGGGCCGCCGCCCCAGCCGCTGCCGCCCTGGCCGCCACCGCCGCCGTAGCCGCCGCCACCCTGCTGACCACCGCGGCCGGTGGTCTTGGTGACCTTGGCCGTGGCGTTGCGCAGGCTGGCGCCGACTTCCTCGACGTCCAGCTCGTAGACCGTGCGCTTGATGCCCTCACGGTCCTCGTAGGACCGCTGCTTCAGCCGGCCCTGCACGATGACGCGCATGCCTCGCTGGAGCGACTCGGCGACGTTCTCCGCCGCCTGACGCCAGACCGAGCAGGTCAGGAACAGGCTCTCGCCGTCCTTCCATTCGTTCGTCTGGCGGTCGAAGGTGCGGGGGGTCGACGCGACACGGAACTTCGCGACGGCCGCACCGGACGGGGTGAAGCGCAGCTCGGGGTCGTCGACAAGATTGCCGACGACCGTGATGACGGTCTCGCCTGCCATGGGGAACCTCTCGGCGGGTTTGCTGCTGGCTGCTTGTGCTGCTACTCGAGTCCCGGGATCGACTGAGCGGAAGAGCTCAGTGGGTCTCGGGGCGGAGGACCTTGGTCCGGAGGACCGACTCGTTCAGGTTCATCTGGCGGTCGAGCTCCTTGACGACCGCAGGCTCGGCCTGCAGGTCGATGACCGAGTAGATGCCCTCGGGCTTCTTCTTGATCTCGTACGAGAGACGACGACGGCCCCAGGTGTCGACCTTCTCGACCTTTCCGCCGCCGTCACGGACGACAGAGAGGAAGTTCTCGATCAGCGGGGAGACAGCGCGCTCCTCGGTGTCGGGGTCGAGGATGACCATCACCTCGTAGTGACGCATGTGGAACCCACCTCCTTTGGACTCAGCGGCCACGGTCGTTCCGTGGCAGGAGGGTCGTGATGCGTTGCTGCAACGATGCCTGTCAGTAAAACAGCCGCCACTGACAATCGAGGCCGGGCGGCGATCTACCAGGCCGGCCGGAGCGGACCGTGGCCCTTCCTCGACTCGCCTGGCTCTGTCCGGACAGACACCGGTGCGGACGGTACAGAGTACCCGCACAGCGGCTTCCGGTTGAAATCCGGCCGCGGGGACGGCCAATCTGTACACATCGGGTGTGTACGGCGCTACGATCCGCCGCCTTTCGCAGGAGGTGCCCCATGGCACAGGCATTGCGACCCAACACCACCGGAGGCCTTTTCGCCACGGACGGCAAGCCCCACCCGCTCCAGGACACCCTCATGGCGGTGACCCTGGTGCTGGGCGTCACGTCCTTCATCACGGCGATGTTCCACCATCTGCACCTGCTCAGTTCCTGGGCCGGCCTGGTGGGGATCCTCACCGGCGCGTACGGCCAGTGGATCTCGGTGACGACCCGCGAGCGCTTCGGCCTCGTCCTGGGCCTCGGTGCCGCGGCGGTCGGGTTCTTCCTGGGCATGGCGCACGGGGGCCTCTTCGACTGACGTCGGACACCGCTCTTTTTCGAACACCGCCGAACGCCCCGGTCGACGACGGGCCGGGGCGAAGGTCCCGTGCGCCCAACCGGGGCGCCCCCGAGGCGCAGTAGGCTTCGCGCGAGAGCCGGAGCCCCTGAACCCATGGGGACACACCAGCCCGAGGAGCGCCCCGAATGAGCCTGACCCTGAGGACCATCAGCCGAGAGCAGCATCTGGCCTACATCCAGAGCCTGCCGTCGGCGAGTCACATGCAGGTCCCGGCCTGGGCCGATGTCAAGGCGGAATGGCGTTCGGAGAACCTCGGCTGGTTCGACGACCGGACCGGTGAGCTGGTCGGTGCCGGTCTCGTCCTCTACCGGCAGCTGCCCAAGATCAAGCGCTACCTCGCCTATCTGCCCGAGGGCCCGGTCATCAACTGGTTCGCGCCGAATCTTCAGGAATGGATCGAGCCGATGCTCGCCCATCTGAAGCAGCAGGGCGCGTTCTCGGTGAAGATGGGCCCGCCGGTGATCATCCGGCGCTGGGAGGCCTCGACCATCAAGAGGGGCATCCAGGACCAGGACGTGAAGCGCCTGCGCGACCTGGAGGCCGACTTCATCGAGCCCCGCGCCTTCGAGGTCGCCGACAAGTTGCGCCGCATGGGCTGGCAGCAGGGTGAGGACGGCGGCGCCGGGTTCGGAGACGTCCAGCCCCGCTACGTCTACCAGGTGCCGCTGGCCAACCGTGCTCTGGAAGAGGTCCACAAGAACTTCAACCAGCTGTGGCGCCGCAACATCAAGAAGGCGGAGAAGGCCGGCGTCGAGGTCGTCCAGGGCGGCTACGACGATCTGCCCGAGTGGCAGCGGCTGTACGAGATCACGGCCGTGCGCGACCACTTCCGGCCCCGCCCGCTGTCGTACTTCCAGCGCATGTGGACGGCCCTCAACACCGAGGACCCCAACCGCATGCGGCTGTACTTCGCCCGGCACAACGGCGTGAACCTGTCCGCGGCGACGATGCTGATCGTCGGCGGGCACGTCTGGTACTCCTACGGCGCCTCCGACAACATCGGCCGCGAGGTCCGGCCCTCGAACGCGATGCAGTGGCGGATGCTGCGTGACGCCTACGCGCTCGGCGCGACCGTCTACGACCTGCGCGGCATCTCCGACTCGCTGGACGAGACCGACCACCTCTTCGGCCTGATCCAGTTCAAGGTGGGCACCGGCGGCCAGGCCGCCGAGTACCTCGGCGAGTGGGACTTCCCGCTGAACAAACTGCTCCACAAGGCGCTCGACATCTACATGTCGCGCCGCTGACCCCGGTCGCGCCGCTCCGACGGCTCCCCGAACTCCCCTACCTCTGACACACCGCAGCCACGAGAAAGGTTCCAGGTCCGGCCATGGCGCTCACGCTCTACGTCGACACCGCGCGCTGGCGGGCGCATCACAAGCACGTGCAGGAGCAGTTCCCGGGACTGGTCCCGGTCTGCAAGGGCAACGGCTACGGCTTCGGCCACGAGCGGCTGGCCGAGGAGGCCACCCGGCTGGGCTCGGACGTCCTCGCGGTCGGTACGACGTACGAGGCCGCCCGGATCAAGGACTGGTTCGGCGGTGACCTGCTGGTGCTGACGCCGTACCGGCGCGGCGAGGAGCCGGTGCCGCTGCCGGACCGGGTCATCCGCTCGGTGTCGTCCGTCGACGGCGTGTACGGCCTGGTCGGTGCCCGGGTGGTCATCGAGGTGATGTCCTCGATGAAGCGGCACGGCATCAGCGAGCAGGACCTGCCCCAGCTGCACTCGGCGATAGAGAACGTCCGGCTGGAGGGCTTCGCCATCCACCTGCCGCTGGACCGCACCGACGGCTCGGACGCCGTCGAGGAGGTCATCGGCTGGATGGACCGCCTGCGGGCGGCCCGTCTCCCGCTGCACACCATGTTCGTGAGCCATCTCAAGGCCGACGACCTCGCCCGGCTGCGGCAGCAGTTCCCGCAGACCCGCTTCCGCGCCCGGATCGGCACCCGGCTCTGGCTGGGGGACCACGAGGCCACCGAGTACCGGGGCGCGGTGCTGGACGTCACGCGCGTCGCCAAGGGGGACCGGTTCGGCTACCGGCAGCAGAAGGCCGCCTCCGACGGTTACCTGGTGGTCGTGGCGGGCGGTACGTCGCACGGGGTGGGCCTGGAGGCTCCCAAGGCCCTGCACGGCGTCATGCCGCGCGCCAAGGGCGTCGCCCGCGCCGGCCTCGCCACGGTCAACCGGAACCTTTCGCCGTTCGTCTGGGGCGGCAAGCAGCGCTGGTTCGCCGAACCGCCGCACATGCAGGTGTCGATCCTGTTCGTGCCCGCGGACGCACCGGAACCGAAGGTGGGCGAGGAGCTGGTGGCCCATCTCCGGCACACCACCACGCAGTTCGACCGGCTCGTCGACCGCTGACGGCGAGAAGGCCCCGCACGCGTTGACAGCGGGAAAGGCCGTACACGGTTCCCCGTGTACGGCCTTTCCCGTGCCTGAGCCGCGCCGCGCTCCCGGCTGTTCGCTCAGAGCGAACCTCCGGTGGCTTCCTTCCTGCCCCATTCGACCGGGGTCCCCTCGAAGTGGGCCGCGTGCCGCGCCGGGTGGGCCGCGGGGCCGAGCACGAACACGTCCTCCGCCCCGTCCAGCACCCCGCCCGAAGGATCGTCGTCACCGGACCGGCGCACCGGGTCCCGCTCCGGCATCAGGATGTCGCGCAGCACCATGGCGCACAGGTAGAGCGTCCCCAGCAGATGTACGCCGATCGCCCAGTGGTAGCCGTCGGTGGGCAGTCCCTTGTGGGCGTCCCCGCTGGTCGTGTAGGCGAGGTACATCCAGATGCCCAGGAAGTACGCCACCTCGCAGGCCTGCCAGACGAGGAAGTCCCGCCACTTCGGCCGGGCGAGGGCCGCCAGCGGCACCAGCCACAGGACGTACTGCGGCGAGTAGACCTTGTTGGTGAGGATGAACGCCGCGACGATCAGGAAGGCGAGCTGGGCGAAACGCGGCCGCCGGGGAGCCATGAGCGCGAGCGCCGCGACGCCCGCGCAGCACAGCAGCATCAGCGCCGTGGCGAGCGTGTTGACCGTGTCGGTGCTCAGCGGTTCGTCCGAGTTCTGCGCCAGGATCAGCCAGAAGGATCCGAAATCGACGCCTCGCTCCTGGCTGAACGTGTAGAACTTCGACCAGCCGTCGAACGCGAAGAGCATCACGGGCCCGTTCACGACGAGCCAGGCGACGGCCGCGCCGCCCAGGGCCGCGCCGTACGCCCGCCATCGTCCCGCGCGCCAGCACAGCACCAGCAGCGGCCCGAGCAGCAGCACGGGGTAGAGCTTGGCGGCCGTGGCGAGCCCGAGGAGGACCCCGAAGGCGAGGGAGCGTCCCCGCGACCACATCAGCATCGCGGCGGCCGTCAGAGCGATCGCCAGCAGGTCCCAGTTGATGGTCGCGGTCAGCGCGAAGGCCGGTGCCAGGGCGACCAGCAGGCCGTCCCAGGGCCGCCGCGCGTGCGTACGGGTCACGCAGACGACGATGACGGCCGCGCACACCATGAGCATCCCGGCGTTGACCATCCAGTACCACTGCTCCTGGTCCTGGATGCTGCCGCTGCCGGGGGTGAGCCAGGCGGCGACCTCCATGAACAGGCCGGTCAGCACCGGGTACTCGAGGTACTCCATGTCCCCGGGGAGCCTGTCGAAGTACGGCACCAGCCCGTCGGCGAAGCCGCGCCCCTGGTAGAGGTGCGGGATGTCCGAGTAGCACGCATGCGTGTACTGGGAACTGGCGCCGAAGAACCAGGCGCCGTTGTAGCAGGGCGCCTTCTGCACCAGACCGAGGGCGAACATGCCGATCGCCACGAGCGCGATCACCCGCACCGGGGTCCACCAGGAGGTCCCGGTCAGAGCGCGCCGCCCGAGCGGACCGCCGATCAGCTCGCTGCCGGCCGCGGCGACCCGGTCCTCCTCGGTCGGCCGCACCGGCTCCGGCTCGTGGACGCTCGCTTGCGTCGATTCTCCACTGGGCATGCCGCACATCCTGCCGCATATGGCTGGGGATACGCCGAGGGCCGCCGCACCCGCGGGTGCGGCGGCCCATGTTTCACGTGAAACACCCAAGCCGGGCGATAAGCCGACTAACCGAAGAGACCGCCGTCACTTCCGTTGCCGTTGCCGCTGCCTCTGCTGTTTCCGGTGTCGCTGCTGGTCGTGGGATCCGGCGAACTGGTCGCGCCTCCGTCGGTGCCGCCGCTGTCCGTGCCGCCCGCATCGGTGCCGCCCGATTCCTCGCCGTCGTCTTCGCAGTTGAAGTCGAACGGCCTGCACGTGGCGGTGTTGGTCGGTGGCGGCGGCGTGGTCTCGGTCTCCGTGGGCGACGGAGGCGCCGACGGCGTCTCCTTCTCCTCTTCCTCCTCGGTCTCCGTGGCCGTCGGGGTGGGAGACGGCGCTCCGATTCCGTCCGCGATCTCGCCGATCTTCTCGGCCTTGGGGAATCCGGGGTCGTCCTCGCCCTTCAGCGCGACCTTCATGTACTCGGTCCAGATCTGCGTGGGAACGTCACCACCGTGGATGGATTCATCACCCGCCGTGCCGTTCATGGAGAGCAGTTCGTGGTCCTTGGGGTCCTCGCGGAACATGGCGACCGAGGTCGCGAGCTGCTGGGTGTAGCCGACCCACCACGCGGACTTGTTCTTGTCGGTGGTACCCGTCTTGCCGGCTGCCGCACGCCCCAGTCCTTGCGCCCGGTAACCGGTACCGTTCTCGATCACGTTCTCGAGGACACTGGTGACGTTGTTCGCCACGTTCTCCGGCATCGCCTGCTTGACGCGCGGCTTCTCGAAGCCGGGCAGTTCCGACCCCTTGTGCTTGACGGCGGTGACCGAGTACGGGTCGGCCTGCTTGCCAGACGCTGCGAAGGTCGCGTAGGCGTCGGCCATGCGGATCGCGCTGGGGGTCGACGTGCCCAGGGCGAACGACGCGTTGAGGTCGGCGAAGCTGTCCTTCAGGATGCCGGATTTCTCGGCGACGTCCGCCACGTTCTTCATCCCCACGTCCATGCCGAGCTGCACGAAGGGGGTGTTGACGGACTGCTCCATCGCCTTGTGCAGGGTGATGTAACCCCACTTGTAGTCGGTTTCGTTCTCCTGGTAGAAGGGCGTGTTGTCCTTCTTGAGGACGAGGGAACCGTCGTTGTTCCTGATCTGCAGATGGTCGTTGCCGTTGTACTTGCTCTGCGGCGAGACGCCTTCGCCATTGGTCTTGTACGTGCCGTGCTCCATAGCGGCGGCCAGCACGAACGGCTTCCACGTCGAGCCGACGGGGACACCCGAGGTGTCCGCGTTGTTGTTGAAGTGACCGTTCTCGAAACCGGCACCGCCGTAGAGAGCGACGATCGCACCGTCGTTGGGCTTCACCGACGCCGCGCCGAACTGGACGTGCTGGTCCTTCTCGCGCTTCTCCGGGTCGAGCTTCTCCTTCTCGACCTTCTTCACGGCCTTGGCCAGCGCGTCGACCTTGTCCTTCTCGAAGGTCGTGTAGATCTGGTAGCCGCCCTGGTCGAACTGCGCCTCCGTGATGTCGGAGTTCTTCAGGACGTAGCGCTTCGCCGTGTCGACGAGGTAGCTGACCTGGCCGGTCATGCCCTTGGTCGCCTTGCGGCCCTGGGGCTCGGGGTACTCCTTGGACGCCTCCTGGTACTCGGCGTCCGAGAGGTGCTTGTCCGTGTGCATCTGCTCGAGGATCCAGGACCAGCGCTCCTCGGAACGCTCACGGTTCTTCTCGGCGGTGGCGGAGGAGTCGAGGTTCACGTTGCCCGCGGGGTCGTAGTACGTCGGCCCCTTGAGCAGCGCGGCGAGGAAGGCGCACTCACTGGGCGTGAGGTCGATCGCGTCCTTGCCGTAGTAGGTCTGGGCGGCGGCCTGGATGCCGTAGGCGCCACGGCCGTAGTACGAGGTGTTCAGGTAGCCCTGGAGGATCTTGTCCTTGGAGAGCTTGGTGCCCACCTTGATCGAGATGAACATCTCCTTGAACTTCCGGGAGACCGTCTGCTCCTGGCTCAGGTAGGTGTTCTTCACGAACTGCTGGGTGATCGTCGAACCACCCTGGGTGTCACCGCCCGTGGCCATGTTGCCGAGCGCCCGGGCGATGCCCATGGGGTCGATGCCCGAGTCTTCGTAGAAGCTCTTGTTCTCGGCCGAGATCACCGCCCACTGCATGGCCTCGGGGATGCGGTCGATCGTCACGTTCTGCCGGTTCTGACCGGCCCCGGTGGCGACCATCTGCTTGCCGTCGGCCCAGTAGTAGACGTTGTTCTCGGACAACGCGGCGGTGTTCTCGTTGGGCACGCTCACCATGGCGTACCCGATCCCGGCCACGGCGACCAGGCTGCCGAAGAAGGCGAGGCACAGCCCGGACACGAGCTTCCAGGACGGCATCCAGCGGCGCCAGCCGTCCTTGTCGAAGCGCGGATAGTCGATGATCCGCTTCTTTCCGGGAGGTGCCGCGCGCCCCCCGCCCCGACCGGGGCCGGCGGTGCCGGCACGGCGGCCTCCGCCTCTCTGCGTCGCGCGTCGTGCCTCGGCGCGGCTGCCGTACGTATGTTCCTCACCCCCCGAGCCGCGGGAGCCCGACCCATAGGCATCGGACGGAGACCCGGTGGCGCCTCGCGGTGCCGCGCGGCGGCCGGAGGACGAACCGGACTGGCCGCGTCGGGCCGCGGCACGTCCGCCTCCCTGCGGCTGCGGCGGTTTGCGACGGTGCTCGCTCATCGAACGACTACTCCTCGGGCAGGCGCACCTTTGCGCGCCTGGAAACGGCGGCTGGTTTCCGGTCCCCCCGAAGTACGGATGCGGCGCTTCGCGCATTCACCCGTACTACGCCGGGGACCAAGACGCCCCCGGGCGTCACTCGGTTCCCGGTGGTGTGCATGGCGCACAGACTACGCACCACCAAAACCCGCCGAGCACAGAAGTTCACCTCAAATCAGGCAACTTGCTCTCGATGAATCGGCGATGTGATCCCGTTCACCTTTTTCCCCCTTGTCGCATCCAGGAGGCCGTTCTATCGTCGTGATGTATCGAGTCGATACATCAGCTCGGCATAATGACGGCGATGAGCCGCACACGAGCCCGTCACGGCATGACCGCGGCAGAGGGGAGGCGACGATGAGCCGGCGTTCCGGGATCCTCGAGTTCGCCGTACTCGGCCTGCTCCGCGAATCTCCGATGCATGGCTATGAGCTGCGCAAACGACTCAATACGTCACTGGGCGTGTTCCGTGCGTTCAGCTACGGGACGCTCTACCCCTGCCTCAAGACGCTGCTCGCCAACGGCTGGTTGATCGAGGAACCGGGGAACACCGCCGAGGACGCCCTGGCGGCCCCGCTCGCGGGGCGCCGCGCCAAGATCGTCTACCGGTTGACGGCGGAGGGCAAGGAGCACTTCGAGCAGTTGCTCTCCCAGACGGGACCCGACGCGTACGAGGACGAGACCTTCGCCGCGCGGTTCGCCTTCTTCGGGCAGACGTCGCGCGACGTGCGCATGCGCGTGCTCGAGGGCCGCCGCAGCCGGCTGGAGGAGCGCCTCGAGAAGATGCGCGCCTCCCTGGCCCGGACCCGGGAGCGCCTCGACGACTACACGCTCGAACTCCAGCGCCACGGGATGGAGTCCGTGGAGCGCGAAGTGCGCTGGCTGAACGAGCTCATCGAGAGCGAGCGGGCCGGGCGGGACCTGAAGGGGTCCGCCACCGGGGGAACCGCTCAGCAGGACACCACATCTGGAGCGACGGGCGGCCTGCCCCGGCCCGGGGACGACCCCCGGCCGGATACGCCCGACGACACCGCCACGTGAGACCCCTGAAGGGCCTCACTCGTACACACAGGGAGCAACCGGAATGGGTTCGGTTCGCGTAGCCATCGTCGGCGTGGGCAACTGCGCCGCATCGCTGGTGCAGGGCGTCGAGTACTACAAGGACGCCGATCCGGCGTCCAAGGTCCCGGGCCTGATGCATGTCCAGTTCGGCGACTACCACGTCCGTGACATCGAGTTCGTCGCCGCCTTCGACGTGGACGCCAAGAAGGTCGGCCTGGACCTCGCGGACGCCATCGGCGCCTCCGAGAACAACACCATCAAGATCTGCGACGTGCCGAACAGCGGCGTCCAGGTCCAGCGCGGCCACACCCTCGACGGTCTCGGCAAGTACTACCGGGAGACCATCGAGGAGTCCGCCGAGGCCCCGGTCGACGTCGTCCAGGTCCTCAAGGACAAGCAGGTCGACGTCCTCGTCTGCTACCTGCCTGTCGGCTCCGAGGACGCGGCGAAGTTCTACGCCCAGTGCGCCATCGACGCCAAGGTCGCCTTCGTCAACGCCCTCCCGGTCTTCATCGCCGGCACCAAGGAGTGGGCGGACAAGTTCACCGAGGCGGGCGTCCCGATCGTCGGTGACGACATCAAGTCGCAGGTCGGCGCCACCATCACGCACCGCGTCATGGCGAAGCTGTTCGAGGACCGCGGTGTCGTCCTGGACCGCACGATGCAGCTGAACGTCGGCGGCAACATGGACTTCAAGAACATGCTCGAGCGCGACCGCCTCGAGTCCAAGAAGATCTCCAAGACGCAGGCCGTCACCTCGCAGATCCCCGACCGGGACCTCGGCGAGAAGAACGTCCACATCGGCCCGTCCGACTACGTGGCCTGGCTGGACGACCGCAAGTGGGCCTACGTCCGCCTCGAGGGCCGCGCCTTCGGTGACGTCCCGCTGAACCTGGAGTACAAGCTCGAGGTCTGGGACTCCCCGAACTCCGCCGGCGTCATCATCGACGCCCTGCGCGCCGCGAAGATCGCCAAGGACCGGGGCATCGGCGGCCCGATCCTCTCGGCGTCCTCGTACTTCATGAAGTCCCCGCCGGTGCAGTACTTCGACGACGAGGCCCGCGAGAACGTCGAGAAGTTCATCCAGGGCCAGGTCGAGCGCTGAGACCTCCCCTTGTGGGCAGTTGAGGGTCTCCGGGTCGTACGGCCCGGAGACCCTCTCCGTATGTGAGGCTGTGCCCCATGGCCGTCGTCCGTGACCTGCGCGTCCTGCTGCGTCTCCAGGGCTTCAGGCGCCTGCTGGCCGTCCGGCTGCTCTCCCAGGGCGCCGACGGCGTCTTCCAGGTCGCGCTCGCCGCCTACGTGGTCTTCTCCCCCGAGAAGCAGACGTCGGCCACGGCGATCGCCTCCGCGATGGCGGTCCTGCTCCTCCCGTACTCCGTGGTCGGCCCCTTCGCGGGAGTCCTCCTGGACCGCTGGCGCCGCCGTCAGGTCTTCCTGTACGGCAACCTGCTGCGCGCCCTGATGGCCTCGGTGACCGCCCTCCTGATCCTCGGCCGGGTGCCCGACTGGCTCCTCTTCGTCGCCGCCCTGTGCGTCACGGGCGTCAACCGCTTCGTCCTCGCCGGGCTGTCCGCCGCACTGCCGCGCGTGGTGGACAGCGAGCGACTGGTCGTCGCCAACTCCCTTTCCCCGACCGCCGGAACGCTCGCCGCGACCGCGGGCGGTGGTCTCGCCTTCGTCGTCCGCCTGGTCGTCGCCGACTCCGACGCGGCCGTGGTGCTCGTGGGCGCCGCGCTGTACCTGTGCGCGGCCGTGGCATCGCTCCGCATCGCGAAGGAACTGCTCGGTCCCGACCGCGCGTTGGTACACCCCCGGCTGGCCACGGCACTCACCGGGACCGCTCGGGACCTGATGGCGGGCGTACGGCACCTCGCCGCGCCCCGGCGCAGGGAGGCCGCCTGGGCGCTCACGGCGATGTCGCTCATGCGGTTCTGCTACGGCGCGATGCTCGTCATGCTGCTGATGCTCTGCCGGTACGCCCTGACATCGACCACCGACGAGGGACTCGCCCTGCTGGGGCTGGCGTTGGGCGTGTCCGGCGCCGGTTTCTTCGCCGCTGCCGTCCTCACGCCCTGGGCCGCGGGACGGCTCGGCCCCGGCCGCTGGATCGCGGTGTGCGCCGCGGCGGCGGCCGTACTGGAGCCGGCGCTCGGCCTGCCCTTCGCCTCCGGCCCCTTGCTGGCCGGGGCGTTCGTCCTGGGCCTGACCACCCAGGGCGCGAAGATCGCCACGGACACCGTCGTCCAGGCCTGTGTCGACGACGACTTCCGTGGCCGGATCTTCTCCGTGTACGACGTCCTGTTCAACGTGGCCTTCGTCGGCGCCGCGGGAGTGGCCGCCCTGATGCTCCCGCCGGACGGCCGATCGGTCCCGCTGGTGGTAACGATCGCCGTTATCTACGGGGCAGTAGCTGTGGGTATGGCGCGTTTTGAGCGTCAGTAAGTGTCACATCAACGCCACAGAGCCTTATTGGGCCACGGAGTTGTCAGTGCGGGCCGGTAGCTTACGTGCGTCTTATCAACGCGTCTTTCGCGCCACGCACCCGTGCGTTCGCGTCTTTCGCGCCACGCACTCATGTTCTAGGGGGACCCCCACGTGACCACTCCGCCGCCTCAGGGCAATCCGTTCGCGCAGGGCCAGCAGCAGCCCTACGGCCAGCCCCAGGGCCAGGCCCCCTTCTCCCAGCAGGCGGGCCAGCCCGGTTTCCCCCCGCCGGGTGCGCCGGTTCCCCCACAGCAGGGTCGCAAGCTCAGCTTCAAGACGATCAAGAACATCGTCATCGTCCTGATCGTCGCCGGTGTGGCCATCGGCGGCTGGATCACCAGCCAGGACGACGCCAACACCGCCGCCGTCGGCGACTGCATGCACCGGGGCAGCACGAACGACAACAACCCGGACCTCGAGGTCGTCGACTGCGGTGACACGAAGGCGCAGTACACGGTGCTCGCCAAGATCGAGGGCGACTTCTCCGGCCTCACGGCTCAGAGCAAGTGCGACGCGGCAGCCAAGGACTTCGAGTACGTGTACACGGAGACCAACGGCAGCCAGAGCTTCCTCCTCTGCCTGAAGGACAAGTAGGACAGACGACGAGGGGTGGCGTTTCACGTGAAACGCCACCCCTCACGCATGCCCACGGGGTGATGTTTCACGTGAAACATCACCCCGTGGCACATCCTCAGGCCTGCCGACCGGCCCACCACTCCTTGAGCGCCGCCACCGCCGCGTCGTGCCCCATCGGGCCGTTCTCCAGCCGGAGCTCCAGAAGGTGCTTGTACGCCTGGCCGACGGCCGGACCCGGCTTGACGCCGAGGATCTCCATGATCTGGTTGCCGTCGAGGTCCGGGCGAATGGCGTCCAGCTCCTCCTGCTCCTGAAGCTGGGCGATGCGCGCTTCCAGTCCGTCGTACGCACGGGAGAGCGCGGCGGCCTTGCGCCGGTTGCGCGTGGTGCAGTCCGAACGGGTCAGCTTGTGGAGCCGACCGAGAAGCGGTCCGGCGTCACGGACATAGCGACGCACGGCGGAGTCCGTCCACTCTCCCATGCCGTAACCGTGGAAGCGCAGATGGAGTTCGACGAGACGCGAGACGTCCTTCACCAGCTCGTTGGAGTACTTGAGCGCCGTCATGCGCTTCTTGGTCATCTTCGCTCCGACCACTTCGTGGTGGTGGAACGAGACGCGGCCGTCCTTCTCGAAACGCCGCGTGCGCGGCTTGCCGATGTCGTGCAGCAGGGCCGCCAGGCGAAGGGTCAGATCGGGACCGTCCTCCTCCAGGGCCATCGCCTGCTCCAGGACGATCAGCGTGTGGTCGTAGACGTCCTTGTGCCGGTGGTGCTCGTCCCGCTCCAGGTGCAGGGCCGGCAGCTCGGGCAGCACGTACTCGGCGATCCCGGTGTCCACGAGCAGGGACAGTCCCTTGCGCGGGTACGCGGAGAGGATCAGCTTGTTCAGCTCGTCCCGTACGCGCTCGGCGGAGACGATCTCGATGCGCCCGGCCATCTCCTTCATCGCCGTGACGACCTCGGGTGCCACCTCGAAGTCGAGCTGGGCGGCGAAACGGGCGGCCCGCATCATCCGCAGCGGATCGTCCGAGAAGGACTCCTCAGGCGTGCCCGGGGTGCGCAGCACCCGCGCGGCCAGGTCGACGCGACCGCCGTACGGATCGATGAACCGCTTCTCCGGCAGCGCGACGGCCATCGCGTTCACCGTGAAGTCACGGCGGACCAGGTCTTCCTCGATCGAGTCGCCGTACGACACCTCCGGCTTGCGTGAGGTGCGGTCGTACGCTTCCGAACGATAGGTGGTCACCTCGATCTGGAAGCTCCGGTCGGCGTCCTCGACGCGGGCTTCCTTCTGCGCACCGACCGTGCCGAAGGCGATCCCGACGTCCCAGACGGCGTCCGCCCAGGGACGCATGATCTTCAGTACGTCCTGCGGGCGGGCGTCGGTCGTGAAGTCCAGATCGTTGCCGAGGCGGCCCAGCAGCGCGTCCCGCACCGAGCCGCCCACCAGGGCGAGTGAGAACCCGGCTTCCTGAAAGCGGCGGGCAAGGTCGTCGGCGACAGGGGCGACCCGCAGCAGTTCACTCACGGCGCGGTCCTGCGCCTGGCTCAGGGCACTGGTTTCTTCGTTGGCGTTCGGCACAACAGAAGAGGGTACGTGGCCGGAACCACCGAGGGCTCCTCCATGACGTGTACAAGGACACCACCGTCGATACACGGACAAGCCCATGCCTGCCGATCTTGTGGACCGGTCCGCGGCACTTCCTCCTGGCGCGCATCGTTACCATGCGTGGACGCACATTCCGACAACCATTGACGAAGACGAGGGACGGGCGAGCGCGTGGCCGAGGCGGCAGACTTCCAGGGAACCAGTCCCTCACCTGCCCGCCGCTGGCTGCGGCGTACCGGAGCCCTGCTCGCCGGAGCGCCCCTGCTGGCGGGGCTCGTCCAGCTGCCCGCCGCGCCCCCCGCGAACGCCGCGGAGTCGGACGCGTCACAGGCCACCTCCGGTGCGGGCTCGGTCTCCGTCTCGGTCGACACCCTCACCCCTGGCGCCCCCACCGAGGGCGACACCGTCACCGTGTCCGGAACGGTGACCAACAAGGGCAAGCAGACCGTCACCGACGCCCACGTGGGACTGCATGTGGGTCCCTTGCTGAACACCCGCTCGGGAATCGACAGCGTCGCCAGGAACAGCACCGATCTGCAGAGCTCCATCGGCCCGGAGGTCGGCGGCAAGTACTCCGAGGAGTTCGCCGAGCTCACTCCGGGTGTCTCGCAGTCCTTCACCATCTCGGTGCCGGTGGACAAGCTGGACCTCGGGCAGGACGGCGTCTACCAGCTGGCCGTCGCACTCTCCGGGGAGACCTCCGACCAACCGTGGGAACAGCCCCTCGGCGTCCAGCACACGTTCCTGCCGTGGCAGCCCGACGAAGCCGGTACGAAGACGAAGACGACGTTCATGTGGCCGCTGATCTCCACCGTCCACATGACGGCGGAGACGGGTTCGGACGAGCAGCAGACGCCGGTCTTCCACGACGACGACCTGGCCAAGGAGATCTCCCCGGGCGGCCGACTGGACCGGATGGTGGCGCTGGGCAAGGACCTCGACGTCACCTGGGTGATCGATCCGGACCTGCTGGCGTCCGTCGAGGCGATGACCGAACGTTACGAGATCCCCGGCGAGGGTGACGACACCGTCGTCGGCAGCCACCAGTCGGTCGCCAAGCGATGGCTCACCGAGGTGCAGCAGGCCGTGACGGACGAAGAGGTCGTCGTGCTGCCGTTCGGCGACCCCGACCTGGCTTCCCTCGCGCACAACGGCACGTCCGTCACCGGCTCGCTGGGCCACCTCAAGGAAGCCACCGACGTCGCCGGGACCGTGGAGGCCATCCTCCACGTCAAACCCGTCACGGACTTCGCCTGGCCCGTCAACGGCGCCGTCGACCCCTCCATCGTCAAGGTCGCCACATCCGCCGGAGCCGACAAGGTGATCGCCCGCAGCGACACCTTCAAGGAGACCGGCGGCCTGTCGTACACGCCCTCCGCCTCCCGGCCCATCGGCGGCGGCACCACGGCCGTCGTCGCGGACGCACGGCTGTCCACGGCGTTCCAGGGCGACATGATCAAGGCCTCCACCTCCACGCTCGCTGTGCAGCGGTTCCTGGCCCAGAGCCTGACCCTCGGCCTGCAGACGGGGAAGCAGCGCAGTGTCGTCGTCGCGCCGCAGCGCACGCCGTCCGCGAGCCAGGCCCGGGCGATGGCCGAGGCGCTCACGATCCTCCAGGACGGAACCTGGTCCGAGCCGCAGGACCTCACGGCGGCCGCCGAGGCCGAACCGGACGCCTCCGCCACCACCAAGGTCCCCTCGGCCTCCGCGTACCCCTCCTCGTTGCGCAAGCACGAGCTGCCGCGTACGGCGTTCGAGCAGATCGAGAGGACGCAGGCCAAGCTCGACAAGTTCAAGGTGATCCTCTCCGACCAGTCCCGGGTGGTGACCCCGTTCGGACGTGCCCTGAACCGGTCGATGTCCGTGTCGTGGAGAGGTCGGCAATCCGAGGCCGCGATCTACCGGAGCGGCGTCGAGTCGTACCTCGACACGCTCATCGGCCAGGTCAGGCTGATCGACAAGTCGGAGACGAAACTCTCCGGCCGCAGTGCCACCATCCCCGTGACGGTCCAGAACAACCTGGTGCAGGGCGTCGAGCACCTGGTGCTGCGGCTCACCTCGACCAACCCGACCCGTCTCGAAATCAACGGGGACGCCTACGAGGAGCAGCCCGTCACGGTCTCCGGGGGCCACAGCCAGTCGGTGAAGTTCACCACATCCGCCAACGCCAACGGACGGGCGACGGTGGTCGCCCAGCTGTACACGCAGGACGGCCAGAGGTACGGCGAACCCGTCACGTTCGACGTGAAGGTCACCGAGATCACCGCCACGGTGATGCTGGTCATCGGCGGTGGCGTGCTGTTGCTCGTCCTCGCCGGCTTCCGGATGTACACCCAGCGCAAGCGGGCCGCGGCCCGCGAGGCGGACGAGGACGCCGACGCCCCGCAGAACCCGGAAGCGGCCGGGGAACGTCTCGCCCGGGAGCCCGGTGCGGACGCTCCGGCGGACGCCCCGGAGCAGCCGGGTGACCCGGTACCGGACACCGCACCGGAGAACGCCGACCCGTCCGGCACGGGTGAGAGAGTGGACCGTTGAGGATGTCGTGGCCGGTGGGCCCGGGACGATGAGGTGGGGTAACCATGAACGCGCCGTACGACGGTGACCGCGGCCATGCCGCGGACAACTCGGGCCATCCCGAGTCGGACCCCCCGCAGGGTCCGCCGCCCGGGCACGGCCAGGTGCCGCAGCCTCCCGCCGACCCATACCTCCAGGACGCCTACGCCCAGGATCCCTACCGGGCGCAGGACCTCACCGCCCAGGATCCCGTCGCCGAGGCGCTCTACGACCGCGCCGCGCACCCGCCGCCTCCTCCCGGCACCTACCCCCCTCAGCAGCAGCTGTACGGGCAGCCGCCCCAGTCCCCGTACGCCCCCGACCCGCGGGTGTGGGCCCAGCCCCCCGCACCGGAGCCGGACGGACCGACGCAGTACCTGCCGTACGGCGACGACCCGCGCACCACGCAGTTCGTGGGCGTGGACGACCTGGTCGGCCAGGCCGGGGACCAGCGTCACGAGCCGGACGCCTTCGCCCATCTCTTCCGCGACCAGCAGCAGAGCGGCGCCTTCCCCGACCAGCAGGGTGGTGGGTATCCCCGGCAACACACTGATGGACACCCGGCCCAGCCTTCGGTGAGCGGACCGCAGCCCTACGCCCCCGCACCGGTACCGGGCCCGGCGACCCCGACACCGGGTCACTACGCGGGAGCCACGCCGCCTCCCGCCGCGGAGGCTCCCGTACCTGAACCGGCTTCCGCTCCCGCCCCGAAGAAGGGCGGCCGGGCCGGGGGACTGCTGAAGTCGAGCGCCGTGATGGCGGCGGGCACGATGGTGTCCCGCCTCACGGGGTTCGTCCGGTCCGCGATGATCGTCTCGGCGCTCGGCCTCGCCCTGCTGGGCGAGTCCTTCCAGATCGCGTACCAGCTACCGACGATGATCTACATCCTGACCGTCGGCGGTGGCCTCAACTCCGTCTTCGTGCCCCAGCTCGTACGAGCGATGAAGGACGACGAGGACGGGGGCGAGGCCTACGCCAACCGTCTGCTGACGCTCGTGATGGTCGCCCTGGCCGCACTCACCGCCCTCGCGTGGCTGGCCGCCCCTCTCCTGGTGCGCGCCCTGTCGGTCCCGGTCGCCGACGACCCCGCGGCCAACGACGTCGCCGTCACCTTCACCCGCTACTTCCTGCCCTCGATCTTCTTCATGGGCATTCACGTGGTGATGGGTCAGATCCTCAACGCGCGCGGCCGGTTCGGCGCGATGATGTGGACCCCGGTCCTGAACAACATCGTCATCATCGTCACGCTCGGCACGTTCATCTGGGTCTACGGCACCGCCGCGGACTCGCAGATGAAGGTCACGAACATTCCGCCGGAGGGACTGCGACTGCTGGGTGTCGGCGTCCTGCTCGGACTCGTGGTCCAGGCCCTGGCAATGGTTCCGTACCTGCGCGAGACCGGATTCCGTATCCGTCTGCGCTTCGACTGGAAGGGCCACGGGCTCGGCAAGGCGGCCATGCTCGCCAAGTGGACCATCCTGTTCGTCCTTGCCAACCAGGCGGGCGCGCTGGTGGTCACCCAGTTGGCCACCGCGTCGGTCAAGGACACGAACATCGACGGTACGGGCTTCAGCGCCTACTCCAACGCCCAGCTGATCTGGGGTCTGCCCCAGGCCATCATCACCGTCTCCTTGATGGCCGCTCTCCTGCCTCGTATCTCACGCTCGGCGGCCGAGGACGACGCGGGTGCCGTCCGGGACGACATCTCCCAGGGCCTGCGCACCACGGCCGTCGCCATCGTGCCGGTCGCCTTCGGCTTCGTCTCGCTCGGCATCCCGATGTGCACGCTGAT
This sequence comes from Streptomyces sp. NPDC018964, assembly GCF_044390325.1. Classification (NCBI taxonomy): domain Bacteria; kingdom Bacillati; phylum Actinomycetota; class Actinomycetes; order Kitasatosporales; family Streptomycetaceae; genus Streptomyces; species Streptomyces sp. NPDC018964. Next base: position 204,672 of record NZ_JBIRYZ010000013.1, read on the forward strand.
GTTCGGTGCCTCGGGCACCGAAGCGGCCACCAACATGGGCTACATGCTGATGGCCTTCGGCCTCGGCCTGATCCCCTACTCCGTGCAGTACGTCGTCCTGCGGGCCTTCTACGCGTACGAAGACACCCGAACCCCCTTCTACAACACGGTCATCGTGGCCGCGGGCAACGCGATCGCCTCGGGCGTCTGCTACGTCGTACTCCCGGCCCGCTGGGCCGTGGTCGGCATGGCCGCCTCGTACGGTCTGGCCTACGTGATCGGTGTCGGCGTCGCCTGGCGCCGGCTGCGCAAGCGACTGGGCGGGGACCTGGACGGCTCCAGGGTGCTGCGGACCTACGCACGGCTGTGCATCGCCTCCGTTCCCGCCGCGCTGCTCAGCGGTGCGGCCTGCTACGGGATCGTGCAGACGCTCGGCCAGGACGTCCTGGGCTCCTTCGCGGCACTGCTGGCCGGTGGGGCCGTACTGTTCGGAGTCTTCTTCGTGGCCGCCCGCCGGATGCGGATCGAGGAAGTCAACTCGCTGGTCGGTATGGTGCGCGGACGCCTTGGACGCTGAGCCAAGGGGTAGGCGCACAACCATCGTCAGCCACTGTGTGTCGTGCATAGCGGCGGACTGTGGGCACAATTGGTCTCGGCGTCGAACGGCGCGCGACGGACGCCGGCCGACGCGCATGGGATGGGGAGGCAGGGAACGACGGTGGCCGAACGGAGCACAGCTGCCGTCGACGTGGCAGACAACAGCGGCGAGCAGTCGCTGACCGCACAGGCGGACCAGTCCACGGCCGACGGGGTGGCCCAGAACCGGGAGCGGGACACGGACAGCGACGAGGCACAGGAGAGCGCCGGGGCCGACGGTTCCGCGAAGATCTCGCCACCCGAACTGCACAGCGGTCACAAGCTCGCCAAGCGTTACCGTCTCGAGGAGTGCGTCACCCGTCTGGACGGGTTCAGCAGCTGGCGCGCCGTGGACGAGAAGCTCCGCCGCGCCGTCGGCGTGCACATCCTGCCCGCAGATCACGCGCGCGCCCGGTCCGTCCTTGCCGCGGCCCGGTCCTCCGCCCTGCTGGGCGACCCGCGCTTCGTCCAGGTCCTGGACGCCGTCGAGGAGAACGACGTCGTCTACGTCGTGCACGAGTGGCTCCCCGACGCCACCGAACTGACGACGCTCCTGGCGGCCGGCCCACTGGAGGTGTACGACGCCTACCAGATGGTCAGTCAGGTCTCCGCCGCCATGGCCGCGGCCCACCGTGAGGGCCTCGCCCACCTGCGTCTGAACCCCAACGCCGTCCTGCGCACCTCGACCGGCCAGTGGCGCATCCGCGGCCTCGCGGTCAACGCCGCGCTGCGCGGCATCAGCTCCGACACCCCGCAGCGCACCGACACCGAGTCCATCGGCGCCCTGCTCTACGCGGCGCTGACCCAGCGCTGGCCGTACGAGAGCGACGCCTACGGCATGTCGGGACTGCCGAAGGACATCGGGCTGATCCCGCCCGACCAGGTCCGCGCCGGTGTCCACCGCGGGCTGTCCGAGCTGGCCATGCGCGCGCTCGCCAACGACGGCGCCACGGCCTCGCGCCACGAGTCGGCGTGCACCACGCCCGAGGAGCTGGTGAAGGCGATCGGCGAGATGCCCCGCATCCGCCCGCCGGAGCCCGCGTTCACGACGCCGCCCGACTACCAGCGCACCACCTACCAGCAGGGCACCTACGGCCGGCCGGCACCGCACCCCGGCGTCACCCAGCCGGTGCCGTCGCCCCCGCCTCCCCCGCTGCAGAGCCGCACCGGCAAGGCGCTGAAGTGGGCCGTCTCGGCCCTGCTGATCGCCGCGCTGGGCCTGGGCAGCTGGCAGCTCGCGGACGCGCTCCTGGAACAGGACAAGCAGTCCGACGACACCAACCAGACCCAGACGACCGACGGCGGCGACAAGAGCACCGGCAAGCCCAAGCCGGCCAAGCCCATCAGCGTTCAGGGCTCCCAGGAGTACGTCGTCACGGGCGAAGCGCAGGCACCGGAGGATGTGGCCAAGACCTACGACGGCGACAACTCCACCTACTGGCGCACGAAGAAGTACAACGACGGCCCGATACTCGCGCCGTACAAGCCCGGCGTCGGCATCGTCTACGACCTCGGTTCACCTCAGGAACTGTCGACCGCGTCGATGGGCCTCCGGTACGCCGGTGATCACACGACCGTGCACCTCTACGCCACCGACTCTCTGTCGCCCTCGACAGGGATCGAGGGAATGAAGGAGATCGGAACCGCGACCACCAGCGGTACATCACTCACGGTCAAGGCAGCCAAGTCACTCAAGACCCAGTACGTCCTGGTGTGGATCACCGCTGCGCCGTACGCTCCCTCCGACGGTTACAGCACCGCAGGCTACAAGCAGGCCATCACCGAAGTGACGTTCAAGGGCTGAGAACCCACGGAGCCGAAGGGGAGGGGGCCCGATGGCAGACGGCAGCATCTACGGCGACGTCAGTGATCAGGGCCTCCTCGCCCGCCATGTGGAGGGCGATCCCGACGCCTTCGGTGAGCTCGTGCGCCGGCATCGTGACCGGCTCTGGGCCGTGGCGCTGCGGACGCTCGGCGACCGTGAGGAGGCCGCCGACGCCGTCCAGGACGCCCTCGTCTCCGCCTACCGGGCCGCCCACACCTTCCGTGGCCAGTCGGCCGTCACGACGTGGCTGCACCGGATCACGGTGAACGCCTGCCTGGACCGCGCCCGCAAGACGGCCTCCCGCAAGACCGCGCCGGTCGACGACACGGAGCGTCTGGAGCAGTTGCTCGAACCCCACGAGTCCGCCTCCGCGCCCGCGGAGCGCAACGATCTGCACCGCCAGCTCATCGAAGCCATGGGCACCCTCCCGCCCGATCAGCGGGCCGCGCTCGTCCTCGTGGACATGCAGGGCTATCCAGTCGCCGAAGCCGCCCGCATCCTCGATGTGCCCACCGGCACGGTGAAGAGCCGTTGTGCACGAGGCAGAGCCAGACTTCTGCCCCTGCTCGCTCATCTACGGCCGGACGGCCCCGGTGAGAGCAAGAAACAGGGTGAAGGGCGGAACCGGACGCAGGGGACGCCCGTCCCACCCGCAGCGGGCCCGCAGCAGGCGGATCCGCCGGCCCCAGGATCGAACGACCCGGCTGCAGTGAAGGGCGGAGGTGGGCGAGCGTGACGTCGACGACAGACATGGCCGAGCACCCGGACGTCACGGAGATCTCCGACCTGTCCGAAGGGCTCCTCCCGGCTGCCCGGAGCGCCGCCGTACGCCGGCATCTGGACGAGTGTGCGCTCTGCGCGGACGTCCATGCCTCACTTGAGGAGATCCAGGGCCTGCTCGGCACAGTGCCGGATCCGCTCCACATGCCTGCCGAGGTCGCACACCGCATCGACGCCGCACTTGCCGCGGAGGCCCTGCTGCACGCCACGGCGGCGGAACCCGTGACCTCCGAGACCCAGCCTGCGCATGTTTCACGTGAAACATCGACGTCCCAGGACCGACCGGCTGGACGCCCCCGCTCCACCTCGACCGGACCGGGGCGCAAGAGCCGCCTGCGTGGCGGGCGCCGCCGGATCGCCGTCCTGGGGACCGTCTTCACGGTCGCTGCTCTGGGGCTCGGGTCCGTGGTGCTGTCCTCCATGAACGACGGCACCGGCCAGGACGAGGGAACCCGGACGACCGCCTCGGACACCTTCTCCGAAGGAAAGCTGGAGAAGCAGGTCACCGACCTCCTCGCACAGAACCAGGCAGAGATGAAGGGCTCCGCCACCGCGCGTACCTTCGGATCGCAGCCGGATTCCGACACCGTCAGGCCCAGGGTCCTCAAGGATTCCGCGGTGCCGAAGTGCGTCAGTGACGGCATCGGTCGCAACGACGCCGCACTCGCCACCAAGAAAGGCACGTACAAGGGAAAGGAAGCGATGCTCGTCGTGCTTCCCGACGCCTCGGACGACACCCGTGTGACCGCGTACATCGTCGAGGCGACCTGTGTGGACAACCCGTCCGCGGCTGCCATGGCGAAGGTCCTGCTGAAGCATTCCTACACGCGCTCCTGACGACCGGCGCTTCGTCTCCCTTCCGCGTGGCATCCCGTACGGTGTCCGCTTCTCCCTGCCGGCGGCGGGCCGTGCCCGTGTGCCCGGGCACGGCGGGAATGTGCGCCCCTTAGGATCCGTTGGACGGGGTGAGAGTTCCGAAAGGAGCTCCCCCGGTCGACCGACGCAGTCCAGAGACGAGGAATCAAGCCGTGAGCGACGTCCGTAACGTGATCATCATCGGCTCGGGGCCCGCCGGCTACACGGCGGCGCTCTACACCGCCCGTGCGTCGTTGAAGCCCCTCGTGTTCGAGGGCGCTGTC
>NZ_JBIRYZ010000014.1:0-203356 GCF_044390325.1 Streptomyces sp. NPDC018964
GACATCGCCACCACCCCCGCCACCAACACCACCGTCGAACTCGACGCCCCCCACCACTGGGGCCTCGACCACTTCCTCACCCAACACCTCACCGCCGTACACCGGTCGGGGAACGGAAGACTGTGACAGCGATGACCGGAGCATGAGGGTCGCCGAACGGCCGTCCACAGGGGGAACGGCCCGCGTGGCGCAAACAGTGTCATCGGCACCCGGTCCGTTCCTGCCCGGTGATAACGTTGCCGTTCCGATACGCCGTGACAGCTTGTGCCACGCGGGGCGCCGGACATCCGAGAACGTCCGCCGCGCCTGCCGACGTCGGCTCACCCGGGCCCGTGCCCGAGCGGGACCGTGCGGACAGTGTGCGGCTGCTCCGTGCCGGCGTCACGTGACCGGACGGAGGGCAGGATGACTCGATCAGGGCAACGACGACGCAATAGCCGGACTCCCTCGGCCCGCTCCCCACGACGCGGTTTCCTCAGACGGCTGAAGTGGCGGCTGCAGTGGACCGGCTGGCTGCAGTACCTGCCCACGGTCACGGCCGCCGTGCTCCTCCTGACCCTCTCCGCAGCCGGAAAGTGGGCGGGAAGCCGGCCGGCCGTGTTCTTCTGGCTGCCCTTCGACGCCGGGGTGCTGCTGCTCGCGGCCTTCGCGTTCGACGTCGTCACCGTCAAGTTCGGGTTGCATCCCGCCGAACGGGTACCTCGTCGCCGCGACGACCTCGACGCCTTCGGCCTGATGCGCGTACGACGCTCCTGCCGGTCCTTCCAGAGCCGTTCCCTGTCGGACGCGGACCGGGAGGAACTGATGCGAGCCGTCCGCGAGCACACGCGGCCCGAACGGCTGGTGGGCACCCACCCGATCCGGCTGGAGTACCTCGCCGCCCCCCTGACCGTGTGGCCCACCGTGGGCGCGCACGAGTTCATCGTCGCGATCGCTCCACGGGAGTACGACCGCCTGTCGGTGATCGACGTCGGCCGGAGCCTGCACAAGGTGGTTCTGCACGCCACGCACATGGGACTGGCCACCTGCTGGATCGGGCCGGGTGCCGACCCGTCCAGCATCGCGGCCCACCTGGGCAGCCGCTTCGACCCGTCCGCGGAGCACGTGATCTGCGTGTGCGCCGTGGGCTACCGGTCGCGTTTCAAGCCGCTGGCCGTCAGGCTGATCGAGGTGCCGCAGCGCCGGCGCCTGCCCTTGGCGTCGCTCTTCTTCGCCGATCCCCGCTTTCAGACCTCGCTCGCGACCGACAGCCCGCCCTTCTCGGCGTTCCGGCGCTGTTACCAGGCCTGCCGGTCGGCGCCCTCGTCCTTCAACGATCAGACCAGCAGGTGCGTCGGGGTGAGGGACGATGACGGCAAGGGCCTGACGCGGTTCGATTTCTACACCACCACCGAGTCCCGGTACTACGCCCCTGTGGGGCTGGGGATCTGGTGCGCGACGTGGGAAGCCGGCTGCGGGGCCCTCGGCATCCCCGGGCACTTACAGGTACTGAGCCCTGAGGCACGGGGAGTACGCGAGGCACCCGTGCTCCCACGCTATGACCTGAGCTGGATCGCCGACGCACCGGCGGCTCCGTGACCCGCCGGCCGCCGGGGCCGGCGCCGTGGCCGGTGCTTCCGTCCACTGGCGTGCGGCGGACGCGGTCCTGCCGCCAGTGGACGACGGCCGTGCCCGTGGAGGTCCTCAGAACGGACCGGGGATGTCAGCCGGCGGGGCGGGGAGCGCGCAGGTGGGCCCGGGCGGCCAGTTCCTCCTGGCCGACCAGCTCGAGCATGGGCTTGCCCGGCGCACACATCATGGTCACCACGAAGCGGGTCGGCGCGTCCGTCAGGGCGTTGCCGTCCTGGTAGTGGATCACGTCGCCGCCCGGCTCCCAGAACGTCTCGCCGGCCTTCACCACGCGCTCGGGCTCACCCTCGAGCTCGAAGCGGACGGCGCCTTCGACCACGTAACCGAAGGCCGGACCCGAGTGGCGGTGGGGCGGGGTCCCCGGATCGCCCGGACCCCAGTCGACCTGGATGGTCATGGCCGACGCGCCCTCGGGGACGGTGACCGGGGAGACGTCCTGCAGCATCTTCGCGGCCAGCGTCCAGCTCGGTGCCCCGTCGGGCGCGTCGGCCGTGTGCGTGTGCCCAGCGTGGTCGGACATGGTGTCCCACCTCCTGTAGATCATCGGCTTGACCCTTCCGCCAGTAAGGACAGGGCGGGCGACGGATGTGTGACAGGTACGGGTACCGCGCCTCCGCCGTCGGCTCCGCGGCGCCGACTCGGCCGGCGTGTCCGGGGTTCAGGCCGTCCGGAGCCCGCGCACGGTTCGGCGACGGTCCTCGTCGGGGAGCGGCGTTCGTCCTCCGGTGAGGCGCTTCGTGTCGTGGTTCCCCTTTGCCCGTACGGCAACGGCTGTCACAGATGGCTCGACCGGCCGGTCCACCGGTCGGGAGCCTGCGAAGGCACCTCCGAACACTTGGACCGGCGAGAGGACTTGTGATGTTCCGGGATGCTGATCGCTCCGAGCTTGCTGCCACCGTCGTGTCACTGACGGCGGAGGCCGCCGTGGTGGAGGCGCGAATCAAACTGTTGAGCGACGAACTCGCCGTGGTCAACAGCCGCATCGTTTCGGCGTACGAAGCCCTGTACCGGCTGCACCGGCCGGCGATGTCGGCCGACGGGGCCGCCGCCAAGAGGTCCTGACGAGGGCGTCGGACGTGTCGGTGGGTGAGGAGGCAGGTGGCGGGGCCACGGACCGCCACCGTCGGCCGGGTGGGTGTGCGCAGGTGTGACGGGGGAGCGCGCCTTCCGCCGGAACGGATACCTGACCGCCGACCGCACCGGTCACATTCCTGTGGTTCCGCCGTGCTCGCCTCCCCTTGCCACAACTTGTGAGGATGCCGGCGCTCCACGGTGTGTACCACGCGCAGTCGGATGACGCATGGTCGATCGCCGCGAGCGGGAAAGAGTGGTCACGCATCCACTCGGTCAGCGGACCGGGGGAGAGGCGTGGCGACCGGCCATGGGACAAGGAGACGCGTGTGACTTCCGAACAGGAGACTTCCAGCACGGCGCTGGAAGGGGTGGTGTCCGCCTTCATCGTGCTCCGGCCACGCCTGTTCGGTATCGCCCACCGCATAGTGAGGAACCGGACCGAGACGGAGGACGTCCTTCAGGACGTATGGGTGCGCTGGCAGAACACCGACCGGGTCCGGGTGCTGGACCCGCCCGCCTTCCTGGTCCAGGTCACCACCCGGGTGGCCCTCAACGTCGTCCAGTCCGCGCGGGTGCGCCGTGAGACCAGTGTCGGTCTCAGGCCGGCTGAGCAGGCGGAGATCAACAGCGACCCGGCCCTCGGAGTCGAGCGGGCGGAGGCGCTGGAACTGGCTCTCGCACTACTGCTCGAGAAGCTGAACTCCACGGAACGGGCCGCCTACGTCCTCCGGGAAGCGTTCGCCTATCCCTACAGCCGTATCGCCGATGATCTCCAGCTGAGTCAGGTCAACACCCGCCAGATCGTCAGCCGGGCCCGTAAGCGCCTCACCGCCGAGCGGCGTGAACCGGTGGACAGCACGAAGCAGAAACGTTTCCTGGAGGCGTTCGTCACCGCGGCCCAGTCGGGCGACATGGACGCCCTGAAGACCCTCCTGGTCACCGATGCCGCGCCACCGTCCGCGGCGCCGGCCCGGAAGAGCTCCCGGAGAACGGACCGGGCGGCGCGGCCTCCCCGGGCCCGTCCGTGACGGTCAGTCCGGTGTGCCGGACGTGTCGGGGGTGGACTGCTCCTCGTGGAGGGCCGCGAGCGCGGTGGCGAGTTTACCGCGGCTGGTGATGCCCAGACGTGGATAGATCCGGTACAGATGGGATCCGACCGTGCGGTGCGAGATGAACAGACGCTGGCCGATCTCCCGGTTGCTCAGCCCCTGCGAGGCCAGTACGGCGATCTGCATTTCCTGGGCCGACAGCAACTCGCCGGTGTTCGCATGTCGTTGGCCGCTCGACTCACCGGCGGCGCGGAGTTGTTCGCGGGCCATGTCGGCCCAGGGGCGCGCACCGACGCGGAAGAAACCGTCACGGGCGGTGCGCAGGGGAGTGCGTGCGTCCACGTTGCGGCGCTGCCGGCGCAGCCACCGGCCGTGGTGCAGGTGCAACCGGGCGCGGGACAGCTCCCACGTGGTCGGCAGCGCGGTGAGCGCCCAGGTGTAGGTCCGCTCGGCGCTGTCGTCGGGGGCCAGCACCGCCCGGGTGTAGGCGTGTGCGACCACCATCATCTCCGAGGGCAGCCGGCCGGCGAGCTCCGGAAGATCGGCCAGCAGGTCCCGGGCCTGTTCGACGGTGCCCGCGGCCACCGCGGCGTCCGCCAGGTCGGGGGCGAGCAGCCAGCGGCTCACCGAGTGGTGGTGCGGGTCGGCCGGGTCGAAGGCGCGCGCGAGAAGCTCGTAGGCCTCGGTCGCCCGGCCGTCGAAGAGGGCCAGCAGACCGTCGACCTGCTGCGCCATCACGGTGGCGAACGGCATGCCGGGGAACAGGCTGCTGGCGCGCAGCTCGCGGACCGCCCGCACCGCGTCCTCCCGCTCGCCGCGCAAGGCCGCCACCAGGGCGGCGGTCGCCTTCACACCCAGCCAGACGATGCGTTCCCCGGTCTCCTCCGCCAGGGTGACCCCTTCGGCGGACTCCTCACGCGCCTGATCGAGCTGGCCGAGGTACACACGTGGCCAGGAACCGGCCAGGGACCGGGCGAGCAGCCCCAGTCTGCCCTGTGACCGCCACACCGCGGTCGCCTGTGCCAGGTAGTGGGCGGCCCGGCCGACGTCACCGATGACCATGGAACCGCTGCCGAGGAAGTGCAGGGTCCTGCCGTCCTGGGGGTCCGGCGTGAGACCGTCGAGCCGGGCCAGCACGTCGGCCCCGTGCCGGTAGGGCTCGGTGTACGCCCGTACCGTCAGCAGGTGGGAGGCGTTCGGGTCGGGATTCCACCGGTCCAGCTCGTCCGCGGCACCGGCGCGCACCTGTGCGTCGCCGTCCTGGAAGAAGCAGCGCGCGGCGGCCCGCCAGAGCAGGTTCTCGGCGATGTCCCCGGCTCCCGCGTCGAACGCGCCGGCCGCCGCGGTGACCATGTCCTGGATCCGCCGCTGGGGATCGTCCGGTTCGAACGCGGCCTTGTCGGACACCGACATGAGGCGGGCCCGTTCCACCGGTCCGAGCACGCTCAGGTCGGCGCGGTCCAGCAGCGTCTGCGCGTTGACGCGGTCGTTGATCTCGCCGGCCAGTTCGGCCGCCCGGATCAGGAGGCCGGTCCGCCGGTGTGCGTCGCGTACGAGGTCCGCCGCCTGGCGCAGCGCGGGAATGGCCGCCGCCACCTTGCCCCGTGCCTGGGAGTCGTTGGCGAAGCACTCCAGCCGGGCGGCCAGCTCCTCGTCCGGACCGAGCGAGGCCGCGGCCAGGTGGACGAGCTGACGCCCGGAGACGTCGTCCATCACCGCGGCGAGGGCGGAGTGGGTGGCCAGCCGGTCGGCGACCGCGGCACGCATGTAGATCGCCGAGCGCATCAGCGGATGCTGGAACTCGATCTTACGGCCGACCATGACGACAAGACCCGCGTCGATCGCCTCTTGCAGCGCGTGCACGGTGACCGGCGAGCCCATGAGACGGCTCGACACCGTCAACAGCTGGCTGAGCGGTGCGGTCGGCTCGGTGGCCATGGCCAGGAGGAAGGTACGGCACGCCCGGCTCGCCGAGTCGGTGCGTGCGGCGAACGCCTGCTCCAGCCTTTGTGTCAGTGGCAGGTCGTCGAAGTGCGCGAGCCCGTTCTGCGCTGCCTTGGGCAGTTCGACCAGAGCCAGCGGATTGCCCTCGGCGCGCTCCAGGACACGCTCGCGCACGGGGGCCGGCAGGCCGGGCGCGCTGGTGTCGAGCAACTCGGCGGCGGCGGTGGGGCCGAGCGGTTCCAGACGGAGGTCCGGCAGCATGCCCGGACTGTATGCGTCGGGGGAGTGGATCCGGGCTCCGGTGACCACCAGGATGGGCAGGTCGTGGGTGCGCCGGGCGACGAACCTGAGCACGTCGCCGCTGGAGGAGTCGATCCATTGGAGGTCGTCGACGAGCAGCAGCAGCGGCTGTCGGTCGGCCGCGTCGGCGAGCAGTTCGAGCACGGCCAGTCCGACGCGGTAGATCTGCGGCTCGGTGTCCGTGGCGACCAGGGCGCTGTCCAGCGCCTGCCGGTGCGGAGCCGGCAGGTTCTTGATCGTGCGGATGGTCGGTTGCAGCAGGAGGTGCAGCGCGGCGAACGGCAGCCACTGCTCGGTCTCCACCCCGGATGTGCGCAGCACCCGGAAACCGGCTTCGGCGGCTTCCGCGCCGATCGTGCGCAGCAGGGCCGACTTGCCGACACCGGCGGTGCCGTGCACCAGCAGCGCTCCGCCGTTCCCTGCCGCGGCGCCCGTCAGCAGTTCACGCAGGAGCCGTAGTTCCTCATCGCGACCGATCATCGCGTTTCCGCGCGCGCCGGGACCACGGAGGTGCGGAGCGGAACCGGACGTCCGGCCGGTGGTGCGTCGGGTATCGGGCTCAGCACGGGGAGGTTCCTCCGGAAATGGTCACCTGCTTGCCGCATACTACCCGGCGGTTTCGGACACCTGCATGTGAAGGGGATTTTGTCATCAGTCGAATGACTGCGGAATGACTGTGCGACGACTGCGTGACGGCAGGGGTACGGTCACGGCCGGAGGACGAGGCGGGTCCGTACGCCGTGAGGCGTCTTCGGCGCTCCCCCCGTCACGGGAAGGAACGGGACGGGGGCAGCAGGAGGCGCGGTCGACGGAGGGCCCGGGTACGGCGTACGGCACGGGCGGCCGTGCCGTGTCATGGGGCATGGGGGCCGGTGCCCGCCGCGCCGAAGCGTTCGGCTCCCGTGCTCCGGCGGAGTGGAGAGGGCCGACTGCCGCGTGCACAGGACTCAGGGAACGCGTGTCCGATGGCTGTGACACGACCGGCCGTCTGAACAGTGTGATTCACACGGTGGGTATGCGGTAAGGTTCACACAGGTCCCGGACGTTCAGAAAACCCCCGTGTGCAACGTCCGGGACCGCCCCCTGTGGTGCGTGCCGCGTGCGGTGGGCCGGTGACGGGCGAGGCGCGTCGAGCGCCGGATCACCGGGGCGGGCGGTGTGCCGCGTCCGGGTGGGGCGGGGAACGCCACGCACCGGTCGACGCGTACGACGGTCCGGGGAAAGGGACCCGCCGCGGTCGGCTGTGTCGCGAACCTGGCGTGCGTACCGACCCGCAGCCGCACCGCACCGCACCGCACCGGGACGCTCCCCCTGCCGACGGGCCCGTACGTCGCCGACGAGACCCACACGAGCCGATGCCGCCCTCTTCGCGCGTACGTCCGTTCCGGCCGTTCCCGCGGGCCGCATGGTGTGAAAACATGTCGATCGGTGGCCGGGTGGCCGCCCGGACTCCGTGCCGTCGCGCGCCGAAGAACCGAGAGGGGCTTGTCCGTGTCGTTCGGACCACTGCGCAAACTGGGGTTCCTCACCATCGGACTGTTCGACGAGGCCGATCCCCGCGCGGGACACCTGGCGACGCTCGACCTCATCGAACGGGGCGAGCGACTCGGCTTCGACAGCGCCTGGGTACGCAACCGGCACCTCCAGTTCGGCGTGTCCTCCCCTCTGACCGTCCTGGCGGCGGCCACGCAACGCACCAGCCGGATCGAACTGGGGACCGCCGTCATCCCCCTGGGCTGGGAGAATCCGCTGCGCCTCGCGGAGGACCTGGCGACCGTCGACGTCCTGTCCGGGGGCCGGCTCAACCCGGGCGTCAGCGTGGGGGAGCCCATGCACTTCGCGCACGTCCGGTCGGCGCTCTACCCCGACACCGCGGACCAGGAACGGTTCGGTTTCGAACGGCTGACCCGTCTGCTGAGCTGCGTACGCGGCGAGCCGGTCAGCGGCTTCAGCGGCACGGAGGGGATCGAGACCTACTCCGACCGGGTCCAGCCCCATTCCCCGGGGCTCGGCCGGCGCATGTGGTACGGGGGCGGCAGCCTGCGGTCGGCCCGCTGGGCGGGGCAGAACGGGCTGAACTTTCTGACCAGCAGTGTCGTCAAGGCCGAGGCGGAGACCGGGGGGACGGACGGCGGACCGGACTTCGCCGCCGTTCAGCTCGCCCACATACGGGAGTTCCGGGCGCACCATCCCGAGGGCGAGCGGGCCCGGGTCTCGCAAGGACTGGTGGTCATCCCGACCGATACCGCCACCGCCGAGCAGCGGGCCAAGTACGAGGCGTACGCCCGTGCCCGCACGGCGAGGACCACCGCTCCGCAAGGACCCCAGCGGCTGCTGTTCGCCCCGGACATCGTCGGTTCCTCCGGGGAGATCGCCGAAAGGCTCCTCGCCCACCCGGCCTACCAGGAGACGGACGAGGTCGCCTTCGCGCTGCCGTTCTCCTTCGACCACGACGACTACGTGCAGATCCTCACGGACATGGCGACCCTTCTGGGCCCGGCACTGGGCTGGAAGCCGGCTACGCCCGGCACCTGACCGTCCGGCCGGCCCCGGACGGCGCGACGGGACGCCGGACCGCCGCCCGCCCGAGTCCGGCAGGGGAGCGTGCGGTGCACCAGCCGGCCGGCGGCGCTTCCCCCTGGCCTCGCGCTTTCACGAGGTGACCTGCCCACCACTTGATCAAAAACACGGAAAGCGCCCTTGACCCGCGACGGCGGGACTCGCTGAGGGTCCTGTCGGCCGCGGGTGCGGGACGACATGCCGGCGCTGCCCGTCGACGGCTCCGCCGGCCGCTCACCGGGGAACTCCGGCCGCGGGCCCGGCAGTCCGACAGCGGCGGTGACGCACTCGCCTCGGGAGCCTTCCCGCCGCCCCTCGTTCTGCCGGCCGCCTTCTTTCCCCGCGGGAGTACGTCGTCCAAGGAGCGGTGGAGAGCGCCGGGCCGGCGAGGCTGTCACAAACGGCCACGCGGACCGGTCTGCTTGTTGAAAGCGAAAGAAGCAAGGTCCCAAGGAGCTGAGGGCACCGTGCGAGAGATCCTGATCGTCGGCGGCGGGTACGCGGGTTTCTACACCGCGTGGGGGCTGGAGAAGAGGCTGCGCCCGGACGAAGCCCGCATCACCGTCGTGGACCCCCGTCCCTACATGACGTACCAGCCCTTCCTGCCGGAGGTGCTGGCGGGTTCGGTGGAGGCCCGGCACGCCGCGGTGTCCCTGCGACGGCACCTGCGCCGCACCAGGGTGGTGGCCGGCACGGTGACCGAAATCAGCCACGCCGACCGGACCGTGACGGTGCGTCCGGTGAACGGGCCGGACCACCCCCTGCGCTACGACACGCTGGTGGTCACCGCCGGCGCCGTGACCCGTACCTTCCCCATATCCGGCCTCGACGAGCAGGCGATCGGTCTCAAGCACGTCGAGGAGGCCGTGGCCATCCGCGACCGGCTGCTCACGTCCTTCGACCAGGCGGCGTCCCTTCCCCCGGGCCCCGAGCGGAGGAAGCTGCTGACGGCCACCTTCGTCGGAGGCGGGTTCTCCGGGGTCGAGGGCTTCGCCGAACTGCACTCCCTGGCGACCGCGCTGCTCAAGCGGTACCCGGAGATCGGTGCGGAGGAGGTCTCCTTCCACCTGGTCGAGGCCCGCGGCCGCATCCTGCCCGAGGTCACCGACCGGCCCGGCGCCTGGGTCGTCCGGTTCCTGGAGGGCCGCGGCGCGCATGTGCACCTGAACACCCAGCTCCTCTCCGCGGACAACGGCCACGTCGTGCTCTCCGACGGCGAGGAGTACGACTCGAACCTGATCGTCTGGGCCGCCGGCAACGCCTCCAACCCCGTCGTGCACCGGCACACCGATCTCCCCGTCGACGAGCGGGGCCTGCTCGTCGTACGGGCCGATCTCCGGGTCGGGACGGAGGACCACTACGTACCGGACGTGTGGGCGGCCGGTGACGACGCCGCCGTGCCCGACCTGGCCGTGGGGCAGGGAGCGCGGACGGTTCCCAACGCCCAGCACGCCGTCCGCCAGGGCAAGCTCCTGGCGAGGAACATCGCCGCCGTCCTGCACGGGAAGAAGACCAGGAACTACCTTCACCACAGCCTCGGCGTAGTGGCCACACTGGGTCTGGGCCACGGGATCTTCCAGTACCGGCGACTGGTCGTCAAGGGATTCCCGGCCTGGCTCATGCACCGCGGCTACCACGTGCTGGCCGTGCCGTCCTGGGAACGCAAGATCCGCGTGTTCACCGTGTGGCTGACCGCCGCCCTCTACGGACGCGACATCGTCTCCCTGCTGTCGGTCCAGAACCCCCGGGCCGCCTTCACTTCCCACGGCAACCCGGCGGAGGTCCGGCAGCCGGTCGAGGTGAACGCACACTGAGCCGTCCCGTCGTCCTCCCCCAGCCTGCCCGTGCCGGTGATCCGCGGGCAGGCCGCGGGCCGTGCCCGACACCGGACACGCGGTCGTCGGCGGTGCGGCGCGCGGCCCGCCCTTCGTCTCCTCCGCCGCCGGCTCCAGGGGGCCCGTCGCGCGCGGAGACCTCCGGCCGGCGCACCGGCCGATCCGCCCGCCGTCACGGGCGCCGGACTCCGAGTGCCGCATCCCGGCCGTCCTCAGGAACCGCCGTCGCGCGTGCCGTCCGCCAGCACCTTCTCCAGGACGGCGACCTCGCCGGTCTGCGCGGCGGTGAGGAACGCGGCCAGCAGAAGCCGGTGCTCCGCACCGTCCACCCGCGCGCTGCGGTCGGCGCGCAGCCTCCGCCGGGCCCTGCTGACGATCTGCCGGCTGTTGGGCTGGGTGGTCTCGAGGATCCGGGCGATCTCGCTGTACTCGTAGTGGAACGCCTCGCGCAGTACGAAAGCGGCGCGCTCCACCTGGTTGAGTTTCCGCAGCAGCAGGTGGAGGGCGACCTTCACCGCCTCGGCGCGTTCCGCCCGCTCGGCCGGGCCGGGGCCGGGAGCTGCGGGCTCGGTCACCGGACGGTCACTGGGCACCTCACGCCGTACGCGTGCGGATCCCGCCACGTTGACCGCCATGCGGACCGTCGTGGTCACGAGGAAGGCGACGGGATCACGCACCTGGGCGCGCTCGGTGTTCTGCCACCGCAACCACACCTCCTGCACGGTGTCCTCGGCCTCGGTCATGTCCCCGAGCACCCGGCACGCGATCCTCAGCAGGCGCGGACGGACACCGGTGAACGCTTCGCCCGCGCGAACGAGCGCTTCGTCCGCCCGCACGTCCCGCGGCGTGTCCGGCGGACGAACATGATGTGTGTACGGCACGGCTCCCCCTCACCATGCTGGGAAAGCGGGGCGGCGGGCCTCACCGCCCGCATTCCGCCCTGCCGCACCAGCCCACCATGTGCGCCCGGCGGTCACCAGGAACAACTGGAGGCACAAACGGCTGAGCCCGGCCACCAGGGGGCTCCGGGGCCGGCTGTGGACCGCTGCTTCGTCGCAGCCGGGTGGAGGGACGGGTCGGCCGGGCCATGAGGAGAGACATGTCGTTCGGGATGCAGCTACGGCAGCTGCGCGTGAGGGCGGGACTGACGATCGAAGGACTGGCCGAGGTCTCGGGCGTCAGCGCGCGGGGCATCGGCAATCTGGAACGGGGCGAGCGTACGGCCCCGCAGCGGCGAACGGTCGCGGCGCTGGCCGCCGGCCTGGAGCTGGACGAGACGGCGCGGGAACGTCTGCTCTCGGCCGCCCGCCTCGCGCGCGGCGGTGGGAGGGGGCTGTCCCAGGTCCGGTCCACGCCCCGAGGTGTTGACGATTTCGTCGGCCGCGCCCGGGAACTGGCACTGCTCAGGCAGTTCGCCGAAGACGCCGCCCGGACGGGCCGGAACTCCGCGGCCCGTCCGGTCGTGGTGTCCGGTCCGCCCGGATCGGGCAAGACGACACTCGCTCTGCACACGGTGCGTGAGCTGGCCGACCGCTTCCCGGACGGCCAGCTGGTGGTGGATCTGCGCGGCATGGACGACACGCCCCCGAGTACGAGCGAGTCGATGCTGTGGGTCCTGAAGGCCCTGGAGGTGCCGGACGGCGTCCTGGCGAGGAGCGGGGCACAGGCCCACCCCGAGGTGTACCGGCGCGTGCTGGCCGAGCGTCGCCTGCTGCTCGTCCTGGACAATGCCCGGGACGAGCGGCAGGTACGTCCGCTGCTGCCCGGCGCCGGGGCGGGAATGGTGATCGTGACCAGCCGGCGGATGCTGACCGGCCTGGAGAACGTCCATCGCCTGCCGATCGGGGAGCTCTCGCCCGACGAGGCCGCCGGCTTCCTCACCTCCTTGGTCGGGGCGGAACGCAGTGAACCCGAGGCACTGCGCGAAGTCGCCGAACGGTGCGGCCGCCTGCCGCTGGCGCTGCGGGTGGCCGGCAACTGGCTGGCCACCCGGACCGGCTGGAGCGTGCGCCGCCTCGCGGACCGGCTGGCGCTCGAGGAGCGGAGGCTCGATGCCCTTTCCGCCGGAGACGTGCGCGTCTCGGCGGCGTTCGACCTCTCCTACCGGCAGCTCACTCCCACGGCGGCCCGCATGTTCCGTCTGCTGGCCCTGGTCGACGGGCCCGATCTGAGCGCGGCGTGTGCCGCGGCGCTGACCGGCAGGTCCGTCCTCGACGCCGAGGACATTCTCGACGAACTGGTCGAGACCGGCCTGCTCAATGTGGCCGGCGAGCGCTACCGCCTCCACGACCTGCTGCGCCTGTTCGCCCGTACCCGGCTGCGTGCCGAGGAGCCGGCCGAGGCCGTGGCCGGGGCGCGTACGGCACTGCGCCGATGGCTGCTGGAGACCGCGATGGTGGCCGGCCGCTGGTACGAACCCGGTTTCGGCGCGCCGCCCCCCGACTGGCGCGGCACGGTCGACCTCTCCAGCGCCGACCGGGCCGCGCACTGGTTCCGGGCCGAGGCCGCCAACTGGCTGGCCGCGCTGCGCGCGGCGGCCGCCGAAGGAGAGCACGCCACCGTGGTGGAGGCCGCGGAGTCGATGCACTGGTTCTCCGACCAGTTCATCTTCTGGGGACACTGGGCCGAGGTCTTCTCGACGGCCGCCCGCTCCGCCCGGCTTCTCGGCGACCTGGTGGCGGAGGCCACCCAGCTCAATTACCAGGCGTGGGCCCTCATCATCTGCGAGGGCAGCCCGCGAGGGGGTCTCGCCAAGGCCGCCGAGGCCCTCGAGACCGCCGAACGCGTCGGTGACCTCGCCCAGGAGGCGTGGGCCCACTTCTACATGGCCTGGGCCAACAGCTTGCTCGACGAGCAGCTGGTGGCCATCGAACACAATCGCCGGGCCGCGGCCCTCTTCGAGAACGCCGGTGACCACCACGGTCTGCTGCAGACGATGACCAGTCAGTGCATCAGTCTGTCGGAACTCGGACGATCGCGGGAAGCCATCGCGGAGATCGCGCGCGCGTTCGATTACATTGACGGGTCCGGTGACCTCTTCGAGCCTCACATCGCGGACTTCACGCGCGTCAATCTCCATCTGACCTCGGGGGCGATCCGCATGTCCCTCGAAGAATGGGACGAGGCGATCGTCTCCTTGCGCACCGCCGTCGACCTCTGTCGCGGAACGGGCAATCGCGGCCTGGAGTCCCGTGCCCTCGTCGCCCTCGGGGAAGCGCTGTCGGCCACGGGGCGCAAGGCGGAAGCCAGGGAAGCGCTCACCCGGTGTCTGCTCGTCGACGCGGGCGCGGGCTCCCAGCACACCGAGCGGGCTCGACAACACCTTTCCCGCCTGGACGCCGACGGGGCCGCGGAAGGACCCTAAGGGGGTGCGGGGCGTTCGCCGTGTCCGTCCCCGGGCCCGCCGACGCCACCCTCCCCGCGACGAAGCGGGTTGTTTCGCGCGGTGCGGCGCACATCACGAGGAGAGAGGGGAGTCCTCGAGGCCCGGCCAGCCGCTCGTGCGTGGCCGGCGGCCTCCCTCGCGTTCACGGGGGCACCGGGCGCGGCCCCCGGCCGGTGCCCCGTCGGTGGGCGCGCGCCTACGCGGCGAGGCGCTCGGCCAGCAGGCTCGCCCTGGCGGCGGCTTCCTGGAGGGCCTGCTCACGGGACTTCTCGAAGAGCGGCACCAGTTCGGCCATGGCCGGATCGACCGGCGCCATGGTCAGTTCGGGGACGATGAAGTCGACGTCGAGGGCGAGGACGTCGGTGAGAACCGCCGCCAGGTAGTTCTGCACGTACTCGAACTCCTCCTTCGGGGTGCCGGGCGCGTAGGAGCCGCCCCGGCTGGCCACGACGGTGACCGGGGTGCCCCTCAGCGCGGGGTTCCCGCCCGCCGTGCGGCCGGGGAGGATGACATTGTCCAGCCACGCCTTGAGTGTCGAGGGGATCGTGTAGTTGTACATCGGGGCGCCGATGAGGACGGCGTCCGCGGTCTCCAGCTCGGTGATCAGCTCAAGCCGTGCGGCGAAGGCCGAAGCCTGCTCAGGGGTGTGGCCGGACGGATCGGTCAGGCCGGCGAGGTGGGCGTCGGCGGTGATGTGCGGGACGGGGTCGGCGGTGAGGTCGCGGTAGACGACGGTGTTCTCCGGGTTCTGCTGCTGCCAGGTCTCGCGGAAGACGCGCGTCACGGCGCGGGAGGCGGAGGCGTCGGCAGGAAAGAGGGACGAGTCGATGTGCAACAGCGTGGCCATCGGGCAACTCCTGGGGGAACAACGGGAACGGGTGGCGCGTGACGTCTGCCACGGCGCCGTTCTTCGGCGGTACGACGAGCGGATCGCGGTGCTAGGGGAGCGCCCGGATCCCGCTCTTCGGACCGTCCTTTCAGGAAGACCGGAGGGCATGCCACCGCGTGACAACATTCTCCGTGTTCCTCGCAAGTGACGGACGAGCGGTGACATGGCCACGGGAGTTCTGAGTGGCGCAGGTCACACTTCGGTAGCCGTAACGGTCCGCAGATCACTCCGCTCCTTGCTTGTGACCGACCACGGTCGCCGCCCGCACCACAGCGAGGAACACACCATGAACGCACGTTTCGACTACTACGGCAGTCCTCTCGGAGCGAAGGTGCTCCGGCACATCAACTCGGCCAACAAGGTCATCGCCGACTCGGCCCTGCCGCACGCCACGCAGGAACTGGTCAAGATCCGCGCCAGTCAGATCAACGGCTGTGGGTTCTGCACCGACATGCACAGTAAAGAGGCCGCGCACGCCGGGGAGACCCAGCAGCGGCTCAACCTGGTGGCGGCCTGGCGGGAGGCCACGGTCTTCACCGAGGCCGAACGCGCCGCGCTGGAACTGGCCGAGCAGGGCACCCGGACCGCGGACGCGAGTGGCGGCGTCACGGACGAGGCCTGGGCGAAGGCCGCCGAGCACTACGACGAGGACCAGCTCGCCGCGTTGATCTCACTGATCGCTGTGATCAACGCGTACAACCGGATCAACGTCGTCATCCAGCAGCCGGCGGGCGACTACCAGATCGGTCAGTTCGGCTGATTCCTCCCTGCCGCGACAGCCGCACACCGGAAACAGGCTGTCACACCGACGGGACGCCCCTTGTCCTATGGGGTGAGCGCCGGGTGCCGCCCGCCGGGGCGGCGCCAGTGGGGCCGGCGGGCCCCGGGAGGAAGGGACCCGTAGGAGGGTCCCGGCGCGGGATCCACCGGCCGGCCGCGGAGACCGCCGCGAGGCTCCCCGCGTCCCCCTTTTTCCGGCGCGGTGCCCGGCCGGTCGGCGCCGCCCCCAGGACATCCGCCACGACACCCCGGCACACGGCCCACGAGGCACTGATCCACCCAGGGCGGCCGCACCGCGCCCGCACCGTGAAAGGAAGGCCGCCATGAACGATCCGATCCGGCCCGCCGGGTCCCCCGGGCCCAGCGCACTCGACCAGCTCCCCGACCGGGACGCCGAGGAGACCGCCGAATGGCGGGCGTCGTTCGAAGCCGTCGTGCGCAACGCGGGTCCCGAACGAGCGGTGTACCTGATGCGGCGCGTGCACGAGTACGCGGCGGCGTCCGGCACGGCCCTGCCCCGGCTGCTGTCCTCCGACTACATCAACACCGTTCCCGTCCAGGCCCAGCCCGCCTTCCCCGGTGACCTCGACATGGAGTCCCGGATCACCGCGCTGAACCGGTGGAACGCGGCGGTGATGGTGACCCGCGGCTCCCGCCTCGGCCTCGGCGGCCACATCACCACCTACGCGTCGGCGGCCTGGCTGTACGAGACCGGCTTCAACCACTTCTTCCGCGGCAAGGAGAAGGACGGCTCCGGCGACCAGCTCTTCATCCAGGGACACGCCTCGCCGGGCATCTATGCGCGGGCCTTCCTGGAGGGACGCCTGGACGAGGGGCACCTGAACGGTTTCCGGCGCGAGGCCGGCGGTCACGGCCTGCCGTCCTACCCGCATCCCAGGCGCCTGCCGTGGCTGTGGGAGTTCCCCACCGTGTCCATGGGGCTCGGCCCGCTCGCCGCCGTCCACCAGGCCCGCTTCAACCGCTACCTGCGGGACCGGGGCATCAAGGACACCTCCTCCTCCCGGGTCTGGGCATTCCTCGGCGACGGGGAGACGGACGAGCCGGAGTCGACCGCGGCCCTTGCCCTGGCGGCCCGCGAAGGACTCGACAATCTCACCTTCGTCGTCAACTGCAATCTGCAGCGTCTCGACGGGCCCGTCCGGTCCAACACCAAGATCGTCCAGGAACTGGAGGCCCGGTTCCGCGGCGCGGGCTGGCACGTCGTGAAGGCCCTGTGGGGCGAGGCATGGGACGACGTGCTGCGGCAGGACGGCACCGGCGCCCTCGTCCACCGCCTGGGCGAAGTGCCCGACGGCCAGATGCAGACGTACGCCGCCCGGGACGCCGCCTACATCCGCGAGCACTTCTTCACGGGTGACACGCTCTCGGCCATCGCCGCACGGCTCGGCGACGAGCGGCTGACCGACATGTTCGCCGACTCCCGGGGCGGACACGAGCCCTTGAAGGTGTACGCGGCCTATCGGGCCGCGGTCGAGCACCGGGGGGAGCCCACGGTGGTCCTCGTCCAGACGGTGAAGGGACACACGCTGGGCCCCGACTTCGAGTCGCGCAACGCCAACCACCAGATGAAGAAGCTCACTCCGGCCCAGTTCCGCCGGCTGCGCGACGTCCTGGAACTGCCCGTCCCGGACAGCGCGCTGAGCGGCGACGAGGTGCCGTTCTGGCACCCCGGTGAGCAGTCCCCCGAGGTCCGGTACCTGCGTGACCGGCGTGCCGCCCTGGGCGGCCCCGTTCCGGCGCGCACGGTGGCCGTCAAGCCGCTGCCGCAGCCGCCGTCCCGTCCCTTCGAGGCACTGCGGAAAGGGTTCGGCCGGCAGGAGGTCGCCACCACCACGGCACTCGTCCGCCTGGTCAAGGACCTGATGAGGGACAAGGAGACGGGCCATCGATGGGTGCCCATCATCCCCGACGAGGCCCGCACGTTCGGCATGGAGTCCCTCTTTCCGACGGCCGGCATCTACGCGCCGCAGGGCCAGACCTACGAGCCGGTCGACGCCGGCCAGCTACTGGCCTACCGGGAGAAGAAGGACGGCCAGCTCCTTGCCGAGGGCATCACCGAAGCCGGTTCCATGGCCGAGTTCACCGCCGCGGCGACCTCGTACGCCACCCACGGCGAACCCATGATCCCCCTCTACATCTTCTACGCGATGTTCGGGTTCCAGCGCACCGGCGACCAGTTCTGGGCCCTGGCCGACCAACTGGGGCGCGGGTTCGCCGTCGGGGCGACCGCGGGCCGGACCACGATGACCGGCGAGGGCCTGCAGCACGCCGACGGACACTCGCACCTGCTGGCCTCCACCAACCCGGCCGCGGTGAGCTACGACCCGGCGTTCGCGTACGAGATCGCGGTGATCGTCCAGGAAGGGCTGCGGCGCATGTACGGCGAGCGGCCCGAGGACGTCTTCTACTACCTGACCGTCTACAACGAACCCAAGCGACAGCCGCCCATGCCGGCCGGGCCCTTCGTCGAGGAGGGCATCGTCCGGGGCATGTACCTGTTCCGGCCCGCGGCCGCGGACACTGGGCCGGCACTGCAGCTCCTCGCTTCGGGCACCGCCATTCACTGGGCCATGCGGGCCCAGGAGCTGCTCGCCTCCGACTGGGGGGTGCAGGCCGGCCTCTGGTCGGTGACCTCCTGGACCGAACTGCGCCGGGACGCTCTGGAGGCGGACCGGGCGCGGCTGCGCGGCAAGGAGCGTGTCCCCTACGTGACCGGCGCGCTCGCGGGAGCGCCGGGGCCGGTGCTGGCCGTCAGCGACTGGATGCGACAGGTGCCGGACCAGATCAGCCAGTGGGTCGAACAGGACTACTCGTCCCTGGGCACCGACGGCTTCGGACTCTCCGACACCCGTGAGGCGGCGCGCCGCTACTTCCGGGTGGATGCCGAGTCGGTCGTCGTGGCGGCACTGGACCGGCTGGCGCGGACCGGAGCCGTCGACATCGCGTTGGTCGGCAAGGCCCGCGAGCGGTACGGCCTGCAGGACTGAAACAAGCGGCCGGGCCCAGCGGGGCCCGGTCTCCACCATCGAGAACTCATCCGCGACGTCGTCCGTGCCCTCAGGTGCCTTCAGTCGGCCCTCGAAGGGCCGACCCCCATCCGGCGGCGTTGCCGGTGGCCCGAGGAGTACACGTGACCAGCACAGCGCAGGCACAGAAGTCAGGAGCCCGGGCGGCTCACCCCGAACATCTCGGGCATGTCGTCTTCATCGCGGCGGCGGCCGCGATGGGCGGTTTCCTCTTCGGCTACGACAGTTCCGTGATCAACGGTGCCGTCGAGGCCATTCGTGACCGTTACGACATCGGCTCCGCCGCGCTCGCGCAGGTCATCGCCGTCGCCCTGATCGGCTGCGCGATCGGTGCGGCGACCGCCGGCCGGATAGCCGACCGCATCGGCCGCATCCGGTGCATGCAGATCGCCGCGGTCCTGTTCACCCTCAGCGCCGTCGGCTCCGCGCTGCCCTTCGCCCTGTGGGACCTGGCGTTGTGGCGGGTCGTCGGCGGCTTCGCCATCGGCATGGCCTCCGTGATCGGCCCGGCCTACATCGCCGAGGTCGCCCCGCCCGCCTACCGCGGCCGGCTCGGCTCCTTCCAGCAGGCCGCGATCGTCGTCGGCATCGCCGTCTCCCAGCTGGTCAACTGGGGCATCCTCAACGCCGCCGACGGCGACCAGCGCGGCGAGCTGATGGGCCTGGAGGCCTGGCAGGTCATGCTCGGCGTCATGGTGATCCCGGCCGTCCTCTACGGCCTGCTCTCCTTCGCCATCCCCGAGTCCCCCCGCTACCTGATCTCGGTGGGCAAGCACGAACGCGCCCGGCAGATCCTCGAAGAGGTCGAGGGCACGGACATCGACCTGACCGCCCGCGTCACCGAGATCGAGTCGGCGATGCACCGCGAGGACAAGGCCTCCTTCAAGGACCTGCTCGGCGGCGGCTTCTTCTTCAAGCCGATCGTCTGGATCGGCATCGGCCTGTCCGCCTTCCAGCAGTTCGTCGGCATCAACGTCGCCTTCTACTACTCCTCGACGCTGTGGCAGTCGGTCGGCGTCGACCCGACGGACTCCTTCCTCTACTCCTTCACCACCTCGATCATCAACATCGTCGGCACCGTCATCGCGATGATCTTCGTCGACCGCATCGGCCGCAAGCCGCTGGCGGTCATCGGCTCCGTCGGCATGGTGATCGGCCTGGCGCTGGAGGCCTGGGCCTTCTCCGCCGACCTCGTCGACGGACAGTTGCCCGCCACCCAGGGCTGGGTCGCCCTGATCGCCGCCCACCTCTTCGTCCTCTTCTTCGCCCTGTCCTGGGGCGTGGTCGTCTGGGTCATGCTCGGCGAGATGTTCCCCAACCGCATCCGCGCCGCCGCCCTCGGCGTCGCCGCCGCCGCACAGTGGGTCGCCAACTGGGCCATCACCGCCAGCTTCCCCTCCCTGGCCGACTGGAACCTGTCGCTCACCTACGTGATCTACACGGTCTTCGCCGCGCTCTCCATCCCGTTCGTGCTGAAGTTCGTGAAGGAGACGAAGGGCAAGACGCTGGAGGAGATGGGCTGAGCGGCAGCCCCCGAGCCCGGGGAGCCGGGTCAAGTCCCCGCTACCGGCTCCCCGATTCCTGCCGTCTCCGTCCGCCTCCAAGGCGGACGGAGACGGCAGGCACCACTCGTCGATGCGGCATCGCCGGATGTATTCAACACCGTTGTGAGAATAGCGTGGGCCGCACGACGTCCGGCAGTCGCCGGCCTGGGCGCGCTCGGGTCCCGACGGGGCGGGACGCGTCGCACCAGGGCAGGTCGGCCCCGTTCTGCCACGTGACAGGTGCACCGCGACACTCAAGCCACTGTTCCTGGTCCGTGTGAACACGCTTGACATCCAACATTGTGTAAGGCTATATGGCACTCTCTCAGTTCCAGTGCCCCAGAGTCTTGATCCGTGTCGAAGGGAGGTGATGGTGGTGGATCCGAAGTTGGCGACGTTTCTCGAGGTGGTGTTGGGGGTGCGGCCCGCGCAGGCGAAGGGGCGGCGGGTGGTGGATGAGGTGGTGGTGCCGCATGAGGTGCTGGTGGGGGTGTTGGAGGAGTTCGAGCGGTTCGCGGGGTTGGCGGGGCGGGGTGTGTCGGGTGCGGTGGAGGGGGAGTGGGGGGAGCGGTTCCGTGGGGTGATGCGGGCGTTCTCGGGGGGTGAGGGTTTGGAGTATGTGCGTGCTCTGGTGGCGGGGGCGGGGGAGTTGGCGTCGTTCGCGCGTGAGTATGCGGTGCAGGTGGAGAAGACGAATGCGTCGATCAAGTGGCATGCGTTGCGTCTGGTGGTGGAGATCGCGGCGGTGATGGCGCTGGCGTGGCTGAATCCGTTGGGTGCGTTGTTGCAGTTGTTGCGGTTGCAGGCGTTGTACCGGTTGTTGATGCAGAACATTTTGGCGCGGTTGTTGGTGTGGGTGGCGTCGCGTGCGGGTGCGATGGTGGCGGCGGAGACGGTGTTGGGGGTGGCGATCGAGAAGTTCTCGTTGATGGAGGCGGGGGCGAAGGGGTTCCGTACGCGGCGGGAGAAGGAGTATCTGCGGCAGGCTGCGGTTTCGGGTGCGGTGGGGGGTGCGGTGGGGTGGGTGCTGCCGGCGGTGGGGGGTTCGCTGGTGGGTGGGGTGCGCCGGTGGATGCGGGGTGCGGGCGGGGGGCCGGGGGGCCGGTTTCTGGTGCGGGAGCTGGATGAGGCGGTGAGCGACGGGCCGCCGGTGTCCGGCCGCGCGGTGACATCGTCCACTACTTCCTCTGCTTCGTCGTCTGTTGTGTCGTCGTCCGCGGTGGCTGCGGCTGGTGGGCGGGGTGTGGTGGGGGCGGTGGGGTCGGCCGGTGGGCGTGCTGTGGTGGGGGGTGTGGGGGAGGGGGTGTCGGGGTCCTTCGGGCGGGGGTTTGCCGTGTCGGTGGGGCGGATGGCGGATGTGCTGGAGAAGTCGTGGCTGGCGCCGGGGGTGCGGGGGCGGCTGGTGGGGGAGTTCGTCGAGGAGACGGGGGCGCGGTTCGAGCGGCATCTGGCCGGCCAGGTGGGTGGGGCGAGGGCGGCGCGGGAGCTGGGGCGGGCGTGGGCGCGGAAGTTCACGGCCGATTACGGGCGTCGTGGTCTGGGCGATGGCCTGTACCGGTTGCTGGGGGACACCCCGCGGCCGTTGTCGGGTCGGGTGCGGGAGTTGTTGTCGCATCGGGTGGTGGGTTTCACGGCGCCGGGGTGGTGGTCCAAGGGTGCTCTGGTGGTGGGGGTGGGTGCGGGTGGTGGTGCGGGTGCGTCGGCGTTGGCGGAGGGGGCCGGCAACGCGGCGTTGGGGATGGGGTTCAGTGTGTCGGGGATGGGTGTGGCCAACGGTGCGGTGGGGGGTGTGCTGGAGACCGGTGGGGAGATGGGGGCACACGGCGCGGTCGGTCATCTGAAGGAGACCCACGACCCGTTCAAGACCCTCCCCGAACTCCAGCCCACCCCCACCCGCCAGGAACGCTGGGACGCCTACCAGCAGGAACGCGACGCCTACTACGACCGCCTCCTCACCACCCGCGCCCACACCGCCCTTCCCACCGGGACACCCGTCACCCCTCCGCCCGGCACCTTCCCGCCCGGCGACACGGACGAACCGTCCACGTCCGCCGCCCCGCCCTTCACCCGCCTGTCCGACGAGGCGGGACAGCGGTGGCTGCGGCAGGAGTTCGTCAAGCACGTCGTCGACACCGACGGCGTACGTCTGCTCTCCGAAGCCGACGGAGACCCCGGCAAGACGGCCGAATCCGCCAGGACGCTCCGCCTGGAACACAACGACGTGGTCGACCGGGCCACCGCCTGGCAGGCCGAACGCCAGCGAGCCGATGAACAGTTCACGCGTGACTTCGACGCGGTGGTGCGGGAGGTCACCGGGGAACCGTTCGACGGCACGACCCCGGACCAGCGGCCGCCGGCGGCGGCAGGCGACGACCCCGCGCTCCACACACGGGCGGTGGCCGCGGCCCTGTCGATGCGGCCCGTCACCGCCGAGATGCTGTCGGGCGGAGTCATCACGCCGGCGGGCCCGCCCCTCGACCTCGCCACCCTGCGCAACCAACTGCGCGCCGAATACCTCCACGCCGTCGACCGGACCTACCTCACCCCCGCCACCCCGCCCCAGGCGCAGAACCCCGCCTCCCCCTCGGCCCAGACGCCCCCGGGGAGCCGGACGGGCGGCCCGACGACCACGGTCACCTCCCCGGAATCCGGCGGCGCGACCACCAGGAACGGACAGCTCCCGCCGGCCACGGTCTCCCACGGACCCGTCGGCGACCGCGTGGACGCGGCCGGCCTGGACCCCGACTCGCCGCTGGCCATGGAGTGGGAGGAAGCACAGCGGGAGGAGGCGAACACCTGGCGCGGCCCCGACACCGAAGCCCGGCTGGCCGAACTGAGGGACAACCTCACCCAGCGGGTCACCGAGTTCGTCGACCGCTCCCGCCAGGTCGAGGACGCCATGCGTGCCTTCGACCGGCTCGCCGACGAACTGCGGGACGACCTCACCCACAGCGCCGCCGTCGACCCGGACGCACTCGACCGCGTGCGGCAGGACGTCGAGACCGAACTGCGCGCCGCCCACCACGGTCTGGTCACCGGACACCCCGTCACCTCGTCCGGCACCACTCCGCCCGCCGCGGACCCGTCCGGCGAGCCCGCGACCCGGCGGGACGCGGAAGGCCTCGACGCCCGGTGGGAGAACCATCTGCAGGACGTCCTCGCGCCGGAGCAGATCCAGGCGCGACTGGACCTCGAAGCGACGCGCGCCCGCAACCTGGCCGAGGCGGGCACCGTCCTCGAGGAAGCGCTGGCCGCCAACGACGAGGACATCGCCGCGGGCGTCCCCCTGTCGGCCGCCGCCCGCGACCAGCTCACGGCGGAGTGGAACGACGTCGTCGTCCAGCGCAGCACCGAGGACTTCCTCGCCCGCCACCCCCACCTGCTCCTGTCGCCCCCCGCCCACTCCGCCCAGGCGGCGGACCGGCCCGTGACGCTGTCCGACGACGGCGCCCGTCCCGCGGCACACACCTCCCCCGCCAACCGCAGCACACTGCCGCGTACCTGGCAGGAGAGCCTGGCCGAGCTGAAGGCCACCGCCAGGGAACGCATCAACCACGCCTCCGCCCTGGAAACCGTCGCCCGACGGGCCGCCGACGACTTCCTCGACCTCACCGGCCATCCCGACTCACCGGCCCGGCGCCATGACATCGACACCGAGACCCTCACCGAGATCGCCCAGCGGTACCAGCGCGAGACCGCCCGCGCCTTCGACCTGATCTGGTCCCCCAACGACGACACCGGCAACCGGATCGACCACGTCACCGGGCCGCGCAGCCCGTTCACCGAGCGTCTCAGGCTGCTCCTCGACACCCCGCCCGTGCTTCCCGCCGGCACGGGGCCCGGCCCCGCGCCCTCGGACCGGACACCCGCCCCTGCCACGCCCCCCGCCCGGCCCCCGCTCGACCTGGTCTCCCGGGAGCCCGGCCTCCCCGACCGCACCACCGCGCCGGCCGCCCCGCCGGCCGGTCCGGCCCGCACCGACGACGCCGCCCCCGTCGACGGGTCCCGGGAGGCCGGTGACGTTCCCGCTCCGGAGGACGCTTCCTCCGCCGACGGACCCCGGCGGGTGGCGGACGCTTCGGCTCCGCAGGACGACGTCCTGTCCGGCCGTACGCGTCAGCAGGCCGGGGACGTCTCCACTCCGCGGGACGATGTCCCGTCCGGCCGTGGGACCCAGCGGGGCGAGGACGTTCCGGCTCCGCAGGACGACGCCCTGTCCGGCCGTGGAATCCGGAGGGTGGCGGACGTTCCGGCTCCGCAGGACGACGCCCTGTCCGGCCGTGGAATCCGGAGGGTGGCGGACGTTCCCGCTCCGGAGGACGACGCCCTGTCCGGCCGTGGAATCCGGAGGGCGGCGGACGTTCCCGCCCCGCAGGACGACGCCCCGGCCGACCGTACGCGTCAGCGGGTCGCGGACATCCTCGATCCGCGCCCCCCGGTCCCCGACGAGCCCAGGAACACCGGCACCCGGCGTCCCCCGGCGGGACAGGGCCCCCGTCCCCGGCTGCTGACCGTCCCCGGCACCGGGCGCGACGACGGTGCCGAGGCCCGGCAGGGCGACCACGTCCTCCTCCGTCTCGCGCTCGCCGAGGGGGACCGCACCGCCCTGTCCCCCGGGGACCAGGCATGGATCCGGCTCGTGGAGACGGGCGCCGTCCGTGTGGCCCCCTCCCGCGTGCCCGTGCTCCAGGCCCTCGGCCTCACCGTCCATCCCGCCCAGACCACCTACCAGTACCTCTACCGGCCCTCCGCCACCCGCCCGTCCACGGACGCCCCCCACCGGCCGCGGACCGTGAACACGGGCCGTGCCGTCCCCACCGGGGCGTTCGTCGAGGAGCCCGCCTCCCCCGCCGACGCCGTACCGGAAGCCGCCCAGGTGCGGGAGGACGCCCCCGCCCGGCCGGCCGCCGTGCGCTCCGGCGACGACGCGGACACCGGGCGCTATCCACGGCTGGACCCCGGGCAGCGGGAGGACGTCGCCCGGCGCCTGGCCGCGGCACGCGAGACGGTCGGGGCGCACCCCGACAGCGAGGCCCTGCTGCGCACCGCCGTGGACATCGTGGGCCCCGGTCACCAGCCTCCGCCGATCCTCCGCACGGAGCTGTCCGGACCGGAGAGCGACTACCGCGAGTTGTACGACCTCATCGTCCACGAGGTGGCGGCCGCGCTGCTCGGCCCTCCCCACGACGCCGACGCCCCGGACGCGCGGGCCCACGCGCGGCTGGTCTCCGACGGCCTGCGGGACGAGTTCGGCACCGGAGTGCGCCGCGGCGGGCTCCGCGGCGGTACCGCCCGGCCCGCGCAGGAGCGGGAGGACGACCCGCGTACGGACGGGCGACCCGTGGCGGGACCGTCGCGGCTCCGCGACCAGGAACTCGAAAGCGACCTCACCGGGAGCCCGGATCCGCTCGCCGCCGACGAGGGCCGTGACCAGGGGGAGACGGCCGCCCGGGGCCGTACGGTCGATGCCGACCCCCTGGCCAGGTCCGTCGCCATCACCCCCGCCGGTCTGCCGAACGCTGCCGAACTCGTCGCGGAGCTGCGGCGCATGACCGGCGAGATCGGCGGCCACGTCTCCGAGGACGAGTGGGCGGACCTGCCGGGCCACCTGCTGACCAACCTGCCCTACCTCCACTCCGGCTTCCTCATCACGCTGGGCGGCGTGGAGATGCTGATCACGCTCGACGCGCACGACCCGGTCGAGGTGGACGTCCCCCGGCACGTGGCGCCGTCGACCGGCACACGGCTCGCGCCGATCCCCGAGGAGGACACGGCCACCGGCAAGGAGGCGGAGCGCCCGGCGCGCCGGCACACCGGTGGTGTACAGGCCGCGCTGGCCACCGGAGCACACGTCGCGGGACACTCGGGCGCGACGAAGGCCGCCCGGCTCTCGGCCACGCTGGGCCTGGTGTTCGAACACCTGCGGGCCGGTCCCGGGTTCACCCTCTCGGACCAGCACAGCCGCGACACCTCCGTGACGCTCGACGCCGAGCGGGGCCGGGTCCAGGACAGCCGGACCCCGGGCCGGCTGCTGGCCTACCGCACCCGGTTCTCGGCGAAGGTACGCGCCGGCACGGACACCGTATGGCTCAAGGAGGCGACCCTCGGCCCGGAGGGGGCGGAGGAACTGTACGTATGGATGCCGGAGAACTACACACGGCCGGCCGGCGGCACCGTGCGCGCCCAGGACGCGGCCGTCGGCGACGGGACGTTCCCGCGGGTCTTCTACGCGTCCGGTCTGACCGCTCTGCCCGCACTGTTCGACCGGATCATCACAAGCCTGCGGAGGCAGGGCGTCGAACTGCCCACGGGCAGTGCCGCCCGCCGGAACCTGGTGGCCGAGCTGTGGAACCTCAACACCTTCCTCGACGACTCGGTGCGCGGCGGCCACCGGTTCACGCTGCAGGGCAACAAGAAGCCCAAGGCGGACATCGTGGTGCGGACGCGGGTGCTGTCCGCCCGCATGGTGGGCGATCCGTCGGACTCCACCCACCTGGAAAGCGTGAGCACGGGCATCGCGGGGACCGGGGGCGGACACAGGAACACGGCCGAGAGCGGGCTGAACGCCTCCTTCACCGCGAGCGCCGTCCCGCTGGAATTCCTCTTCGGCGACCCCTCGGTGGCGTTCGAGGCCTCGCTCGGCTGGTCCCGGAACCGCGGATTCGCGCACGGCTCCGGCCGTACGGGCCTGGACGTACGGGTGCACCGCTATGTGGGGCGCACCAACGGATACGCGGTGGAACTGGAACACACGGTCTCGGTCGCGGCGCGCGGACAGCAGCCCGAGGAACTGCGGCCGGTGACCGGGCGGGCGCTGCTGCGGCTGCCGGAGCCGGAGGCCTTCCGGCACGGCTACCCGGTGGAACGGTCCGCGATCAAGGACAGCGTCCTGTCCTCCCCCCTCGCCGACGCGGAGGGGGCGGCCCTCGTCCCCGGCGGGGAGGGGGCCCTGAAGCACCCGGCCGCCACCACGCGCGCGCAGGAGCCGCGACCGCCGATCTGGGTCGCGCGGGGACGCGGGTTCGGCGCCGGCCTGGTCCAGGTCGAGCACCGGACCGCCACCGAACTGCGCCAGAGGATTTACGACGCGCTCAAGCACCGGGGTTTCCTGCCCCTCGACCCGCGGGCACCGCTCGCCGACACCCGCGGCGGCAGCGACGCCAGGGCCGCCCGCAGCGCCAACCTGGCCCTCCTGGAGAAGTTCACGTCGACCCAGGCGCTGCAGTCCCTGGCCGACGAGATCCAGCAGGGCGGACTGGTGTTCACCCTCCGCCTGCCGCGCGAGACGGCCGGTGTCCGATGGGACATCGACGCCGCCCGGATCACCATCACGGCCCGGCAGCACGCCGGGCCGGAGTCCGAGGGACCCGTCGAGGACGTCCAGATCGTCAACCTGACCATGGGCATGGACACCGCCGCCCTGACGGCCGACCGGTCGCAGCGGATCAGGCTCGGCGGCCGGGCGCGGATCGCCTTCGGCCAGGTCCTGAAGGTCATCGGCACCGGCGCCGACGTCAGCAGGACCCTCACCAACGGCACCGGCGTGAACATGCTCACCAACGAGCCGCAACTGCTCGAGTACCGGGGGGCCGACCGCTTCGGCTACCTGCTCGACTACGACGTACGGATCGAACTCCAGCACGCCGGCCTGCCCGGGCTGATCCAGCCCGGGGCACGCAACCCCGTCGTGCCGCCCCTGACGGACCAGCGGACCCTGCTGCACCTGCTCCCCTTCACCCGGAGCGAGTCCGAGCCGTCGGACAACGCCCCGCCGCTGTCCGTGCTGGAGCAGTCCTACCTCATCTACCTCGACCTGCCCGATCTGCGGACGCGGGTCCTCGACCACCTGGACCGGCGGGGGCTCACCGGCCCGCAGGGACCGGCCGACCAGGAACTGAACCAGTTCCTGGGGCGCACGATGCTCACCGCCCACTTCACCGAGCTCGCGCACGGGCAGTACACCAGCGACCAGTTCTTCGACGCCGGCTTCTTCCGCGACACCACCGCGGCGGTCGACGTACGGGCCGACCTGCAGCGGGGGACCGAGTTCTACGGAGCCACCGCGGACCCCGCGGTCATCGGCCTGATCAAGCTCTACCTCAGCCAGAGCTCCTCCTTCCGCTCGCGCCAGTGGGGCCTGACGTGGGGCCAGCTGGACACGATGCTGGGCGGCCCGGTGCCGGACGGGGACACGGACGGGTTCCTGCAGGGAGGAGCGGACATCAGCCGGACCTGGGGATGGGCCGAAAGGCAGGCGCACCAGGACACAGGGGGTCTGGAACGGATCCAGATCAACATCAAACGGCTCTACCTCTACGGTCTGAAGGTCAGGGCGGGCGCCGGCGTCAACCTGGCCAAGGACGGCAAGTTCGTCCTCGCGCACCAGCGGGCGACGGAGATCGACGGGGGCACCGGCCTCGTGGTGGCCGGGGTGCCGGAGAACGTGGCGCTGTCCCACTACGCCTCCCTGGACCCCGGGGAGCGGCTGCCGGTGTCGGACCGTCAACTGGCCGACGCGGCCGGGCGCTGGCGGACCGGAGAGCTCGCGCTGGGCGGGAACACCGTGGCGGGCCTGCTCACCCGCTGGCAGGAGAGCCGGGCCGGCGCCCGGCCTCCGGTGACGGAGGAGGCCCCTGCCCAGGGGGACCGGCACACCGGCCGGGACGGCGCCGGCGGACCCGCACGGGCCCAGGAGCCCGTCACCCCCGCGGCACTGGCCGCCGTGCTCGTCGAGCGCCACCACAGCGGCGAGACACCCGTCCTCGACCCGGACCACAGGGAGAGGTTCCGGGAGGTGTTCGGGCTGGTGCTCGACGATCCGTCACAGCAGCGGGAACAGCCGGCCCCGCCGGAGTACCTGAAGGGCACCGGGACCACGGGGGACCGGCGCACGCTCGGACACGCGGGCGTCCACAGCCTGGTCCTCCGCGACCGCGGGGAGAAGGCCACCACCGTCTTCGGCATGGTGCGCGACCTCGTGGACCGGGCGGCCCCCGGTCTGCTCACCGCGCGCACCGAGGTATGGACCGAACGCCCCCGCGACCTGGCCGAATCGCTGTTCCCCGACATACGCGTCGGCCGGCTCCAGGGAGGACTCAACGCCCTCCAGGCGCTCTTCGCGCACGGCCGGGAGGGCACCCTCCTCGAGGAGGCGCTGTCCGCCTCCGGTCTCACCCTGTACCTGTACAACCCCGGCGCCACCGGGTCGGGCAACAGCGCGTGGAGCCTTCCCTTCCGCGACTTCGTGCAGGTCACGGTCCAGCTGCGGCTCAACCCCTCCTTCCGCGCCGTCGAGTTCGTACCCGATTCGGGCCTGGAGAACTACGCGCACGACTACCACAACACGAGCGACGAGAAGTCCCTCACCGTCTCCCAGGCCTTCACCGTCGGCCGCCTCGGCGGCGGCGAGAGCGGCAGCGCCTCGGCGACGGGAGGCCTCGCCTTCAGCGCCTCCCACGGCAGGAACCGCTCGTCGACCCGGCAGGTGACGGAGGAATCCACGGTCTACGCCCACGGCGGCACCGACATCATCGGCATGGACGGTGAGGTCGTCGTCACCGTCGAGCGCAGGAACATCTCGACGAGCCCCGTGAACAACGCCGTCGTCACGCGCTCCCGCGGACGGCACCCCGAGCGCTCCACCCCGCTCACGGCCCGCGCGGACGCGCGCCTGCACCTGGAGCTTCCGCCCGGGCTCGCCCGGTTCGGAGAGTTCCAGGGGCCTCGCGGACCACGGCTGCTGTCACCGGTCCCCGCGCTGCCGAAGGACGCGTACCTGCTGCCCGTCCTGGTGGACGACGCCCTGCCGGTCGCCGAGTCGCTGCTGCGGCGCGTCTTCGGCCACGACGCCGAGGGCGACGGCCTCAGGGCCGCGGCGCGCAAGGCGGTCACACGCCTCACCGGCTCGCACGACCGGTCGATCCTCAGCCTGAGCCTGCCCGCGCAACTGGGCCGGCACCAGACCACCCAGCTGGTGCGGCGGGCCGTCACCGGCGGCTCCGCCCGGCTGACCGACGTCCAGCTGGCCGGCGACTCCCGGACCGCGGAACTGAGGCTGTCGGCCGAACTCGTCGACCTCACCGTGCTCGGTCCGGTGGCGGGCAGCGGCACGGGCCGCTACTCCAAGCACCAGGACGGTACGTCGGTCCGGCGCGGCGACAACCACTGGCGGCCGTCCGGCAGCGCGTCGCCGAACGTCGTCACCGGGGACCACCAGCCCGGCCTCGAGAACAGCTCCTTCGACCTCCCGCACTCCCGGGTCACCAGCAGCGGTGTCGCCGGCACCGGCAACCGCAACTACCGGCGCGAGCAGCACGTCAAGCAGCAGGGGCCGACCATGCTGGTCAGGTTCCGCGCCCGGATGCACCTCGAGGGCCGCGAACACACCCCGCGCCTGATGAGGAAGGACCTCATCGGCCCCTGGCACACCAGCCGTGACTTCGGCGGCGACGTCTACGCCGAACTGCACGAGGACGAGATCGCGCGGCTCCGTGAGGACCTCGCCGACCGCCGGCGCGTCGTCCGGCGGGAGGAAGAGGGGTGGCGCCGTCTCGCCGGGGCCGAACCCGTGCCCGCGGCGGCGCTCCTGCTCGACGCCGCGTCCGTCGACACCGGCCGCCTGCACGAGGCGCTGGCCGCCGCGCTGCGCGAACGGGTCCCCGACCCGGGCGGCGCCGTCGCGCTGCGGCTGGACCTGGACGACCTCGAACAGGCGGCGCTCGAGCGGACCCGGGACTGGGCCGCCGGCGTCCACGGTGTCGAGGAGCCGCGGAGCGCGGACGGCGGGTCCACCACCCCCGCGGCGCGCGTCCAGCGTCTCCTCAGGGCCGTCAACAGCGCCACGGCGACCGCGACGGGCGGCCCGGTCAGGCCGCCGGCCGCGGCACGCGTCCTCGGCCTGCCGCACGACCACCTCGTGCGCGGCATCGCCTTCGAACTCGGGGCCCACGTCCGCCTGGACCTCGTCCGCGCCGGCCGCCCGGTCCACACCCGCTGGGCCGACCCCTGGGGCTTCGTCCACGCCTTCGACCCCGCCGACCCGCAGGCCCCCGGACGGCGGTCCCTCAGCGCACACCAGGCCGCCGGGGCCGGCCTCCTCACCGCGGCGCAGCGCGACCGCGCCGAGCGGCTGGGCCTGACCCCGGACGAACTCGCCGGGCTGTACCGCACCTCCTGGGACGGCGGCCGGGACTTCGCCTCGGTGCTGGACGCCGAGGCCGAGCGCCGCGAGTCCCGGCTCGCTGCCGTCCACGCCGGACTGCCGGAGGTGCTCGGACGGCTGTGGCGCTTCACCACCGGCGACCGTGCCGCGCTTCCCTCCTCCCTGGCCGGGGCGGTCCCCCGCGCCGACGCCACGACGCTGCTCACCGGGCTGCGCGCCCTGGCGCGGGGCGAGGAGGAGATCACCACCGAGCGCCGGGCCCTGCTGACCGCCGTGACCGGCGAGATCCTCGGCCTGCCCGCCCTCGACGACGGCGCCTGGACCGCGCGGATACGGGCCCAGGACCTCCGGGACGACGCGGACGGCGCCGGCGCGCGGCCGGCGCCGTCGGGTGACGACCTGCGGCTGACGGCCGCGTTCCGACCGTGGAACGGTCCGCTCCACGCCGACCTCGAGATCCTGCGCGACCGGCTGCGCACCGCCGGCAACGGCGCCCGGTCCCTGGTCTTCGTGCCCCCGTCCGAGGGGAGCGGCGCGGACAGGCGGCACGTACTGCTCCAGGCGCTCAACCAGCGGGGCGAGATCCACTGGTACGACCTGGGGGCGCAGCGGGAGACGGAGGAGCCGCGGCACCTCCCGTCCGGCTCCTTCGACCTCGACGCCCGGGGGACGGTCCTGGCGGCGCCGGCGCGGCTGCGCGCGATGGGGGAGGACGCCGCGGTCCTTCCCTTCCTCGCGCTGGGCGCGCGGCTCGACACCGACCGGCTCCACCGCGCGCGGGCGGCCGCGACCGCCGTGGACGCCGTGGAGCCGGACGGCCTGCGGCGGCTCCTGGAACTCGACGGGCGCGGGCACGTCCCCGACGCGCGCGACCTGGCCCGCCTTCCCGGCTCCCGCCACCAGGCGTGGGAGCAGTACGTACGGGCCAGGGAGAACCTCGCGCGCACGGAACTGCGCCTGCGTGTCCACCGCGCGCCGTCCCCGCTCGCCGGCGCCACCGCGTCCGCGGCCCTGGCCCGTCCCCCCGCGCTCGCGGACCCGGTCGCCCTGGCGGCGGCGCGGCTGCGGCTGTCGCTGGCGGAGGCCGCCCTGCACGCCTGGGGCCACGACGACCCGGCGGCGCTGCTGCGCCGTCTGCCCGGCCCGGCCGGGGACACCCCCGGGGAGCCCGCGGACCCGTCCGAGTCCGAGCCGGCGGACTCCACCACCGCGTACACGGTGGACCTGCCCGAACACGGCGCCGCGGACCTCTTCCGCCGGGTGCGCGCGCCGCGCCCCGCGGACGACGGCGCGTCCGCCGGGGAGCCGGTGTCCGTCGTCCGGCCCGTCGCGCAGGGCGCCCGTCCGCCGCTGCGGGTCTCCGCCGACGGCACGATCGCCGTACCGCACCACGGGGACAGCCAGGAGGTCTTCGCCTCGCCGCCGGTCGTGGAGCGGGCCAGGGCCGGACTGGCGGCGGCCCGCAGCGGCATCGACCTCGCCGTGGACCGGGAGGTCACCGTCACCCTCCACGGCGGTGGGCAGCCGCTCGTGCGCGTCCGGCCCGTGTTCCGCGAGGAGCCCTCGGAGGTGGGCGAGGAGCTCGCGGCCCAGGTGATCGGCGGCCCGCCGGACCACCTCGTCCTGCGGGACGCCCACGGGGCGGTACGGGTGGTTCCCCGGAACGGCGCCGAAGGCCCCGCCGTCCGGGCCCTCCTCGACGCCGCGGTCGACGCCCCGGCTTCGTCCGTTGCCGCTCGCCCCGCTCCCGCCGTCGTCCGTGCCGAGGTCGGGGAGGCGTACCGCGTCCCCCGGACGGACGGCGGCCCGGCCGGCGACTGGGCCTCGGTGATCCTGCGGAGCGAGGACGGGCGCTCCCACGTGGTGCTGGAGACACAGGCACGCCGGGAGGAGGAGCGGGCCGTCGCGGAGGCGGTGGAGGAGGGTCTACGACGGCTCGCCGACCCGGCCGGAGTCGAGGAGGGGGAGACGGAGCCCGGCACCGACGGGCCGTCGGCCGACGCCGTCGTCACGGCCGCCCGCGAGGTGGTCCGGCAGGCCCTGCGCCGGCTGGAGTGGGCGCGTCGTGACCTCCTGGACGCCTCCGGCACCCAGGAGGGTCCCGGCCCGGCCGGCGGGGCCTTCGAGGAGGCGGAGCAGCGGCACGCGCGAGCCGTGCGCGAGGCGCGTCTGGCGGTGCGGGAGCTGTCCCGCGCCCAGGGGCTGCCGGAGCCCGCCGGTCTGTGGCGGCTGCGCCTGGTCACGGACGAGCCGGCGGCACCGGTCACCGGGGAGGACGCCCCCCACGACGCGCGGGCGGCGGCCTCCTTCGTCGGCGGGCACGCCTTCCCCCGGGGCGACCGGACGGTGTTCGACTTCGGGGAGGGGACCACCGTCCTCTCCCCGGACGCCCGGCACCGGCTCGCCGGCCTCGCGGAACGCGTCGCCGAGATCGCGCACTGGAACAGCCGGCACGGGCTCCCCCGCCCCGTGGTCACCCTCTCGGCAGGCGCCAACGGCCGCGGCTCCACCCTGCTGCGGCTCGCGGAACCCGGCCGGGCGCGGAGCGTCGCCGGGCGCCGCCTGGAGGAGCTGCGCTCCGCTTTCACGAACGCGTTGACGGACCGGCTGGACCACCTGCGCGGCGATCACGCCGCCCTCGACGGTCCCGCGGCGCCCGACGACTTCGTCGACCTGCGGCTGGTGAACCGCGGACGCGACCTGGCCGGGATGCGTCCCGCGCCCGAGGACACGGCGCGGAACCGGCCGGTCGGGGCCCCCGTGCTCCGCCGCAGAGCCCTGGTCCTGGTCGACCCCCACCCGGAGACGCCCGGGGAGACCGTGAGCACGGCTGAGCCGGTCGACGAGGCCCGGCGTACGGTCGGGTCGGTCGGTGAGGACCGGCGGGAGGCTCAGAGCACGGTCGACCTCCAGTTGGAGGCGTCCGGGGAGGCCCGGCGTACGGCTGGGCCGGTGGGCGAGGACCGGCGGGAGGCCCGGAGCACGGTCGACCTCCAGCCGGAGGCGTCCGGGGAGGCCGTGAGCACGGTCGGGTCAGTGGGTGAGGACCGGCGGGAGGCCGCCGAGGCCCCTGTGGTACGCGAAGAGGAGACGTCGGGCACGCAGGTGCTCCCCGGCGCCCCGGACGAGGTGACGGAAGCGCCGGCCGGAACGGCGCAAGCCCTGTCGCCGCGGCCCGACTCCGCCGACCGGGCCCGTAGCGCCGAGGTTCCCGCCGCCGACGCGACCGGGCCGGCCGCGTGGGCCGGGCGGTTCGCCGAGGCGGAGCGGTGGGCGGGGAAGAAGCCCGAGAGCTGGTACGAGGAGCAGGCCGGGCAGGTCGTACGGGCCTACATGGCCGAGCACCGTCCTCCCGCCGTGATCCGGGACGCCGACCTGTCCCCCGCCGAGCGGGAATACGCCAGTCTCTTCGACAGCATGGTCCAGCGCCTCGTGTTCGTCCTCCACCGCGACGGCCCGCAGGCGGCGCTGGCGGAGTCGTCGTCCATGGCGGAGGCCTTCGGCACCGCGTACACGGGCGGACTGCGCGCGGGCATGCCGCCGCGGACGGCCCGCCCCTCCGCCCTTCCGGAAGCGGCGCGGAAGGCCATCGACAAGACCGTGGCGCTGGCTCCGGCCCTGACGCGCGAGCTGGTCGGCGCGTCGCCCGCAGCGAGTTCGATCACCACGATGCGGACCTGGCTGGAAAACGCCGTGGCCGCCGTCGGATGGGACGACGGAAGGCCCCTGGAACACCTCCTGCGGGCGGCCATCAGCGTTCCGGCGGGCGGAATCTACGAGAACCCGGCGAAGCTTCTCGAGTTCCCGCACCTGCTGGCGGCTGCCGCCCGGCATCGCGGCGTCGCCGAACTGCTGAACACCAGTCCCCACCTCATCTCCACACTGGTGCAGGCGCCCAGTCTGGTCCAGTACTTCTACGACGTCGGCCTGGCCGAGGCGCTGCCGTTCGAGGTGGCGCGGGCGCTGGACAACGCGGACGTGGTGAGAACGCTCGAACGCCATCCCCGGATGCGTACCGACATGGCCTACGCGCTCACGGTGCTGGGCCAGCCGGGCATGACGGCCGAGGTCCTCGAAGGCTGGCTCCACGAAGGACTGAGTCCGGACATCCCGACCACGTTGGTGCATTTCGACATCATCCGTGCGGCGATGCTGGAGCTGGGCAACGGCGAGCGGGTGCGCCGGGTGCTGAGTGAGAGCGGGCTGATGCATGCACTTACCGACGCCATCGTCGACAACCGTCTCGTACCGAGGCTCCCGATCGCCAAGGTCCTGGGGAACACGGACCTCGTCTCCCGTCTGCGGAGCAGGCAGATGCTGTGGCCGGTGCTCTTCTCCGTGCCGGGGGCCCATGCCGCGCTCCTGGAGGACTCCCCACTGCGGCGCCTGCTGCTCGACAACGCCACGCACGATCTCATGATCGTTCTCCCGTACGCCTCCCGGCTCGGCGAACGCCTTCTCAAGGACCCCGAGTTCCTCAGGGAAGCCACGGAGAACGAGGCGGTCGCGCGGCTTCTCATGGCGCAGCCGAAGTTCTTCGACGACGTCGCCGACGCCGAGCTGGCGGCGGCGCTGAGGACGGCGGGTGCCGGTCCCGTGCGGGAGCGGACGGCGACGCCGCCGACCGCGGACGAGATCGACACACTGCCGGTGGGAGAGCTGCTCGACCGGCTGGTGGCGTCCGACCCCGTCTGGAAACACGTACCCGACGTCAACAAGTCGCTTCTGACGGCGCTGACGAAGGATGAGAAGCTGGCGCGCGTCGTCGTGCGAGACCGGATGGAACCCCTGCTCGTCCCCAACATCCTCGACGACGGTGGGCGACAGCAGCACCGGCTCTGGTGGCTCGACATGGTCCGGCCCGTCGTCCTCTCCTCTCCCGAGGGGGTGGGCCGCATCGTGGCGATGCATCCGCAGCTGTCGTTCTACCTGTCGGAAAAGTCCATCACGGTGAAGACGGCGCGTGAGAGCTCCCTGAAGGACGTCGAGTACTTCGCGAGCACGAGCTCGACGCAAGATCAGTGGCGGCCGGACGCGGTCCCGCTCGCACTGGCGTGGCGGAACGTCGACAATGCCCTGCAAGTCTTCACCAAGGGGTCCCCGTCGCTCGAGGACGAGCTCCTGGTGCGCGAACCCCGCGTCTTCACCCCGATGGTCCGGCCGCAGGACACGATGTTCTACCTGCTCGCCTACCCGACCGGTCTGAACGCGCAGATGAGGCAGGCCCTGCTGTCCGACGAGGTCGGCCTCGTTCCCGTACTGCTGAGGCATCCCGCGCTCGTGGCCCCCTTCCTGCCGGAGCGGGACGACGAGATTCCGCCCTACCTGGTGCGGACGGTCGAGAACCTCCAGCGGGTTCCGGGACTCATGACCCGTCTGTACGAGTCCGACGTCCGGCTCGGAGCCCGGCACTGGAAGCTCCTGTGGGACGACACCGACCTCATGTCGGCTCTGCACGCGAGCATGACCATGGACGATTCCCGCGCGTTCGACGCCCTCACGCGGGAGCCGGGCCTGCTGGCGGCGGCGATCATCCGCCCCGAGGTGGGCAAGGAATGGAACAAGGAGCCCAGGAGCTGGCAGAAGACGGCGGCCACGGGCGGCACCGCCCTGCGCAGCAGGATCACGCAGAAACCCCGGAGCTACACCGAGGAGGGCATGCCCCTCGACCCCGCCCTCCAGGAAGCACTGAAGATCCTCCGTTCCAAGCGGTCCCGGGACCAGGTGGTGCGCGACCTGGGGCAGGCGGTGCCCGGGGAGACCGGCGGCCTCGCCGTCACCAAGCTCGCGGAGGCTTCCGACGAAGTGCACAGCAGTCTGCGCGAGCCGCGCAACGAGGCGCTCGCCCAGGCCTTCCTCACCGAACCGGTGCTCTTCGACGTGGTGCGGGAACGCCCGGAGGCGCTGCGCCGCATGGAGTGGGACGACGACTTCCAGTACCAGGCGACGGTCGATCCGCACTTCCTCCGCGTGATCACCGCCTACGAGTACCGGTACACCACCTATGACACCGCGCCCCGGTTCAAGGCCCTGGCCGGTCTGTCCCCGGCGCTGCGCATGATGACACGGCACAACCCTTCCCTCGTGCACGTGTTCGGGCACCACGGCGACTATCTCCTCAAGCGGGGCGAAGGACTGCGGGTACGCGAGCTGCTCGTGAGGAGTCCGGACATCGTCAACGGCCTGGCGATGACCAACCTGGACGCCGGCAAGGCGAACATGGAGCGTCTTGCGGAGACGGCGACCGCGGACCGGATCACCAAGGCCCGCCCCCTGCTGCAGGCAGCGGTCATACAGGCGGAGGGCCGGCTCGAGGACCTGACGCAGCTGCGGACCGAGGACGAGAGCGCCCTGGCGTCCGTCCCCGAACTGCAGAGGACACTGTTCCTGAACGCGAAGGTCGTCTCCGCGAAGGGGGAACTGCTCTCCCTGGCACAGGACCGTGACCTTCTCGACCTGCTGGGCCGGCACCCGGATCTTCCGGCCTGGGCGCTGGGCGCGGGCCCACAGCGCTGGGAGACCGTCAAGAGCATTCCGTACGTGCTCGCCGTGCTGAGCGAGCTGCCCCGGGACAAGTGGGCGGTCATCGAGGCCCCCGCCGTCCTGCGGGTCCTGAGAGAGCACCCGCGGCTGACACGCGCGCTGGCGGGCGACGAACATCTGCGTGATCTGCTCATCGGCTCCGTCGCGCTGCGCGGTCTGCTGTTCCCCGCCGGTCCGGCCACGGCCCCGCCCGCCCGCGCGGACGGTACGCGCACCCGGCGGAGCGGGCGGCCCCGTACGACCGGCAGGGCGTCGGCCCTCGAGGCCCTGGCCTCGTCGCCCGTCCTGGTCAAGGGGCTGCTGAGGCACCGGGTGCTGATCGACGAGGCGATCGCCGACAGCACCGTGTGGCGGGTGATGGTCCGCAACCCCGAGCTGTCGCGGCTGGCCGACTCGAGGCTGCTTCGCGCACTGTCCTGGTACCCCGCCGTGGCCGAGACCCTGGCGACGCAGGACTGGAACCTCGACGCGGAACGCGCCGGGCTGCTGCACCAGGCCCTGCGGGTCAGGGCCCTGGTCCGCCTGCTGGCGGACCAGCCGGCCTCCTTCACCGCGGCCTTCGCCCGCCACCCCGAACTGCAGCGGCGCGCCCTGAAGGACAGCGACTTCAGCACAGCCGTCAGGGCCCTGCCGCCGCAGCTCCTGTCGACGGCGGACAACGGGGACCCGAGCGAGCTGCTCGCGGCGCTGTCCTCGTTCCGCGCCGGGCGGGCCGGCGGGGACACCGCCGCGTCCGCGGCCGTCCCGCGGGAGACTCCGCGCACGGACGGAACCGTGCAGGAGGAAGCGCGCGGCCCCGTCGCCGAACGGCGCGCGGAGCCGGATCCCGCCGGGGCACAGGCCGCTCGACCCGCACCGGAACCCGAGCCGGCCCACCTGATCACGCCGGAGGTCGCCGACCAGCTCCTCGCCTTCGCCCAGCTGGGGGCGCTGCTCACGGAGAGCCCCGAAATGCTCCCCCTCTGGGAAGAGACGCCTTCCCTGGCGTACGAGGCGGGCAGGGCCGGTGATGCCGAACCGGCGGTCACGTTCGCCGGGTACCTCGAGCGGAGGTTCGCGCCCCAGGAGGGGACGTCGCAGGAAACGTTCCGCAAGGCGTTCGAGAAGTACACGGCCGAGATCGGAGCCGGTTTCTCCGACTCGCCGCACCGGCGCACGGCGCGCGGCCTGGCGGCGCGGGCGTGGGACCGGAGGGTCGCGCGCTGGCACGAGAAGAACGAGAGGGAGCGCAAGGAGGCACAGGAGCGGCTCAAGGGGTTCCACCCGGTCAAGCCCGCGACGTGGGTGCACAGCGGGCGGGTCGTGTACTCCCGGGGGCTGGGGGCGTCCTCGTTCACACCGCAGCAGATGAGTGTCATCGAACGCCTCGCGACATCCACCCAAGGGGTACGTGAGGACCGCATCGCGGTCAACAGCAAGCTGCACGCCCACCTGGACAGCGGCAGCGGCGGCCTCTCCTTCTACTACGGACCGACACCGGACGGGAAGGTCGACCTGGTCGTCTACGCGGTCAGCCACGCCCGGCAGGCGAACAACTACCAGTGGGCCGGCGCCGGGGCCACCTATGTGGCAGGGCCGCTGGCCCTCCCCGAGGACCAGCACCTGGATCACTACCGGAGGCAAGCGGCGGCCGTCGCCACCGCCGCCCGCACCACCTTCACCGCGTCGCCCGCGCCCCGGCCGGTCGCCGAG
Source organism: Streptomyces sp. NPDC018964 (assembly GCF_044390325.1). NCBI lineage: Bacteria > Bacillati > Actinomycetota > Actinomycetes > Kitasatosporales > Streptomycetaceae > Streptomyces > Streptomyces sp. NPDC018964. The sequence goes on from NZ_JBIRYZ010000014.1 coordinate 39,432, forward strand.
GCGGTCTGGGAGGCGGAGACGCGCCGTGTCGAGCGGCTGGGCCGGGCCCTCGTCGCCCTGCACGGTGCGCTGGACGCCGTCAAGGCCGCTCCCGCGGACCGTGCCGCCGCCGGCCGCTGGGCCACCGCCCTGACCGAGCTGCCGGCGCACGGCATCGACCCGGGAGCGGTGGCGCTGTACGCGGCGGACGAGGACACCGTGCGCCGTGCCGACGAGATCCTCGCCGCGACGCCGGCGGGCGGGGACACCGACGGTCACGCCCGCGAGGCGCGCCGGGCGGCCGTGGTGTACACCCTCGACGTCGCCGGCGCGGAAGCCGCCGCGACCGTCGCCGCCGTCCTCGGGGAGCGGACGGCGAGGACCGCCGCCACGGGGGCCTCGAAGGGAGAACAAGGGAGACAGGACGGCAAGGGCTCGAAGAAGGGCAGGCAGCGGGGGAACCGGGACCTGGGCCAGGCCCGGACCGCCGAAGCGGCACCGGCCGCTCCCGCGCATCCCGCCGCCGACGAGTGGGCCGGACGCTTCGCCGAGGCGCGGAAGGCGCTGGGCAAGAAGAGCCAGGAGTGGTACCAGCAGCGGGCGCGGGAGGTGATCAAGCAGCACATGACCGTGCACCGGCCCCCCGTGATCATCCGTGACGGCCTGACCCCCGAGGAGAAGAGCTACACCGAACTCCACTCCGCCATCGTGAACCGCCTCGTGTACGTGCGTGACCTCCACGGACCGCAGCAGGCGCAGGAGGAGTCGGCGGCGATGGCCGACGCCTTCGGCACCAGGGTGAGGGAAGGCCTCCTGGGAGGCATGCCGCCCGTGGCGCAACGCAGGCCGGTGCTGTCCCCGCAGATCCAGGCGGCCATTCGCCAGGCCGCCCAGACCGTCGACCTGTCCAGGGTCCCCGTGAGCCAGGCGGACCTGACCCGCATCCGGCAGGTCCATCTGCCGACCATCACCGAGGAGAGGCTGGCGGCGGCGATCCAGGAGAGCGGTCTCACGGAGGAGGACGCCCTCACCAGGGTGCCGGACCTCGTGAAGGTGCTGACCTACACCCCGAAGACGCCGCAGACGCTCGTGAACATGCTGCTGCACAACCCGTCCCTGCTGGCGGCCCTGGGTAGGTACGATCACATCTTTTTCCTGCTGTTCCACCACCCCGAGATCGTGGAACGGCTGAGTGAAGCCCCGAGTCTGGTGGCCGATCTCGCCAAGTACGGCATGTCGAACTTCAAGGACGAACACGCTCTCGGTGACGTGCTCGGAAGGGAGGAGATCGTCCGGCTGCTCAATTCCAACAGGCAGATCAGCAACGTCGTCCTCCCCTATCCCGACCTGCTCCACTCGGTCGGCGGCCGCGTCGACCTGATCAAGCAACTGGCCCAGCAGGGTACGCAGTTCGCCAGCGTCCTCCACAACTTCCCGGCTCTCGGAAAAGCCCTCCAGGAAGCCGCGAACCCCAGTGAGGCATCGTGGCGGATCAGCAGAGAACTCACGCTGGTGGCCACGCTCTCCATGTTCGGCCAGAACGGAACCAAGGTGCGTGGGGACTTCCCCTACGAAGTGCTCCTCACCCACCGTGAACTGCTGCCGGCGCTCCGGCCGCACGCCCGGTTGTGGCCGCTGATACTCACAGCGCCGGGCTGGCTGGAGGCGGCGCAGGAGAGCCTGCGCTCCGGTGACGGCCTGGGCCGCCTCACCGCCGTACTGCGCTCCGAGCACCTCGTCGACGTACTGCCGCAGGCGCCTCGGATCGCCGCCCGTCTCGTCACCGATCCGGCCCTGCTGGAGGCGGCGACCGCCAATCCCGATGCCGCGACGCTCCTCTCCTGGGATCCCGCGCATTTCGACGGGATTCCGGACGGAGAGCTGCTGACGGCGCTGAGGGAAGCCGTCGCACCCGTGCCCGTCGGTGCCGCCCCCTCGGCGGACGAGATCGCCTCCCTGGGCCCCGAATACCTGGCCGACCGCCTCACCTCATGGCATCCGGGCTGGACGTTCCTCCTGGCCGACGCCGACGCCCGCCACGCCGCCGTGACCGTGCCCGGGCTGCTCAAGAAGCTGGCCGAATGGGGGGAGGACATGCAGGCACACCTGATACGTCCGCTGCTTTCCCCGGCCGCCAGTCTGTTCATCCGTTATCGGCGTGACGCGGTCGCGCACGTTCCCGTGCAGCACCTGAAGACCGTTCTGACGGTGCTCAGGCTTCTGCCTCTGTACTCGGTCGGCAAGGACAACGAAGCCGAATTCGCGGCCGTCAGGAGGCGCGCACAGGAGGAATTCGAAAAATTCGAGAAGGCGATGCCGGGGCTGTTGTTCAGTCATCCGCACTTCATCGAGATCTTCCACGGGAGTTATACGTGGCGCTATCTGGAAGAGATACCCGGTCTCCGGGAGGCGATGATCGAGGACCCGCGTCTGACGGCCGCCGCCGCGGAGTCCTCCGGCGCCGTCGCCCTGCTCCTGCACAAGGAGCCTTCCGCGCCGGCCGCGCTGACCTCCGAGGACATCGGGCTCCTTCCCGTGCTCGCCCGGCATCCGTCTCTGGCGGCGGGCCTCGTAGGGGACGGCTCCCTCGACGAGGTGGTGGGCCGGCTCGAAGCCGTTCCCGGACTGCTGCGGTATCTGTCCGAGACCGTGCCCGGCCTGTCCGCCGACCACTGGCGGCGGCTGTGGGACGACGCGGACCTGCTGCGCGTGCTCCACCGGAACACGCTGTCGGGGCCCTCGCCGTCCGACACCGCGCGGGTGCTGCTGGAGAACCCCCGGATCCTGGCGGAGGCCCTCGCCCGGCCCGGGTTCGCCGCGGCATGGGCGGCGCGCCCCGAGGAGTTCGACACCGCGGCGGCCGCGCCGCCGAGCAAGAAGGGAGTGCGCGGCCAGGCCCTGCTGCACAGGATCCGTGATCTCGGCGACGCCGAACTGGACCCCAGCGGATTCCCCGTCGACGTGTCCCTGAGGCCGGTCGTCGACCTGCTGGCCTCCCCCGACGCGCCTCGGCCCGACACCCTGCGCAAACAGCTGCGGAAGATCTCCCCGCCCGTCGACCAGGCGGAGATCGACCGGATCGTCGGTGTGTACGAGGAGGTGTCCCAGAACGCCGATCTGGCGCAGGCCGTCCGCGGCGACGCGGCGCTGGCGTACGCCGTCGCCTTCGTTCCCGGTTTCCGCACCCTTCTCCAGGCCGATTCCATGGTCCTGGAACTGTGGCACCACAACCCCGAGGCCGTGCGGCCCCTGCTGAACGATCCCCGCCTCCTCCGCGTTCTGAGCGCCCACAGCGGCCTGCGGACCCAATACCTCCGGGTCGCGTCGATACGGACGGTCCTGGCCACCGCACCGGAAACCGTCGCCGCGCTGGCGGACAACGGCGAGCTGGCGCCCCTCTACGCGATCCAGTACAACTTCCTGTACGGCCAGAGGCTCCACTGGGGGGATCTCGCCGACCCGAAGCTGCGCGCGTTCCTGGAGGGGAGCCCCGCGGCAGCCGCCGCCGTGGCCCGCACCGTCCCCGCGGTGGAGAAGGGCGGGGCACTGTCCCCCGTGTTCACCGAGCTGCCGAAGCGACCGGATCTCCTCCAGGCCCTGTCCGAAGCGTCGGAGGACACGGTGGCGACGGTTCTCGCCACCGAGGGCCGGCTGCGGGCCGTGCTCCGGCGGGGAGCCGGGGACGTGTCCCGGCTCGACGCCCTGCCGCAGGTCACACGTGAGCTGCGGAACGGCAGGAGTTTCGCGACGCAGCAGCAGTTCGAGGCGTTCCTGTCCGGTGAGCCGCTGCTGGAGCGGCTCCGCGCCCACCCCGACGTCGCGGCCGATGTGCTGAGCTCGCCCAAGCTGGCCGTCGTCCTGCCCACCGCACCCGAATTCGTCACCGCTGTCGCGCGCACCCCGAAGGAGTCGCGCCCCGCGCTCACGGGCAACGGCTCCCTGCACGTCCTGCTGATCCGGACCAGGGAGCTCGCCGCAGCCCTCGCGGACCGCGACGACCTGCGGCACCTGTTCCTGTCCGCCTCCCGCACCCGCCTGACCGCCGCCCTGCTCGCCGACCAGAAGGCGGCCCGCGCGCTGATCGACGCGCCGTCGCTGGTGGCCGGCCTGCGGCTGTACCCGACCCTCATCGACGAGATCACCGGGGACAGCGCGCTGTGGCGGGCGCTCCTGCGGCATCCCGGGCTGGCCCCGCTCATGAAGGGCCAGCTGCGACGGTCCCTGAACCAGTACGCCGGAGTGACGAGGCTGCTGGCGGAGACCGGACCCACCCCGGACGCGGACTTCGCGCCGCGCCTGCAGGCGGCACTGCTCCGGCGCGGCGTCATGCCGCTCCTCGGCGGCGACCCGGAGTTCGCGGCGCTCTTCCTGGCCCGGCCCGACTGGCAGCGCAGGGCCGCCGAGGACACGTCCTTCGCCGAGCGGGTGCGGGAGCTGAAGGCCCGGGAGCCGCAGACGTTCGCCGAGCTGATCCACCACGACGACCCGGGCCGGCTGCCGGCGGCGCTCGACGCCCGCAAGCCCGCCGCCCCCGCCCCGGCGGTCCTCCCGGCCGGCCGCGGGAGCGGAGTGTCCTCCGCCGCGGCCCCGGACTCCCCGGCCCGCCGGCAGGACGGCGGGTCCCGGCCCGTACGCCCCGCTGTGGCCGTACGCGCCCAGTCCCCCGAGGTCGCTCTGCTCGCCGACAGCCCGCTCGGCCAGGTACTGGCCCGCACCATGGGCGACACCCCGGAAGTGCTCACGCTCCTGGAGGACAGGCCGGGGCTGGCCGAGGAACTCGCGCTGCGGCCCGAACTCCTGCCCATGTACACGCTGCGGGGCCATCTCCGCCAGAGGGAACAGGCCGGTCCGCAGGACGTCCTGACCTTCGACCGGGCCTTCGCCGGCTTCGCCGACTCCATCGACGCGGATCCGGCGGGTGACTCCCACGACCGGCTGCGGCGCGCGGCCGCCACGGCCTGGAACGCGTACGTGGACGAACTCCACGAGGCTGCCGCCCGCGCGGAACGGGAGCGCGTCCAGCGGTTCACCGAGTTCCGGGCCCACGCGGCCGCCACCTGGCGGCTGAGCGGCCGGGTCCGCTACGGCGCCGGGCTGACGGCCGCCGACTTCACCGACGCGCAGGCGGCCGTCCTCGAACGGCTGGCCCGGCACATGGAGGGCCAGCGGGAACAGGGAGCCCAGGTGGCGGTCAACACCGCCCTGCACGCGCACCTGGACGGCGGCAGCGGCGGAGTGTCCCACTTCTGGGCGCTGGCGGACGACGGCCGGGTGGACCTCGTGGTGTACGCGGTCAGCACCTCCCGCAGCGGCAACCGGTACTGGTGGGGCGGCAGCCGTTACACCGACGGCCCGCAGAGCCTGGCGGTCGTACGGGAGGACCCGCTCCTCGTCGGGTCGAGGCTGAGGGTGACCCGCGGCCAGTCCGGCACCGTGCCGCCCGCGGAGCCCGTGCCCCTGCCCGACCGGGTGCCCGTGCCGGCCGACCGCGGGCCGCGGGTCTGGGCACACGTCGGCGCCTACCACACCGCTCTGAACGCCCTGAAGGGGGCGGCGGGCAAGCCGCAGGCGCTCGCGAAGGCGGCGGCCGACCTCGTCGTGGCCGAGGGCATCCTGGCCGCCAGGGGACTGGACGTGTTCTCCGCCCTGGCCGAGAGCGCGGCGCCCGACGCCCTGGACCGGGCCTCGGCGTCGCTGGCCGCGGCCGCCCCGGGCGCCGCCGCCGCACCGCGTACGGCACGGGCGCAGGGCGCGGTCGTCAAGGCGCTGGAGTTCGCGGGGGAGCAGGCGGCCCGCGCGGTCGCCTCCGTCGTCGCGGGCGGGCGCCGGCAGGGAGCCGCGCTCGGCTCCCTGCTCGGTGAGGTCAACCGTCAGCTCGCCCAGAAGCAGTGGCCCGGACAGGCGGACGAGAACCTGGTGCTCGGGATGCTGCAGATCGTCCCGCAGCGGCGCAACACCCCGGAGAAGAAGCTGATCTCCGACGTGGCGGACGCCATCGCCAACGGCGGAAAGCCCGCGGGGCTGCGCGGCGGCGCGAACCGGCCGGCCGGGCCCGGCGACGGGCCGTCCACGTCCCGGACGGCCGACGCCGGACCGGCGCCCGCTCTCACCCCGTACGTACGCGGCGTGTCCCCGGCGGCCGGCGAACCCGCCCACCTCGCCCTGCCGCGTACGGAGGAGGGGGAACTGTCGCACGAGGCCGTCGCCCGGTTCCTCCGGCAGTACAACCTCGCGGATACGATCCGCGCGGTCCAGAAGAACGCGGGGATCCGGCTGGACGGGGTGGACGACCACACGCTCCGCTCGGTGGCCGGGGAGTACGCGGAGGACTATCCCGAACTGGAGACGTATCTCGAACGGCGTGACACGACCGTCCCGTACGAGGCGAACCCCGGTCCCTTCGAGGAGCAACTGGAGGACGAGCCGGTCACGCGGCTGGTCCACCACACGGGGGAGGACGACGAGCGGGCCTTCCGGCGCCTCGAGGTGTTCGACCTGGCGCTCGGCCTCCACCATGACGCGGGCCACCCGCTGCCTCCCGGCGTCACCGTCTACCTGCCGCGCTATCACCGCCACCTGGTGGTGCGGCGGTCCCCGGATTCCGGCGGAACGGAGCTCGACTTCCAGGCGACGACGGTGGACGGGGTCCTCGAGCAGGACGACATGGGTGTGTTCGTCCCGCCGAACGGTTTCGTCCTCACGCCCCTCTCCTCCCCGTCCCTCGCCATCGGCCACGACGCGGACGCCTCCTACAGCGTCGACGGGATGCTGGAGCACAAGAGCCTCGGTGTCGCCCTGCACGAGATCGCCCACCTGGTGCACTACCAGCACAGCCCGCACCGCTACGCCGACCTCGAGTACTCGGTGTTCCTGCCCGAGGCGGAGGAACTGGCGGCCCACGTCAGCGACTACGCCCGCACCCATCCGTCCGAATTCGTGGCGGAGTACATGGTGGGCGAGGTCCTGGGCGGCCGTACGTACCCCGAGCACGTACGCGGTCCGCTGGCCGCCATGTACGAGGCCTTCGGGGGGCCGCGGCCGCGGTCGCGGCGGGCTCCGCTGTCGGGTCCGGTGCTCAGCCCGCCCGAGATGGCCTCCCTGAGGGAGCGGATCGACGCCCTTCTCACGGAGCGCGGCATCTCCGTGCCCCTGGACGATCGGATCATCCTGTCGCACAGGGCGGCGCTGACCCCCTTCGAGCAGTGGCTCAACCTCACCGCCCAGTCCGCGCTGATCGCCGACCGGATCGCGGCGGACCTGCCGGCGGAGGAGGCGGCGGGGCACGCCGACGGTGTTCCGCGGCGCGCGGAGTCCCAGGAGCCGGACGGTCCCGTCGCGGCCCTCGCCACGACACCGGAGCGGGCGGAGGAGAGCCCCTCCCCGACGCCGGCCGAGGCCACGGTGACGGAGGCGTCGCGGATGGTGTCGGCGTTCCGGGCGTGGTCCGAGGACACGGTGCGGGAGTCCGTCGCGGCGCTTGACCGCAGGCTGCGCGGAGCGGGACTCGGCGCGCGGGCCCTCGTGGCCGATCTGGACCCGCCCGGGGTGAGTGGCCCCCTGTTCCTGGAGGCGGTGCACCTGCGCGGGGACACGGTCTGGTACGACCACACCACGGGCGACCGGGTACGACCGCCCGTCGAGGGCTCCCACCTCTCGCTCGAGGTGGCGGCCGACGGCCGGGTGCTCGCTCCCGGTCACGACGCGGTGCTCCCGGATTCCGCGGCGCCGCGCTTTCCCGGGCTCGCCCTCGGACTGCCCCTGTCGCCCGCAGCCGAGGCCCTGCTGGAGGCGGTCCGCGTGCCCGTGGACGACGGCGGGCGGGCCCCGGCGACCCGCAGGGAGGCGTGGGAGCGGTACGTCGCCGCTCACCACCGGTCACGGCCCATGAGGTACCGGGAGCGCGTCGCGCACGCCACACGCACCTGGGACCGGCCGCTTCCCGAGGCCGTCCAGGACCTGGAACAGCGGCTGACGGACGCGGGCAGCGGCGCCCGCGCGCTGGTACTGGGCGTGGTTCCCGGCAGGGCCCTGTGGGCCTTGAACGCGGCGGGCCGGATCAGCTGGTGGGACCAGGCGGGCACGCCCGTGTCGGCGCCCCGGTCGGCTCAGGGGGAGGTCCGGTCGATCGACCTCGATCCGGACGCCCGGCTGATCGATCCGCCCCCGCGACTGGCGGAGGCGGGCGAGGAGGCCACGCGCTTCTGCGGGATATCGTTCGGCGCCGATCTCCGGCACGTGATGTGACCGAGCCGCCGGCGGGCACCCGCCGGCCGGTCCGGCTCCCGTCCTGGACGTGCCGGCCGTTCGGTACTTCCTCCAGCAGCGCGGCGCTCCTCCTGGACTGTCGCGGCTTCGGCGGCCGCGCGCGAAGGGTGCCGGGACCGGCCGCCGGGAGCCTTCCCACGGGGCGGCCGGCATGTCCGCGCGAGGACCTGTCACAGAAGTCGGGGCCGTCCGGTCCTACGGGAAGCGCCCATGAAGTGCCGCGCACCGGCACGCGAGGAAGGAGACCACCCGAGGTGAACGGGTTCACGCGCGAGACCGCGCCGACGACGCACGCCGCCGGGCACCGGCTCGCTTCCGCCGTACCGGTGCCGACAGGTGTCCTGTCCCGCCCCGCATCCCGCGGCGGGTCCCGGACACCGCCCCTCCACCGCGGTCCGTCACCCACGGACCGCGGTACGGACCGTGCCGCCCCGGCCGCCCGGCCGCGGATCCCCGCGTGCGCCGGTGCCCCGGGGCGCCCACCGGTGGGCCCCGGGCGCCGGACGGCGACCGTCCGGCGCCCGGGACGCGCTCCCGCCGGCTGAGGGTCCCCGGTCCCTTGTCCCCCCACCCGTAACGGACCGGGCACGCCCCGGCCCACCTCAGAGAAGGACGCTTCGTGCCCCAGAACATCAAAGACCGCGACGACCTCATGGAGACGATCGCGTCACTGACCGCGGAGGCCGTGCTGTTGGAGGCGCGGGTTCAGACGCTGTGCGAGGAACTCGCCGTGGTCGCGGCGCGCACCCGTGTCATAACCGAGTCCCTGCACCGTCTCGACGGTCCCGATTCCCACGGGGACTCCGTGCGCGTCGCGGATCCCGCCGACCCCGGAGGGGCCCGCGGGCAGCGCCCTCGGCACGCCGCCCCGAAGACCGGCCGGACTCGGGGGTGTGACGGCTCCGTGACGAGGCGTCGTCGAGCGGTCGGCGAGTGATCCGCCCGCGGGCCGCTGTCGGCGCGGACCTCTCAGCCCCCGCCACCGGCGCTCCACAGCACGGCCCCGGCGGCCGACCTGATGAGCAGACGGCCGGATTCCTGGAGCACCAGCTCCGCTCCCGGGTGCCCGGCGGTCCCGGAGTGCCACACCGTCGTCCCGTCGGCGGCCACCACGACGAGGTTGCCGTCGGACTGGAAGACCGCGCGGTCCGCCAGGGAGGCCGTGTTCGCGGCCCAGCGCACGACACCCGAACCGTCCCGCACGACGAAGTTGCCGTCGGGTTCCATCGACACCGAGGCGGCGCCGGCCCGGACCGGCGCTCCCGCGCGGAAGACATGGGTGCCGACGACCACCGAGCCGGTCCGCACCGGCTGCGTCGTGCGGGGAACGGGCTTCACCGTGCCGCGCGGGGCGTTCCGGGAGGGAGCGTGTGAGGACTTCCCTCCGGCGTGGGCGGAGACGGTGCCGGCGTCCTCGCCGCCCGCCGTCCGGCCGGCGGAGGAACGCGGATCCGGCGACGCGCCTGCCGGCCCCTCGGGGCCGCGCACCTGCGCGCCCGCGAGGGTGACGGGCTCGGCCGTCTCCCCGGGCCCCTCGGCCGCGTCCAGGAAGCCCTCCTCGTCCGGGACCGTGGTGGAGGGCGTGGGCCGGCCCTGTGAGTCGTGTCGGCCGGAGCCGCCCTGGGAGAGGAACGGCATCGCGGTCAGCACCGCGCCCACGGCGGCCGCCGCGACGAACGCGGGCTTCCTGCGGGCGCGCGGCTTGCGCTGACGATGCCGGCCCGTCGGCTCGGAGTGCGCCTCCTCGGGAGGGGTGACGTCGCCCCCGTCCGTGCCCGCACGGGCCGGGGCGGTGTCCGCGTCCGCGGGCGGCGTGCCGGGCGAGGTCGCCTGCTCGGTCTCGTCGGCGAACGCGTCGAGGAGCGTCTGCGGCACACTCTCCCGGGGGGTGTCCCCGAACCCGGGCAGCATCACCGCTCGCCTGATGCTCGCCGTATCGTCGTGGCGCCGGGTTCCGTCCCGACTCATGGATCCTCCTGGGAGAGGCCGTGGACGGCCGGGGGAGGGGCCGGGCGACAGCACCGGACACCGGATGGAGAAAGAACTCCTCGCGAGGATAACACCGTTCCCCACCGGAAGTAACACTTTCGCTCATGATCGACTCAGACATCTTGCAACAATGTGACAGAGTGTTCACCGGGAGGCTCCTTCCCGCACCGGACGGACGACGCGGAACGGCGGGCACGGTCATGGGCCCCGGGAGCAGGGGTCGGCCGTACTCCGCCGTCGCAGGAGTCCGGCAGTCGCCCCGGACGGCGCCGACCGGACCGCCGCGATGTCACCCGTGGTTGTTGTCACAGGGTGCCAACGTTCAGCACATGGTGTCGGTCACCCATTGTGATCACTCGACATCCCGGACAGGGGGCGGGAGCCGAGCGCGCGGGCCGACGCGGTGTTCCGGGCCGCGGCACCGAGAAGCGCAATTCCCCCTAGGAAACGATGAACATGGCCAGAACCGACAGAATTTGTTTCGGATTCCCCTCGCCGCTCATGGATGTCATGGACGGTTCGGGTTCCTCCCCTCTCCGGGCAGCCGATGTGCGGGACTTCGCGGGAGACCTCCGGCAGGTCGCATCCATCTATCTGAAGACGGTCGACGAGCCGCCTCCCGGTCTGACGCCGGAAGAGGCGTTGCGCGCGTTGGCCAGGATCGCGCCGCAGCGGCTGACGGAGCGGGGCATGACGGAAGCCCTCCGTCATCGGCTTCTGCGTGCCGTCCACGACCGGATCCAGCGCGAGGACGCCAGGAGGGAGCTGCCCGCGGCCGATCCGGATTCACCCACGCGGCAGGAAAGCGGTAGGGACCACTTTCTGCTCACCGATGTGCGAAGTGTTCTCGTCAGCACGGCGGGCGCCGAATTCAGCCGGCATGTCACCAATGAGGAACTGGACGCCGCGGTCCAACAGGTCAAACGGACGAGACCGCCCCTGATGAACACCCGGGCCCAAGCCGAGGCGGCGGTCCAGGAACTGCTGAACGGCGGACCGGTGCTTCTCCGGGGCGGCAGCCGGAGTGCTGCCGGCCATCTGTCGGTCCACCAGCACGTCCGCAGATTCGCGAACACGTCGCACGCCGTGCAAGGGGCGGACTATGACTTCATGAGTCCTCCCGTCCAGCAATTCTTTGATACGGGAAACTATATTCTGGCGCAGGGTTATCAAGGCGTCTCGCGGGGAAGGCGCAGCCCCTGGGGCGACCAGCCGGTGTTCCTCGTCCGGGCCATCTGGGACGACGACTTCGGAAAGGTCGTGCTGCTGGAGAACGGCGAGGTGGAGGCAAAGCACGTCCACGAGTTCGCGGAGATCGTGTCGAGCGACCCGGAACTGGTCGGCCTCCAGCGGGATGTCCCGATCGTCATGGTCATCAACTCCCGCACTCCACGGGCTCTCTGGGGCCTTGCTCGATTCACGGCACTCATGAGCAATCGAACCGTATGGTTCACCTCTCAGAAATCCTCATTCGGAGTCGACCCGTACGACACCGACTCTGTAGTGATCCATCTGCCGGACAATGAGTTCGGACGATGGGCCAAGGTGCTCCCGTCCGACATGAGGGAGATGGATTCGAGCAGTTCCCTGAACACTTACTCGGGGCCCGTCATGGATGGGGACATACGGCTCGACGTGATCGTTGACTTCGACAGCAAACGTCCGGTCGGAGCATTCAGCCACAGCCCGGAAGAAACGCTCGACCGGGAGATGGGACTGCAGGACCTCAGTGATGTGGAAACCTATTCCCAGAGGATCGCACGCGACGGCACGTTCGTGGACATTCCGGGAGACGAGCGTCCGGTCCCCTGGTCGCAGGACACGTGGTTCTGGATGTCGCACGGAGTGCCGGGTTACGCCGTACTGCAGAAGAACGGAGAGGCACAGGAACCCCTCTATGTGAACGCCCAGGAATTCGGCGCGTTCATGGCCAGATTCCTGCGGGAGCATCCTCTCTCCCCGGACACCCGCATCGTTCTTGTGGTCTGTTACGGAGCCACCCTGGCCCAGGCCGTCGCCGACGCCACCGGCCGGGTGGTGTACGCGGCGCATACGCAGGTCGGCAATTCCCTTTCGCTGGACCGGCAGGAGTCGGGCCAGGAACAGCTGTGGCTGTCCTTCCTGCCGCGGCCCCCGGAGGAACTTGGTCGTCCCCGTGGCGGCGACGCGGTGCGGGCCTACCCCGTGCACGTCGACAGCCCGAGCGGCGACGACATCAGCAGACGCGCCCTCCGGGAGAGGCTCGCCACCCTCGAGCCGGGGACACCCGGCTACGAAAGAGTGGCGAAGGCGCTCGCCACATGGGAGACGACGAACACGGGGCCGAGCACGGAGGCCGTGACGGACGCGGACCGGGACACGGCCCAGGCGCTGGTGGACGGTCACTACCCCGGCGCCACGATCGAACACGTGTCACCGGCCGTGGTCGACGTGCTCGACCGACTGATGCGGGAGCGGCCCCCCGGTCCACAGGAACGGCCGACCGCGCTCCCCTCTCCCCGGGTACGTCGGGACGCCACGGCTCTGATCGAGGAGTTCGACGCCGGGATCCGACCGGCGCTGCGCGTGTGGGAGGACCCGGTCGCCGACGAATTCGACCGCCTGACCGACGAAGTACTCACGGACTGGGGATCGCGCTCACTGGTCTTCGGCCTGCACGAGGGACCCCTGTGGGTGATCAACATGGAGGGTGCCCTCCGGGTCCTCACCGAGGACGGCCTGCCGGTCTCGCTGCCCAAGACGGTTGACGGTCCGGTCGTCTCGCTCGACATCGGCACGGACGGACGGCTCGTCGGACCGGCCGCGAACCTTCCGGGAGGGGACGCCGATACGCCTCCGGACACGAAGACGGGGTTCTGTGACGTGAACCTGGGCGCCGACCTGTCGCGCGTCCTCGGCCGCTCACCGGCCGACCGGCGGTGACCGTCGCGCCGTCCCTCCCCCGTCACGGAGCCGGGACGGGGGAGGGACGGCGCGGGTGCTCACTCCCCGGCGTACGAGAGGGGAGTCCGGCCGTCGGCGGCAGGCCCCGCCGGGACGCCGGTGTACGCGGACGGGGGTTCGAAGACCGCCGGCGTGTGACACCGTTCCGCTCCCGGTGCCCGCTTGACCAGGTGGTGCTGGAGGACGGACGGGTCGCGGCGGTCCACCCGCCGCTCCACCAGTCCCCGGGCCCGGAGTTCCTCGATGACGGAGAGCGTCTGCGGCGCGTTCAGACCCGTCGCCGCCTGGATCGCCTCCTGCGTGCTGCAGCAGTGGTCGCTCAGATGGGACAGGACCAGGTCCGACGCCTTCTTCGATCTCCGGCGGCCGGGCCGGCGGAGGCAGACGGCCACCGCGGCCGAGACCACGGACACCGAGAGCAGCGCGAGCAAGGTCACTAACAGGGACATGGGTACTCCAGAAACGCCGGGGGAGGAGAGGTACGGGCCTACGCGACACGGCGGACGTCGCCGGACCGCCGACAGCGTGATCCGGCGGATGAAACAGCGCCAATGATCATGATATGTGGCCGCGGCCCCGCGACGGACCGTCCCGCCCGGTCTCCGCCACGGCACCGGCGTCCGCACGCCCGGCCGGCCGGCGGAGGAGTGTCACACCGTCCGTCAGACGGTCTCCAGCCACGCCCGGAGCCGGGCGTACGCCGCGTTCTCCTCGCCGTCCCCCGGTCCGGGACCGGCGCCGGCGTCCGGACCGGGGGACGGCGAGGACACCTGCGCACCGCCGCGGTCGCGCCGGGCCGAAGGCGCGAGCCGGACTCCGTGCCGGGCCGTGACGTGGCGCAGGTGCTTCCGGCCCTCCGCGCCGAGAGGACCGTGGACGTGCACCACGGCCCGTTCCCGCACCTCGGTCTCCAGTTGATCGAACAGGACGTCCAGAGCACGCCACAGGGAGTCGTGCGGCCCGCGATCCACGCCGAGGTCGAGGGCGACCGTGTCGGCGGACACGGCACGCGTGGAGGCGGCCGACGGCGGTATCTCGCCGCGCGGGCCGATCCAGAGCCCCGCCGGAGTCACCGCGGCCGCCCAGTCCCGGTCCAGCGGCAGCGCGTCCGGTTCCGTGCCCCCGCTCAGCGACGCGGCGGGGACGCGCCACTCGGTCACGCGCACCCGCGCGGCGTCCGGGCCGGAGGCGGGCCCGCACACGACCGTCTGCGCGAAGGGACGCCAGGACGGCACGCCCCCCGCGTCGATCGTGCGCAGTTCCGTGGTGGCGTCACCGGCCGAGGCCCCGTCACGCAGGGCACCGTTCACCATCACCGGCAGGCCCAGGCCCACCCGTACGGGGGCCCTGAGGAGCCGCGCCACCTGGTGACCGGTACGCACCACGGACCGCACGTCCAGCGACAGCAGCCGCGTCGCCTCGCGAACGGATTCCGGCAGGGCGGCCATGACCACCGCCGGCACCGCCGCGGGCACGGCCGGCGACGCGACGATCAACTGCGGCCCGGCACGGTCCGGAGGGACGGTGTGCGGCAGGGTGCGCGCGACGTCGGAGACGGGGCCCGACGGCCGGACCACGAGCCCGGCGGGCACGGGCTCGACGACGTGTCCGGCCACCTCCTGTCCCGCCATCCCCTTCAGGCCGGCCTCCCACCCGGAGACCGGCAGACGGCTGCTCACCGGCCGGGGCACCGCGCCCGGGGCGAAGTGCCACCAGCCGCCGGGCTCGCCGGGCAGATCGGGGGAGAAGAGGGAGCCGTCCGGGGCGACCAGCGCGGCTCCGCTCGCGGCCAGGACGTCGAATCCCCAGCGCTCCGCGATCAGCCGGGCCGCCGAGGGACGGATCCCGCGGTCCTCCGCTCCGGTGGACATCACCAGCAGCAGCAGACGCACATGGGCGTCCCTGTCCGCCTCGAGGACCGGGGCCAGCAGGTCGCACAGGTCCCCGTGGTCCGTCCCGTGCAGCGGTGTGCCGACCAGGAGGACGGCTTCGCCGGGACGGACGGGACCGAGCCGGCCCGCCAGGTCGGTGAGCCATCGGCCGGGTGCGCCGTCCGCGTGCACCAGGTGCATCCGTTCGCCCGCGTCCGAAACCGTCAGGGGCGCGGCGGTGCTCCGGGGAGCCCGTTCGGGACGACAGGCCGCACTCCGCAGGATCATGGTCCCTTCTCCCGAGGACTGCGGTCGTACGGTCCTCGTCTTGGGCTGTGTCGTCATGGGCACCGGCAGTGCGAGCGGCGGGGCCCCGTACCGAAACCGGAACCGGCGTGCCGTTCCCTCCCGGTGCGGACGGAGGAAACGGCACGGTGTGCGGTTCGGCTCACCTGGAGACGCCGACGCTCCACAGGACGGTGCCGCCGGACGACCGGATCAGGACCCGGCCACTGGTCTGCACCGCCAGGGAGGCGCCGGGATGGCCGGCCGTGCCCGAGGACCAGACGGCGCGGCCGTCGGCGGCCACCACGACGAGGTTGCCGTCGGCCTGGAACACGGCGTGATGGCCGAGGCCGGCCGTGTTCGCCGCCCAGCGCACGACGCCGGTGTCGTCCCTGACCACCAGGTTGCCGTCGGCCTCCATCGACAGGCCGGTGCCGCCGCTGGTGACCGGCTGCCCGGGGCTCAGGACGTAGGTGGCCGCGATGACGCGCTCCACGGGACGCCCGACGGCCTCCTTCTCCTCCGTCCTCCTGCTCACGGGGGTCACGGCGGGCGCGACGGTCCTGGCCGTCCTGTTCGCCGGCGCCTGCCGCTCGGCGGTCTGCGCCGGGGCCTCCTTCCGCACCGGCTGCTCGGACTGGGCCGCCTGCTTCGTGTGCACGGTGCCGGACGTGCCGGACGACTTCGCCCCGAGGGTGGACGCCACCGTCCTCCGCTGCGTCCGGCCGGCGCCGTCGTCCGCCGTCGTCCCGTGCGGCGCCTTGTCCCCGGCGATCGCGCCCCCGGAGGCCAGGCCCCCGGAGACCGCCGACACATACCGGTGGGCGGGGTCCTTCCGGCCCGGGTCCTTCCCGTCCGTGCCCGGCTTCTTTCCGTCCGTGCCCGGGTCCTTCTCGTCCGTGCCCGGCTTCTTCTCGTCCGTACTCGGCTTCGCGTGCTCGCGCGCACCCTCGGAACCCGCGCTCCTCTCGGTGCCACGCGTCCCGGCGGCCGGGTCGCGGTCCGGCTCCGACGGGCCGGGCAGCGGTACGGCCGGCACGCCCCGGGAATCGCCCGCGTCGTCGAGCGGCAGCGAACTGGACTGGCCGTCCGGCTCCTTGGCCCCGCCCTCCGCGGCGAACGTGGCGACCGGATTGGCGCCCTGCCCCTCGTAGTTGACCGTGCCGCCGCGCTGCGGAATGAACGGCACCGCCGCGAGGACGGCACCGGCGACGGCCGCCGCCACCAGTACCGGCTTGTGGACGGCCCGGGACTGCGGAGCGGTCCCGGCGGCGGCCTCCCGCCCGGCGGTCGCGGTCCTCCTCCCGGCGCCCTCGGCGTCCGGGACGAAGGCCGTCAGGGCGCTCGGCTCCGCCGCGCCGGTGTCCGGCGTACGGGACGGGCGGGAGGCGCGCCGGGCACCCAGCCAGGCACGGGCCTGGCCGGATGCCTGGGATGTCCGGGATGCCTGGGAAGCGGCCGCGGGCGGCTGCGCGGACGACGCCGTGCCCGAGGACGAAGTGACCGGAGGGGAAGTGACGTCGGACCGGACCGGAGTCCGCTCCGGCTGCTCACCGCCCGGCCCCGGAAGGGTGACGGCGCGCCTGATGCGTGCCGGTGCCGCCGCCGCGCCCGGCCGGGAGGCCTGTGCGGGCTGGCTCTGTGGGCTCATCATGCTCCTCGAGGAATCGGGTTGGTGGTTCTCCCTCCGGCTCGCTCAGCCGCCGGAGGCTTCAGGCAGGCATGGCCGTGAACGCGCCCTCGGCGAAGACCCCGAGGGCACCGCGGGGCGCGTTCGCCGCTTCGTCGTTCCTCGTCGGCGGTGCCTCGACGACGGCCGTGAGCCGGTCGAGGATCCGACGGTCGGCGTCGGTGAGGCGGCCCGGTACACCGACGTCCTCGTGCGGAGCCAGTTCCCGCAGGAGCACGCTCCTCGCGCCGCCCCGGGACACGGTGTCCAGCACCCGGAAGCGGGTGCCCGGCGCGAAGAGGACCTGTCCCGGACCGTCACCGCCGGGCACGAGGGCGTCCGTCCGGCGTCCGGTGGCCGACCACAGGAGGTAGTGGTCCTCGGCGACGGCCCCGTAGGCGGCACCCACCGCGGCGGCCCGTACGGGCACCGCCTCCCCCACCTCCTCACCGGGCAGCAGGGCGTGGTCCTCGCTCAGCAGTCCCGCCGTACGCAGGGCCACGCCCCGGTGACACGGCAGATGGCTCAGGCCCGAGGCGACGCATCCCAGCAGCGCCACGACGGCGGCGTCCCGGTGGCGCAGGCGGGCACGGAGCGCGTCGTCCTCCATCGTGCCGCCGGAGGCGGTCAGATAGCCGGACACCGCGATCAGGTCGGTGCGCAGCCCCTCCATGTCGTGCGACGTCCGCAGTCCGGGCAGGTGGGTGAGGGCCCGCTGCACCATGGCCGCGAGCGCCTCCCAGTCGGCCGCCAGCAGCGGCCTGACGCCCCGGCGGTCGGCGGGCTCGCTGCGGTGTGCCGGGATGACGGGGACATCGGTCACGACACGGACGGCCTCACCCTCGCCCGTGCCGGGCGCGGGGGGACCGGGCTGCGCCGGGGCCACGGGGGCCACCGGGGCCGGCCCGGGGACGCCGGCCGGCGCGGCACCCTCCTCCCCCTGCCCGGGGGAAGCGGCCGACGGGCCGTCGGCGTCGTCCTCGTCGTCCTCCTCGGACGGCACCGGCGGGAACAGGGAGCCGTCGGCCGTACGGGGCGGCCACTCGGGCCAGGCCGCGTCCTGCCCCTCGGAGAGGGGCCATGCGGTGTTCCCCGGTGCGGAAGGCTCCATGGGGTCGTCCGGGCTTCCCGGTGTGCGCGTCTCCGGCCGGTTCCGCCAGGAGTCGTCCGGGCCGGTCGCGGGCACGTCCGCACTCCCTGGGGAGCCCGGAGCCGGCGCGCCGGGCGGGACGGCGGGGGACGGCGCGCCGCCGGCCCCGTCGGCGGCGGAGGAGGCCGCGGCCACCGTCCCCGTCCGGGACCCGGTGTCCTCGTCCCGCCCGGCGGCCGGGTGTTCGGTGAGCCCGCCCCCGGAGGTGGTGGCCACCCGCACCGGGCCGGGAGGAGGGGCGGAGACCGGTGCGTTCCACGCGGCGGGATCTCCGGCCGCACCGGCCTCCTCCGTCCCGGCCGGCTCCTCGGCCCGCGCCGCGGCGGGCACTTCGGACACTTCGGGCTCCCACCGGGTGCCGGACGGGTCCGAGCCGGCCGGGGAGGACGGCGAGCCCGCCTCCCCGGACACGTCGGCCGCGTACGGCACGGCACGCGGGCCCCGGGCGGCCAGCGCCAGCCCGTGCCGGACCGTCAGCCGGCGCAGCGTCCGCATGCCGTCGGCACCGACGTTGCCGTGGACCCGTACGATCGCGCGGTCCCGCACCTCCTCGTCCAGCGCCTCGAACAGCAGCTCCAGTTCGGGCCAGAGGGAGTCGTCCAGGGCCCGGCCCCGGATGCCGAGTTCCAGGGCGACCACGTCGGACTCCGGCGCCCTGGCCGCGGGGGCCTCGGCCTGCCAGTCCAGTTTGCCCACCCACCACCCGGCCCGGGTGGCGGTGGCCTGCCAGCGGCCCAGCCGCAGCACGCCCGGCGCCGCGGGGTCCCGGCCCTCCCAGCCGTCCGGAAGACGCCAGGACAGCGCCCGCGCCCCCGCGCCGGGTCCGTCATCGGGGTCGCAGAGCACCGAGGTGACGTACGGCTGCCAGGACGGTTGGCCGTACGCGTCCACCAGGATCGTCGACGGCGCGGCGGCCGGGGCCGCACCGTCCAGGAAGACCGGCAGCCCGTTGCCCGCCCGCAGCGGGGTGCCCAGGGCCTCGGCGGCCTCCTGCGCCGTCGGCACGAGGTCCCGTCCGTCGCCCGGCACCAGCAGGAGACCGTCCCGCACCCGCCGGGGGAGCGCCGCGACGACGGTTTCCACGGCCTCCGCGTCCACCGGGCGGCCACCGGGCACGCCGACGACGAGGACGGGGCCGTGCGGATCCGGCGGCACGGCGTGGGCGAGCCCGCCGGCGCCGTCGGGAGCGTCGTCGGGGCACAGCAGCAGTCCGGCGGGGACCGGCCGCAGGACGTGTCCGTCGGCGAGATCGGGGCGCAGCCGGGTCAGCGCCGGCTCCCAGACCGGGGCGGGCAGCCGCAGTCCGAGGTAATGGGCCGGCCGGCCCGGGGAGAAGCGCCACCAGCCGGCCGGTTCGCCGTCGTCGTCCGCGCGGGCCGTGTCCGGGGTGAACAGGCTTCCCCCGGGAACCACCACGGCGGGGCCGGACGGCGCCACGACGTCGAGGGCGAGGTGTTCGCTCAGCCGGCGGGCCGGCGGTTCGGTCCCGGACGCGGCGTACGCCGCCCCGGACATGGCGAGCCGGAGCGGCTCCCCGGCGGCGCGCGCCCCGTTGACCACGGGGGCGAGCAGGGAAGCCGTCTCGTCCATCTCGTGGGCGTCGAGCGCGGTGGTGAACAGCACGGTCACCGCTCCGGGCGCCGCGGCGCGCAGCGTCTCCTCGGTGCCCGCGGGCCACGGCGGCGACTGCTCGCCCCGCAGGACGACGTAGACGCCGTCCCGGCCGTCCAGCCGGACCGCGTCGGCCACGTGCCCGTCGTGGGACCCGCGGCGCGCGGTACGGCCCCGGTGTCCGGACGCGTTCGGGAAGAGACTCATGCGGCGCCGCCGACGGTGTGCCACGAGGCGCGGTCCGCGCGGGACCGACGGCTCCCCTGCTGTGCTTCTGGCCCAGCGTCCATGCCGGTCGGCCTCACTTCACTGCCCGGTGGTGATGTCCTGCGGTCACATCGTCCCCGCGGACCGCCTGGATGTTCTCTGTGCTGCGATGCTCCATGTGCCGCCCTCGATACCGAGAGCCTTCTCAGCCAAACATAGTGGCATTCGTGAGTCAATCACACCACGGAACCACTCAACATGGTGTTACGTGACCCGTGCGAAAAGGTGGCACAGCTTACGGTAGTCTCGCGAGCCCGGGTGGACGGGTCCGCCGAGGAAGGGGGACACCGTCTCCGCCTCAGTCCTGTGAGCGAGCGGCCACGGAGAACCCAGTGCCTGATCGATGCGCCCCCCACGTCCCGCCGCCGTCCTCCGGGCTCCGCAGCTCTGCGCGCGGGCCGGCCGGAACCGCGAACGGCCGGACCCCGCCCCGCACGGCGGTGACCCGCCCCGCACCGCGCGCCGCCCTCGCGGCCGCGGTCTGCGCCGTGACGCTGCTGGCCTGCGCGCACCCCGCCGCCGCGGACGGCGCGGCACCGTCACCCTCCGCCCTCACCCTGCGGGTGATCCCGTCGACCTCGACGGACGGCAGGTGCACACCGGCGTCCGACACGGTGGCCGAGGCCGTGCCCTGGGCACAACGTCGCCTGGGACTGAGCCGGGTCCAGCCGCTCAGCGAGGGCGCCGGGGTGACCGTGGCCGTCGTCGACACCGGGGTGAGCACCCGCAAGGGACTGTTCCGGCACCGGGTGACCGGAGAGTCGGCGGGAGCGGACTGCATCGGCCACGGCACCTTCGTCGCCGGCCTCATCGCGGGCCTGCCGAGCGCGGGCAGCGGCTTCTCCGGCGTGGCACCGCGGGCACGGATCGTCGCGGTCCGCGGCACCGACGCCACCGGCGCCACCGACGCGGCGACCGTCGCCCGCGGCATCCGCGCGGCGGTGGACGCGGGCGCCTCCGTCATCCACGTCTCGGCCGCGCTGCCCCGCACCTCCGCCGCACTGAAGGACGCGCTGCGCACGGCCGCCCGGCACGACGCCCTGGTCGTGGCGCCGGCCGCGCCCGACACGGTGCGCACCTCCGCCGAGTCCCCCGCGCCGGACGGCTACTGGCCCGCGGCCTCGCCCGGCGTGGTCGCGGTGGCCCCGTACGACGCCGAGGGCGAGGTCGCGGACGAGGACGGCACCGGGCACGCCCAGCTTGCGGCCCCCGGATTCGGCGTCACCGGGCGGGGACCGGCCGGGCGGGGTCACTACGTGGGCAACGGGGCCTCCGTCGCCGCCGCGTTCGTCTCCGGGACGGCCGCACTGGTCCGCTCCCACGAGCCGGACCTGACGGCACCACAGGTCGCCGACCGGCTGCGCCTGACCGCCTATCCGGGCACACCCCTGTGGCTGGACCCCTACGCGGCGGTCACCACGGTGCTCGCGCCCCGGCCGGAGGCGACCACCGCCGCCTCCCCGCCCGCCCTCGCCCTCCCCGAGCCGCCGCCCGCACAGCCGGGCCCGACCCGGCGCGCCCGGCTGCTGGCCGTGACCGCCGCGGTCACGGCACTGGTGCTGGCCGGCTGGCTGGCCCTGCGGCGCGTCCGGCGCCCGGCGCCCTCCGGCCGGACCTGACCCGGCCGGAGGGCCCGCCCCGGATCACGGGGTCGCCTCGTCGCCCTGAGCGAGGGCGGTCTGGTAGAGCACCGTGCTGCGCCGGGTGATGTACAGGCCCCGGCCCGGCGGCAGCAGCCGGGGCTTCACCGTGCCGAAGATGTAACCCTCCGACGGCGGGCAGGACATCAGCAGACCCGGCGTGTTCATCTCGAGCAGCCGCCTGACGAGGGAGTCGTTGACCCCGCGCAGGGCGCCGCCCGCGGAGCGGGCCACCACCAGGTGCAGACCGACCTCGTATCCGAGGGTCAGGAACTCCATCAGCGGATCGAAGGGCGGGCGTACCGGGTTGGCCACCATCTCGTAGTCGTCGACGAGGATGAAGAGCCTCGGGCCCTTCCACCAGTCGGCCCTGCGCATCCGGGCGGGTGACACGTCGGACCCGGGCATCCGCGTCCTGATCGCCTGGGCGACCGCGGCGACGAGCTCCTGCAGCTGCTCGGCGCTCACGGCGTGACCGAGCCGGTACTCCTCCGGAACCGCCTCGACCAGCTCACGGCGGTAGTCGACGACGAGGATGCGCGCCTCCTGCGGCGTGAAGCGCTCGCAGATCTGCCGGGCCAGCACCCGCAGCAGGTTGGTCTTGCCCGACTCGGTGTCGCCGAAGGACACCAGATGGGGAGTGTCGGTGAAGTCGTGCCAGGCCGTGGCGAGTTCGGTCTCCTCCACGCCGAGCGGCATGGACAGGGGGCGCCCCTCGACGGCCGGCGGCAGATCGGCCGCGGGCAGCCGCAGCGGCAGCATCCGCACCGGCGGGGCGGACGGGCCCTGCCAGCCGTCCACCACGGCGCCCACCACGTCGGCGACGCCCTCCGCCAGATCCTCCGTGACGGCCGCGCCGTCGATACGGGGCAGCGCGGACAGGAAGTGCAGCTTGGAGTCGAACGTCAGGCCGCGCCCGGGGATACGGGGCACCGACTTGGCCAGCCGCATGTCGACGGCGGAGTCGATGGCGTCACCGAGCCGCAGTTCGAACCTGGTCGCGGCCTGGTCGCGGACGGGGGCGGACAGTTCGGCCCAGCGGGCCGCCGTCGTCACCAGGTGCACGCCGTAGCTGAGCCCGCGGGTGGCCAGCTCGTTGAACGTCGCGATGTCGTCCTGGTAGTCCTGCCGTACGGTGGCCCATCCGTCGACGACGAGGAAGACGTCCCCGTGCTCCTCCCCGGGGAACTCGCCCGCCGCGCGACGGCGCCGGAAGGACGCCATGCCGTCGATGCCGTTCTCCAGGAAGAACCGCTCCCGGCGGGTCAGCAGCGAGGTCATCTCCGCCAGGGTGCGGCTGACCCGTTCGGTGTCCAGACGGCCCGCCACCGATCCGACGTGCGGCAGCGACTCCAGCTGTGCCAGGCCGCCGCCGCCGAAGTCGAGGCAGTAGAACTGCACCTCCCGCGGCGTGTGCGTGAGGGCGAGGCTGACGAGAAGGGTGCGGACCAGCGTGGACTTGCCGCTCTGCGGACCGCCGGCGACGGCGACGTGCCCGCCCGCTCCGGAGAGGTCGGCGGTGAACAGGTCGCGCTTCTGCTCGAAGGGCTGGTCCACCACACCGACGATCGGCCGCAGGGCGCCGCGCCCCGACCACTCGGCCGTGGTCAGTCCCAGGACGGGATGCGGCGTCAGCGGCGGCAGGAGGACGTCCAGGGTGGGCGGTGTGGTCAGCGGCGGGAGCCAGACCTGGTGGGCCGGCGGACCGGAGTCCCGCAGCCGCTCGATCGCCAGTGCCAGCAGGGTCGTGCCGTCGCCCTCCTCCGGCGCCCGCGCGGCCGGGGGCGGCGGCACGGAGACCTCCTCGGCCTTGGCCCAGTCGGTGGACCACGCCACCACCTGGCTCGCCACGCGCGCCTGAACCGCCCGGCTCCGGCCCTGGTAGACACCCGAGACGTAGGCACCGCGGAACCGGCGCATGGGCTCGGTGCCGCTCTTGAG
Source organism: Streptomyces sp. NPDC018964 (assembly GCF_044390325.1). Classification (NCBI taxonomy): domain Bacteria; kingdom Bacillati; phylum Actinomycetota; class Actinomycetes; order Kitasatosporales; family Streptomycetaceae; genus Streptomyces; species Streptomyces sp. NPDC018964. The sequence goes on from NZ_JBIRYZ010000014.1 coordinate 63,042, forward strand.
ATAGCCGGCGCCCGGCTGGGAGGGCAGCTCGTAGGCGTCCGGCACGCCGAGCACACCGCGGCTCTCCATCGCGGAGAAGGTGCGCAGGCCGATGCGGTACGACAGATGGCTCTCCAGCTGGTGCATGCGGCCCTCGTCCAGGCGCTGTGAGGCCAGCAGCAGGTGCACCCCCAGCGACCGGCCCAGCCGGCCGATCATCACGAACAGGTCCATGAAGTCGCGGTGCGCGGCGAGCAGTTCGCTGAACTCGTCGACCACCACGAACAGGCTGGGCAGCGGCGCGAGGTCCTCCCCGGCCGCCCGCGCCTTCTCGTAGTCGAGGGCGGAGACGTAGTTGCCGGCGGCGCGCAGCAGCTCCTGCCGGCGGATCAGCTCCCCGTGCAGGGCGTCCTGCATGCGGGCGACCAGCGCCGACTCGTCGGCGAGGTTGGTGATGACCGCCGAGGTGTGCGGCAGCTCGTCCAGGCCGAGGAAGGTCGCGCCGCCCTTGAAGTCGACGAGGACGAAGTTCAGCGTCTCCGAGGAGTGGGTGAGGGCCAGCGCCAGGACCAGGGTCCGCAGCAGTTCGCTCTTGCCGGAACCGGTGGCGCCGATCAGCATGCCGTGCGGCCCCATGCCGTTCTCGGCCGCTTCCTTGATGTCGAGCTCCACCGGGCGGCCGTCGGTGCCGACGGCGATGGGAACCCGCAGGCGCCGGCCGGCGTCCACGCGCGCGGCCCAGTACGCGGCGGGTTCGTGGCGGGAGAGGTCGGGGATGTTGAGCAGCGCCGTGAGCTGGATGTCCGTCGACAGCGGATCGACGACGTCCAGGGCCGTGCCGGTCCGCTTGGGTGCGAGCACCGAGGCGAGGGCGCGGGCCGCGGCGGGCCCGAGCCCGTCGGCCCGCCCCAGGGGGGTGGCCGACTCCTTGCGCGTGCGGTCGGTACGGATCAGGTTCAGCCCGCCGTCCTCCGTGACCTCCAGGCGCAGGGTGGTCTTGCCGGGGCGCCAGGGCAGCTCGCCGGAGAGGTCCACGACGACCGTGTTGCGCAGTCCGCGCTGGGCCAGTACGTGCCCCGCGGGCACCTGCCCGCCGTCGACGACGATGACGACGAGCGGTTCGTCGGCCCCGGCCCGGGCACCCGCCTCGAAGCGGGGACGTCCGGTGAACTCCTCCCCCAGCAGCTCCTCCAGCTCGGTCATGGCGGACGCCACGAGCCGCGTGGGACCCGCGGCGTCCGACTCGTGGCGGTGGTGGGTGTGCGGCAGCCACTTGGTCCAGTCCCATTCGGGCCGCCGTTCGGCGGCCACGCACAGGGCGAGCGTCACGTCCTGCGGCGAGTGCATCACGACGAGCTGGCCGATCATGGCCCTGGCCACACAGGTGAGGTGCTCGCGGTCCCCGCGGACCAGAACGCGCGTCCAGGCCGGGAGGAAGATGCCGATGGGCTGGTCCGGGACGGTGGAGTAGGCGTTGACGAAGGCACGCAGCGCGTGCGCGGTGAACGGGTCGAAGTCCTCGACCGGGCGGCTGGAGGAGGCCGTGAGCCTGAGCGACAGGCGCTGTTCCCCGACGGCGACGCGCACCTCGCCGAAGTCGGGGTCGGAGGGGCGGCGTTCCCACAGGCGGGTGGTGCGCGAGAAGGACCACAGGGCGCGCGGCGAAGGGTGCCGCCACGCCAGCGCGCGCTGCTGCTCGACGACGGCCGCGCGCACCCTGCGCCGTACACCGCCGAGGTAACGCAGGTAGTCGCGCCGCGCTCCCTTGAGCTTCTGCTTGCGCTCCTCACTGCTGCGGAGCATCTGGCCGATCAGCATCGCCAGGATGGCGACGACCATGACACCCATCACGAGGTAGGTCATCACCGACGCGGTCTGGCCCGGCCGCATGTACAGCAGCAGCATGGCCAGGGCCATCAGGCCCATCGGCAGGTACATCAGGATGCCGGAGGCGCCCGAGGGGGTCATCTCCGACATCACCGGCGGTTCCTGCAGGCTGATCTCGCCCTCGGGTGCCTGCGGACCCATTCTCCGTGCCGGTCGTCGAAAGTGGGTGACACCCAAGACGGTTTCCTTCGTGTCGGAGACGGGAGGGATCCCGTCCGGGGCTCCGTACGGAAGCCCACTGTGTGGTGTGCGCGCGCCCCACCGTGTGTCCGGGGCCGGCCGGCGCGATCACGCGCCGGCCGTGCCCCTACGGGCGCCGTGTCACAGGGAGACGGCTTGCGCCGGGTGTCCCGGCAGGTCCTCGGGGAGCAGAAGGGTCAGCGCCTCGAGATCCGGTGACCGCATCCGGCCCAGCCGGCCGGCCTGCCGCGTCACCATCGTCTCCACCAGCTGCCTGGCCAGACGGGCGTTGCCGAACGACCGGGTGCGCGGCAGCTCGTCGAGATGGGCGCGCAGCGCGGTCCTCGTCTCCTCGCCGCACACGTACCCCGCCGAGGAGGTCTGCTCGTCGATGATCTCCAGCAGTTCGTCGGTGGAGTAGTTCTCGAACTCGACACGCCGGGTGAAGCGCGACGCCAGTCCGGGGTTCGAGGCGAGGAAGCGGTCCATCTCGTCGGGGTAGCCGGCGGCGATGACCACCACGTCGTCACGGTGGTCCTCCATCAGTTTGAGCAAGGTGTCCACGGCCTCGCGGCCGAAGTCCTGGGGGGCGTGGTCCGGTGTCAGGGTGTAGGCCTCGTCGATGAACAGCACCCCGCCCCGGGCCCGGTCGAACGCCTCCGTCGTCAGCTTCGCGGTGTGCCCGATGTACCGGCCGACGAGATCGGCGCGGGCCACCTCCACGAGCTGGCCCTGACGGACCACACCGAAGGAACGCAGCAGGTCCGCGTAGAGCCGTGCCACGGTGGTCTTGCCCGTTCCGGGCGGGCCCGAGAAGACCAGGTGATGGCTGACCCGGGGCGTGGGAAGCCCCACGGCGGCCCGCCTGCGCGTCGCGGCCAGCAGGTCGACCAGTCCGCCCACCTCCCGCTTGACGGCGGCGAGCCCGACCATGCCGCGGAGCCGGGCGAGCACCGCCGACTCGCCGTCCTCCTCCCCGTCCCGGGGCTGTGCCGCCGCCTCGTCGCTCACGTCCTCCGGCAGCATCAGGGTCAGGTCCTCCTCACCGGCCTCCGGGAGCAGCGCGAGGCGGTTCGACTGCCGGTCGACCATCTCCTCGAACACCCGGCGCGCCTCCCGGCCGTTGCCGAAGGTCGCGTTCCGTTCCATCCGGGAGAAGTGGCCGGCGAGGGCGTCCCTGGTCGACGGGGCGAGGTGGTAGCGGTGGCTGACGCACATGTTCTCGGTGATGGTCACCAGTTCGTCCACCGAGTAGTTCTCGAACTCGATGGTGCGGGTGAAGCGGGAGGCGAGGCCCGGGTTGGCGGAGAGGAAGTCCCCCATCTCCTGGCTGTAGCCGGCGACGATGACCACGGCCTCGTCCCGGTGGTCCTCGATCAGCTTGACCAGGGTGTCGATGGCCTCCTGGCCGAAGTCGGCGCCGCCGCCCTTGCTGTCGGACAGCAGGGTGTAGGCCTCGTCGATGAACAGCACCCCGCCGAGGGCCTTCTCGAAGGCCTCCGTGGTCTTGATGGCGGTGCCGCCGATGACCTGGGCGACGAGATCGGACCGGGAGACCTCGACGAGGTGGCCGGAGGGCAGCATGCCGAGTTCGGCGAGGATGCCCCCGTACAGCCGGGCGACGGTGGTCTTGCCCGTGCCGGGCGGTCCCGCGAAGACGAGGTGACGGCTCGTCGGCGGCGTGGGGATGCCCAGTTCGGCCCGGCGCCGGCTCAGCCGGCCCAGGCTCACCAGGGTGCCCACCTGGTGCTTGACGCCGGCCAGGCCGACCAGCGCCTCCAGTTCCGCGAAGGCCCCCGCCGCCGGCACCGCCCGCCCGGCCGGTGCCGGCTCCGCGGCGGTCCCGTCCGGGTCCGGAACGCTGTCGGGGGCGCGGTTGTCGGAGCTGGTGACGCCCTCCGCGGTCATCCCGCCGCCGGGAGCGGTGTGCCGCAGTCCGGCGCCGTTGTTGGACCGCAGGACGCTGTCGGTCACCTTGACCGGGCCGGCCGTGTCACTGCGCAGACCGTCACCGTTGTTGTCGCTGGCCGTGAGGTCACTGATCACCGCCGTACCGCCGGAGGAGATCAGGACGCCGTGTCCGCTGCATCCGCTGACGCGGGAGCGGGTGACGGCGGCGTGACCGCCGTCCTCGACATGGATGCCCGAACCGGTGACCGCCTCGATCTCGCAGTCACCGGCCACCAGCCGGCCCCCGCGCCCGACGACGAGACCGCCCCGGCCGGCGGACCGTACCCGGCAGCGGCTGAGTTCGAGCCCCTCCGACTCGTTGCGTACCGCGGAACCGGCGGTGTCCGTGATGTCGCAGTCGTCCAGGCGTCCCCGTCCCCGGTCGGTGACGAGCACCCCGGGGCCGCGGCCCCCGGTCAGCCGCATCCCGCGCACGACGGGGTCGGCGCCCTCGCGGACGGCCAGTCCCGGACCGGCGCAGTCACGGACGACCAGTCCGTCGAACTCCGCCGTGCTGTCACCCGACACCAGCACTCCGATGCCGCGGCTTTCCGTGACCTCGGTGTCGCGGACGGCCGACGTCGCCCGGCCCTCGACGGTGATGCCCGCCGTGCCGGCGCCCCGGAAACGGCACTCGCTGTACGTTCCCCTGGAGCGCTCCGTGACCATCAGCCCACTGGACGCCGTGTTCTCGGTGGCACACCGTTCCAGGGTCGGATCGGCGCGGTCGGAGACGAGGAATCCGTGTCCGGTGGAGTCCCGCACGGTGACCTCGACGAGCTTCATACGGCCGGAACTGGCCAGGTAGACACCGAGCGGCACCTGCTCGACACGGGTGCGTGTGACGGTGAGCGAGGCGGCCTGCTCGATCGCGATGCCGGGCTTGTCGACGCCGACGACGACGCAGTCCTCGAGCTGGCCCTGGCCGGACGCGTTGGCCAGCACGCCGTTGCCCCGGGCGTTCTCCAGCCGGCAGCCGCGGGCCATCAGCCGGCCCTCCTCGCTGATGACGACCGCCGAGGTGCCCACGCGTTCGACCGTGCAGTTCTCCAGGACGCTGACGGTGGGTCCGGTGGCCACGACGCCGGCACCCGCCTGGTTGCTGATCTCGCAGCCCCGCAGCGCCAGCGACCCCTTCTCCCTGCTGAGCAGCGCCGTCCAGCCGCCGCCCTCGACCACGCAGTTGTCGAGGGCGGCCTGCCCCAGCACGGCGTCCACGACGGGTACGTCGCCCATGCCGCCGAGCAGGGTCAGGTCGACCAGCATCACCGCGTCGGCCGCGAGGGTGATCGCCGTACCGGAGTCCGGTGAGACGCGCACCGAGCCCCGGGGCCCTTCCCCCACGATGGTGACCCGCGAGCGGATGGTGAGGCTCTCGTCGTACGTGCCCGGCCCCACCCGGATCACCGCGCCGGGGCGCGCCCGGGAAAGAGCCTCCTGGATCGAGCCGCAGTCGCCGGACCCGTCCTTGCCGACAGTCAGTAGGTGGCGTGCCACGCCCCGCTCCTTCTCCCGTGGTGATGCCGTCGTACGGCCCGCCCCACCGCCCGGCGGCCGACGACTGTCCCGTTCCGGCGCGGCGGGCGCGGTGTCCTGTCGTACCGGAACAGGTTTCCCATCGAATCACATTGTGTAGGACGCTGATACCTCGACCGCACCATGTATGTGTCGATGCTCGCACTGTCCGCACCATGGGTGTGTCACACGGGCCTGCTACGACCTGCGCGTCTGGTTTCCCACGGTGGTCACGGCGTCCTCCTGAGCGGTGAGGTAGTTCTTCCGCGAGGCCTCGGTGATCTCCACGACGTTCGCCAGTGCGCCCTGCATGCTCGATATGGCCTCGGCCAGCGACTTCTGCGTCTTCAGATAGGAGGCCTCGAACCTCTTGCCGTACGAGTCCGTGGCCCACGGCGGGTCCGCCGGATTGAACCGGGTGTCCTCCACGTAACCGCGCATTCCCTTGATGAGACCTTCGAGGAGGGTGAGGAGCCCTTCCTCGCCCGCCGCGAGATGGTGGTGGTCGACCTTGAGGCGCTCAGGCATGACGCTCCTTCCTCCGTGCCGGGTCGGTCCGGTCCCGGAGCTCCTCCGGGACGATGTTCTCGGCCTGCAGCGGCTCGGCGAACGCGCTGAAGTCGAAGGACTGGATCTGCTCCCACGTCGGCAGCCTGCCCTGCCCGGTGACCGAGGCCAGGCGTTCCTCCACACGGGCCACCACCTGGGCGCGGGCACCCGTCACCGCCTCCAGGACGCTGGCCGCCAACTGGCCCGCGGTCAGTGTCCGGTGCTTGTCGCCGAGGAAGCGGACACCCGTCAGGTCGCCCTGGGCGTCCACGGTGGCCTCGACGCTGCGGTCGGCGGACCGCAGCGTGGCGGACATGGTGGTGAGCTCGGTGTGGGCTTCCTGGATCTTCTGCCACTGTGCGGCCAGTTCGGTGTCGGCCTCCGCCAACATGCGCTGCCATTCTTCCACTGTCGTACTCCTCGATGTGTTCGTCGTCGGGTGGCCGGAGGCGTGCGGCCGCCTCACCGTCCCAGCGAGGCGGGCAGGCCTTCCTCCCTCGTCCCGAAGGCGTTCTGCTCGTCGCCCTGCCAGGAGTTCTGGGTGGCCGGACGCGGACGGCCGGGGTACCCCGCCTGGTTCTCGGGTGCGGGGCGGCTGAGCAGCTCGGGGGAGTCCTCTTCCTCTTCCTCGTAGAGGTCCTCCTCCGCGGGCCGGGTGCCCCGGGGGTCGGGATACGGCGTCACGAACGCGCCGTCGGCCTCGCTGTCCTCGTAGACGTCACGGATGCGTTCCTGGCTGCCGTTCTGCTGCTGCTGCCCGGCGCGGGACATGCCCATCATCATCATCATGGGCCCCATCATGTTCATCAGCCCCGGATCCGCCCCGCCGGCGGAGACCCCGGAGGCCGCGGCGCCGAGGCCGGACGCCGCGGAGGCCGCGGCCGCCTCGGGGCCGCCCGCCTGCGCGGCGGAGGCGTTCTGCGCGGTGGCGGCGTTCTGCGCGGGCGTGGTCCCGGCGCCGTCCGGCAGGGGCAGGGCCTCCGCGCCGGTCCTGCTGGGCAGTGCCTGGAACTCGCCGTTCGGCCCGCTCACCGTGCTGCTGCCGTCGGGGAAGGTGGTGGTCGTGAAGCCGTCCGGGCCGGTGACGGCCGTCGTGCCGTCCGGGTAGGTCCGGACCGACTCCGCGCCCGGCAGTGTGGTGGTGCCGCCGGAGGGGAGGGAAAGGCCGGGGCCGTCGGACGTCAGGGCGCCGGGGGGCAGCATCGTCGCGGGGCCGTCCTGTTTCCCTCCGGTGCCCGATGTGCTGACGGTTCCGTCGGGTCCCACGGTGTAGCTGCTGCCGTCGGGCAGGGTGGTGGTGATGGAGCCGTCCTGGCCGATCTGTGTGGTGCTGCCGTCGGGGTTGGTGAGGGTCTGGCCCGGGTCGAGTTGGGACACCTGGGTCTGGCCGTCGGGGAGTGTGGTGGTGACCGAGCCGTCGGGGGAGGTGGTGGTGACCGAGCCGTCGGGGAAGGTGGTGGAGACGGTGCCGTCGTCCCCCACGGTCACGGTGCCGCCTTCCGGCAGGGTGAGTGAGGTGCCGCCGTCGGGGGTGGTCGTCTGGACGAGGCCGTTGGGGAAGGTCTGGGTGGACGTTCCGTCCGGCATCTGCACCGTCGAGGAGCCGTCGGGCCCCGTGGTGTAGCTGCTGCCGTCGGGCAGGGTGGTGGTGATGGAGCCGTCCTGGCCGACCTGCGTGGTGCTGCCGTCCGGGTTGGTGAGGGTCTGGCCCGGATCCAGCTGGGACACCTGGGTCTGGCCGTCGGGGAGCGTGGTGGTGACCGAACCGTCCGGCAACGTGGTGGTGACCGATCCGTCGGGGAAGGTGGTCGAGACGGAGCCGTCGTCCCCGACCACCACCGAACCGCCCTCGGGCAGGGTGAGCGCGGTGCCGCCGTCCGGAGTGGTCGTCTGCACGAGGCCGTTGGGGAAGGTCTGGGTGGACGTTCCGTCCGGCATCTGCACCGTCGAGGAGCCGTCGGGCCCCGTGGTGAAGCTGCTGCCGTCGGGCAGGGTGGTGGTGATGGAGCCGTCCTGGCCCACCTGTGTGGTGCTGCCGTCCGGGTTGGTGAGGGTCTGGCCCGGGTCGAGTTGGGACACCTGGGTCTGGCCGTCGGGGAGTGTCGTGGTGACCGATCCGTCCGGCAAGGTGGTGGTGACCGAGCCGTCCGGCAGTGTGGTGGTGACCGAGCCGTCGTCCCCCACGGTCACGGTGCCGCCCTCCGGCAGGGTGAACGAGGAGCCGCCGTCCGGAGTGGTCGTCTGGACCAGCCCGTTCGGGAAGGTCCGTGAGCCGTCCCGAGTAGTCCCCCCGCCGGTGCCCAGGCCCGTGCCCAGACCGGCCAGGCCGAGCGCGCCATTGGCGGCCGGCGAGTCGGGAAGGAGGGACGACCGCCCCTCCGGAAGGTCGAGCGACTGGCCGGTGGCGGACGGGGAGCCCGTCGGCTCGGAGCTGAGCAGGCTCTGCGGATCGAGGGCGGTCGCTCCCTCCGGGAGTTCCAGGGCCTGGTTGTTGCCGGAGCCGTTGGCCGTGCCGAAAGAGGGGAGTGCTGGAGTACCGGTGGTGTTGCCCCCGTCCAGGCCGGTCGTCGTCGTCTGTCCCTCGGGGAGATCCAGGTTCTCCGTGACCGGTATCTGCCCGTTCGCGCCTCCCTGGTTCCCCAGCAGGCCGTCGAGGTTGTTTCCGAAATTGTCGGTGAAGTTGTTGAGGCCTTCACCGAAGTTCTCACCGAATCCGCCGAGATTCTCGCCGAGATTCTCTCCGGCGTTGTTGAGACCGTCGGTGAGGTTCTTCCCGGCGCTGTTGATTCCGTCGGTGAAGTTGTTCCCGATGTTCTCGAGCTGCTTGGCGTACTTCTCCTGGCTCTCGGCAGCCTCCTCGGCCTGCTTCTTCGCCTGTTCCGCGCGGATCTCCTCGGTGATGCTTCCGGTTTCCTTGCCCTCGAAGGCGAAGCGCGTGTTCCACTCCGGATCGAGCTGCCGGCTCAATATCTGCGCCGTCTCGGCGACGGCCTGGCGGGCGGGCGGGTCGAGGTTGTAGGCGACGTTGTACGTCCAGCGCCGGGTGGCCTCGTTCCCCACGGCGGACCACGTGCTCATATCGCTCAGACGGCCCCATTTGGTCAGGTCCGTGAAGGCGCTGGTCACGATCGGACGGCCCATCGGACCTCCGCTCACCTGCGAGAAGTTGTGAGCGACGATGAAGTTGCCGATGTCCGTCATCATCTCGATCAGGATGTCGCGCGGGTCGGCCGGATAATTACCGGTCGCCGCGCTGCCGTCCGCCTTCTGGTAGTTGATCTGCGCACCCGTGCGCCAGTAGAACTTGAAGTGCGCGTCGAACAGTTTCTGGTACGCCTGGTAGAGGGCCTGCTCGGTCGCGATCAGGGAGTCGCCGTGCAAGGTGGTGGAGGCGTACGAGGTGCTCGGCGAGGTCGACGAGGAGGCGAAGCCCGGTGGCCGCAACTGTGACGTGTAGTCCTCGTACTTGTCGTGCATGCGTTGCAGCAGCATGCGGAACACGTCGGCGGCGGTCCCCTTCCAGGCCGCGTTCTCACCGCCCATGTTCTCGGCCCACTGTTTGATGATCTCGGTTCGCTGGGCGAAGAAGTCCCCGGCCGCGTCGAAGGACTTGGCCGCTGCCGTGAAGGTCCGCAGATCGACGCCCTGACCGGGGGCGGGAGCGCCGGCCCCGTGGGCGCCCTCGGTGGAATAGGAGGAGAGGAGAAGGTCCAGGGCGGCCGATCCCCGTACCCAGAACTCCTTTCCGAGCTCGATCCCCGTGTAGGTGACGTCCGCGCGCTTGCCTATCACGGGGATTCCCTTGTTCCCGGTGGCCTCATAGAAATGGAAGACCGAACTCTGAGGGCCGATGATGTTACCGGTGCCCTCCACGGTCCGGATCGCGGCATTCGAGATCTTGACGTCCAGCCACTGGATGCCGCCGCTGCCCTTCTGGTCGACGACCTCCGTCCGCTCCGGCAGTGTCCAGCCGGTCATCAGATTGATGATGTGTTCCCAGTTGTCTGCGGGCACCGCCGCGCTCCCTCCGCTCCGGTCATGCTCTGAGTCGTGTCGAGGTGACGCGGCGGCCCGCCTGTCGCCTCGCTGCTGTTACGGGGTGGTGGCCGGCGGTGTGGGCGTCTTCCCGCCGTTCAACGCGGTTTCTGTTCCCCCCAGTTCGAGGAGGAACGCCTCGGCCGTCACCTCGTCGAGATTGTGCTGCTGCGCCTTCCGCATCTTCGCGATGGTCTCGCGCAGAGACCTCTCCAGGTCGTCGACCATCGTCACGTGTGCGTTCAGCACACCGTCGACCGCCTTCGCGGCGTTCACCATGTTGGTGACGATCTTCTTTCCGCCGGTCTCGTCGTCCCCCGCCATGTTGCCGATGGCGAGCGGCACCGTGGCGTGCGCGACGTCGAACAGTGACTTGCGGTCGCCGTTCGAGGTGCGCAGATTGCGCAGGGCCGTCTTGTACTCACCGATCTCGTTGTCGATGAAGGACTGCATGGCCGTCGGATCCAGCGACGTGAGGTTGGTGGGCATGTCCTCTCCCCCTTCGGTGATCGTGCCGGACGTCCGGGCCGGCCCCGGAAAGGGAGGAGCCGGCCCGGATGCGCTCAGACCTTGATGCTGCCGATCATCTCGGCGTTCTGGTTGTTGGTGGTGACGTACGTGTTCGACACCTCTCCGAGGGCCTGGCCGTGGCTGCCGAGCGCGACACGCAGCTCGGCGACCTTGGCGTCCCACTGCCTCTGGACCGTGTCGTAGACCTGCTTGTCGGCACCGAACCACTGGCCCGCGATGGCGTTGAGCTGCCCCTCGAGCTCGGTGAGCACGGCCTCCATCCTGTTGATGTAGACGGTGACGTTCTCGGTGAACGCCCGCGCCTGCGAGTGCTCGATGTAGATACCCTCCGGCATGGAAGGCCTTCCTTTCTTGTCGGCCCGTCAGGGACGGTGGGGACGTCAGCCCATCAGGGTGGCGTAGACGGGGTGGTTGGCCTGGGCGTTGACCACTTCGGTGTTGCCGCTCTGGGCCTTGCCCGACGACGACATCGTGGTGGTGAGCGCGTCGATCAGCTCCTGGCACTTGCCGTGGATGTACTCCTCGCCACGGAGCCACTGGTCCAGCACACGCTGGTACATCTGGCCGTCCTCGCCCTGGTAGGACGTGGCCAGCGTGGCCTTCTCGCCCTGCACCTCCTGGGCGATGGCGACCAGCTTGTGCTGGGCGGCCTCGAGGCTCTGGATGGCGGTGTTGTACGTAGCGGTGGACGACTGCTGGAAAGTGGGGGGCGGTGTGCTCACGTTCACTCACCTTTCGCTGTTGGCTGGGCGGGGTCCGGTCGGGCCCCGCCGGGTCCGGCGGGATCAGCCGGACGGCTTGGTGCAGTCCGGTGTCCCCGTCGCACGGCTGCTGCTCGCCGCGGCCGCGGCACGCGACAGGTCGGGACCGGTGGGCAGCATGCGGAGCAGAGCGGCCGGGACGGCCTGCGCGTGTGCGCCGACCTCGTATCCGAGCGCCAGCGCCGAGTCCGCGTCACCGAGCCGGTACTTGATCCCGGTGTCGGTGACCAGGTAGACCGTGCTGCCGAGATTGCGGCCGGAGGCGCCCAGCACCCGCACGAGACTGCCGTGGGAGGCTGCCACCTGTACGGCGTCCACCGGGCTGCAGGGTTCGAGCGTGCCCGACGGTGTGCCGGACGGTGTGGCCGCCGGGCCGGCGTCGGGGGAGGCCGGGCCGAGCGTCAGCGCCACCCGTGTGCCGCGTTCGCCGTCGGGTGTCAGCCGGACGCACAGGCCCTGGCCGGTGCCCACGGTCTCCACACCAGGAGGGGAGGCCGGCAGGGCCTTCCCCGCCTCCCGCAGGGCGGCGGACGCGGCGTCCGAGGGCGCGCGCTCCGCCTCGGCCGCGCCGACGGGCAGGGGCAGCACCACCGCGGAGTCCTCACCGTACGCCTTCTCCCGGGTGCCGCGGTCGCCGAGCGCCAGGGCGGCCTGCATCGCGGTGACGGGCACCAGGCCTCGCCGGCCCAGCACGTAGTACTGCCGGCCGGCCCCGGGCGTGCGGACCTCGAAGACCATGCCGACCCTGGACGGCCGGCCGTCGAGTTCGGGTCCCGGCTCCCCGAGGCCCCCGATCTCGGGCGCGACCAGGTCCGGACCCGCCGGGAGGGCGTCGAGGAAGGCGGCCGACACGTTCATCGGCTCGGTGTTCGCGTAGCCGAGCGCGTCGAGCGCGGCCTGCCCGCCGACGACGCGGAAACGGTTGCCGCCGAGCACGAGCCAGGCCGTGGAGTCGTGACGCACCAGGACGCCCCGGTCCGGGGCGAGCGGCAGGCGCTCCTCCGGGGGATCGATGACCAGGGTCGTGACGGCCTCGCGTTCCCCGGAGACGGTGACACCCGTGGCGGCGCAGACCTCCCAGGGCCCGTCCGACAGGTCACCGGGGGCCGGCAGCGCGTCGGGCGCGCCCTCGATCCCCACGGCGGAACCGTGCGCCGTGCCGCGCAGGGAGGCGGCCGACACCTTCTGTATCTTCTCGCCGGAACCGGCGAGCAGCCGGGCCGAACTGTAGTTGCGTACGGCCCGCAGCGTCCCGTCGTAGAAGTAGCGGGTTCCCGTCTCCTTCTCCATCACGACCGTGCCGGGCTTCTTCCAGGCCGTCGCCCCTCCGGGGGAGACGAGCCCGTACACCAGGAAGCCGATCCCGAACAGCAGGGTCACGACCACCCCGATCAGCATGCCGCGATGGGTCCGCGCGACGGGCGTCTCCAATTCGTCGGGGTCCGCGCGCAGCAGACCGGACGTCAGCCGGGAGACGACGAACTGGTGGGCCTGTACCTGATCTCGTCGCGAGTGCATCCGTCCGCCCTCAGCCGTTCATCGCCCGGAGGCGGCCGTAGACGCCGAGCACCCAGCAGGCCGACGGCAGCAGGGCGATCGCCGTGGCCGACTGGAGCAGGTCGCCCGCCCGCCCCCAGTGCGGAATCACCCGCCGTCCCGGCAGCGACCACGCCATGACGCAGAAGCACACGGCCAGCGCCAGCAGACCGAGCGCCCCGGTGAGCACGGTGTCCCGGCCCGCCCGCACCGCGTGGACCGTGATCAGCAGCAGCACGCCCACCACGGCGGGCGTCACCAGGGCCAGCCGCTGCCACGCCGCTCCCAGGTTCCTGGAGTGCAGCACCAGCAGCAGGATCAGCAGCAGCGACGTCACGGTGGCCGGGGTGCCTCCGTCGGCCGTCAGTGCGGCCAGGCACAAGGCGCAGACGACCCCGGTGGCGATCAGGAAACCCGTGATCCACTGCTCGGTCGCCCGGCCGCGCTCGGCCACCGCCTCGCTGGTGTGCGGCTCGGTGCCCTCGTCCAACTGCCGGGCGTTGGTGGGGAGCGGGGGCAGGCGCAGCCCGGCGAGGGAGAAGGAGAGGGCGGGAACGTACGCCCCGAAGCCGACGAGGAGAACGCACACGGCGGCCGACGCCCGGAACGGGGTGGTGTCGAGCAGCAGCACGAAGGCGGCGGTGCAGGCGACCGACAGGTGCACCACACCGGTGGCCGCGAAGACCACGGGGTGCGAGGAGACGGCCGCGTAGGCGATCAGGGCGCCCACCGCGCCGGCCACGCCGGCGGCGAGGAGCGGGTACCCGAGGCCGGCCGCGTCATAGGCGGGTCCGGCGGTCAGGACGGCGCCGAAGAGCGCGAGGGCGAGGGTGCTCAGCACCCCGAGCAGCACCCCGCCGGCCCGGTCCTCCAGGAACCTGACGGCCGCGCTGCCCAGGGCGAGCGACAGCAGGGCGGCCCCCGCCAGCAGGGCCGCACGGGACGAGGCGTCACCCGGCAGCGCCAGCAGGACGAGGGAGACGGCCAGCGCGGCGGCACAGGAGAGTCTCAGCACCCAGCGGCCGAAGGCGGGGCTCCAGGCGTACGGCAGCCCGCCGACCACCTCGGAGAGGGCATCGACGATGTTGTCGAAACGCACCGGGGGCAGCGCCTCACCGGCGGGTCTGAGCAGGAGGGTCTCACCCTCCAGCAGGTTCAGCGACGCGGGGGTGAACTCGAGGTCGAGGGGCTCGCCGCCCATGCGCTGCAGTACCCAGCCGTCGTGTTCGATGCCGGTCTCTTCGAGGTCCTCCCCGGCATGGGACACGATGACGGGAAGCAGATCCGCCAGCGCCACGTCCGCGGGCACCGCGAGGTCCACGACCTTCTCCGGAGCTTTGACGGTCAGTCGGCAAAGCTCACCCACGGGGGCCTGGGTCATGTGCCTGCTCCAAGATCACTGACGTCGGATTACGGACCGACTGTGCCGTGCGGTTGACGACGAGTGCGCAGTGTCTGCTCCACGCGAACGATACACAACGTGGGCCACTCTTCAACCGTGTTATCTGTAACGGCACATCATGCCAGTCGAATGGTGGGCCGGCCAACACGCCCGTTCGGCGGCCCTCCCCGCGGACGTCCCCGATGAACCCGGGCGGCGACGAAACCCCCAAGTTACCGTGTGTGCCGCTCCGGTGACGGCATGTCACGTCGCACCCCGTCCTTTCCGTTTCCGCGGAATTTGCACATCGGTAACGGTGGCATCCGAAACTGATGACCGACACACGGCATGCGGCACACGATGCATGACTTTATGGCGACCCCATACTTTTCGTTTTCCCCGGCGGGTCTCCGCCCTTTCATCCGTGTCGAAGGGAGGTGATGGTGGTGGATCCGAAGTTGGCGACGTTTCTCGAGGTGGTGTTGGGGGTGCGGCCCGCGCAGGCGAAGGGGCGGCGGGTGGTGGATGAGGTGGTGGTGCCGCATGAGGTGCTGGTGGGGGTGTTGGAGGAGTTCGAGCGGTTCGCGGGGTTGGCGGGGCGGGGTGTGTCGGGTGCGGTGGAGGGGGAGTGGGGGGAGCGGTTCCGTGGGGTGATGCGGGCGTTCTCGGGGGGTGAGGGTTTGGAGTATGTGCGTGCTCTGGTGGCGGGGGCGGGGGAGTTGGCGTCGTTCGCGCGTGAGTATGCGGTGCAGGTGGAGAAGACGAATGCGTCGATCAAGTGGCATGCGTTGCGTCTGGTGGTGGAGATCGCGGCGGTGATGGCGCTGGCGTGGCTGAATCCGTTGGGTGCGTTGTTGCAGTTGTTGCGGTTGCAGGCGTTGTACCGGTTGTTGATGCAGAACATTTTGGCGCGGTTGTGGGTGTGGGTGGCGTCGCGTGCGGGTGCGTTGGTGGCGGCGGAGACGGTGTTGGGGGTGGCGATCGAGAAGTTCTCGTTGATGGAGGCGGGGGCGAAGGGGTTCCGTACGCGGCGGGAGAAGGAGTATCTGCGGCAGGCTGCGGTTTCGGGTGCGGTGGGGGGTGCGGTGGGGTGGGTGCTGCCGGCGGTGGGGGGTTCGCTGGTGGGTGGGGTGCGCCGGTGGATGCGGGGTGCGGGCGGGGGGCCGGGGGGCCGGTTTCTGGTGCGGGAGCTGGATGAGGCGGTGAGCGACGGGCCGCCGGTGTCCGGCCGCGCGGTGACATCGTCCACTACTTCCTCTGCTTCGTCGTCTGTTGTGTCGTCGTCCGCGGTGGCTGCGGCTGGTGGGCGGGGTGTGGTGGGGGCGGTGGGGTCGGCCGGTGGGCGTGCTGTGGTGGGGGGTGTGGGGGAGGGGGTGTCCGGGTCCTTCGGGCGGGGGTTTGCCGGGTCGGTGTGGCGGATGGCGGATGTGCTGGAGAAGTCGTGGCTGGCGCCGGGGGTGCGGGGGCGGCTGGTGGGGGAGTTCGTCGAGGAGACGGGGGCGCGGTTCGAGCGGCATCTGGCCGGCCAGGTGGGTGGGGCGAGGGCGGCGCGGGAGCTGGGGCGGGCGTGGGCGCGGAAGTTCACGGCCGATTACGGGCGTCGTGGTCTGGGCGATGGCCTGTACCGGTTGCTGGGGGACACCCCGCGGCCGTTGTCGGGTCGGGTGCGGGAGTTGTTGTCGCATCGGGTGGTGGGTTTCACGGCGCCGGGGTGGTGGTCCAAGGGTGCTCTGGTGGTGGGGGTGGGTGCGGGTGGTGGTGCGGGTGCGTCGGCGTTGGCGGAGGGGGCCGGCAACGCGGCGTTGGGGATGGGGTTCAGTGTGTCGGGGATGGGTGTGGCCAACGGTGCGGTGGGGGGTGCGCTGGAGACCGGCGGGGAGATGGGGGCACACGGCGCGGTCGGTCATCTGAAGGAGACCCACGACCCGTTCAAGACCCTCCCCGCACTCCAGCCCACCACCGAGACGCTCACGCCGAAGAGCGACACCGCGTCCGCGGCCGTCCGCGAACAGGCCCCGGGGACCACGCCGTACGTGTCGGCCGCGGAGCGCGTCTCACGCATCATGCTCGGCGAGGCGGGACCGCGTGAGTCCACCCCTGCCCCCGTCACCGTCTCCGCCCCGCTCCGGGTCGCGGCCCCCTGGTCCGCGCCGGCCGAGCCGGTCCACGTCCGCATGGCGTACACCTCGGACGCCATGGAGAGCGGCCTGCGGCGCGTGCTCTCCGACGACTCGCTGCACCGGTCACCGCTGCGTCACCGGGTGCTCGAGGCCCTCTCCGCCTGGACCGGAACCGGCGGATCCGACCGGTTGACGTCCGGGCCACCCGACGTATCCGTGCGGACGGTGTCCGGACCGACTGGCCCGGAACCGCACGGGTCGGCGGACGGACCGGCACGCGCGGACGGAAACAAGGAGGCCGCCGTCGTCCCGGCCCACGCGGCACCGGCCGACTCCGCGTCTCCCCGTCCCTCGCGCACCGACGCACCCGACGGCGGTGCGTCGGGACGGCGGGAGGGGGAACCGGAACCGGTGCCCGTCGTCGTCCCTCGCCCGGCCGACGACGGCACGTCCGGCACGGCGGCCGTCTCCGTGCGGGAGGGGACCGGTCCGGAGCCTTCCACGTCGGACCGGTTCGCCCGGTCCTCCGGGCGGCCCGTCCCGGAACCGTTCTCGCAGGAGCCTCGTGACCCCGCCGCGTATCCGCTCCACGCGGCGGGTCCGATGCCGGACCCGAACCCGCTGTCCACCCCGTACCCGGCTTCCTTGCCGGTGCAGGGCGAGAGGACGGCGCCGCCGGCCCCGCCCGCCACCTCGCTCCCTTCCGCCGGAGCCGCCCCGCAACGTGACCGGTCGCCCGGCGCGCACGGCCCGGAAACCGCCGACACCGACTCCGCCTCCTCCCCTGCGCCGCCGTCCCCTGCCACACCGTTGTCCTCCGCTGAGCCGCAACCGCCTGCCGCGCCGTCGTCTCCTGCCGCACCGTCGTCGTCCGCGGTGCCGCCGTCTCCTCCTGCACTGCCGTCTCCTCCTGCAGCGCTGTCCCCTGCCGTGCCGTCGTCGTCCGCCACACCGTCGTCGTCCGCGGTGCCGCCGTCCCCTGCCGCACCGCCGTCGTCTCCCGCACCGTCGTCTCCAGCCCAGCCGCCCCTCACCACCACCAGTGCTCCTCCCGCACTCCACGACGGCCTCACCGCGGCCGCCCGTCCCCAAGGACCCGGTCATGTACCGCCCACACGTCCCGGTGCCACCGTCCTGCACACCATTCCGGAGGACGACGCCGAGTCCACCGGCGCACGCCCCGTCCTGCCGGTGGACCATCGGGTCTCCGCGGAACAGCACCTCGCCCTGCACCGGCCGCCCCGCATCGACCCGACCGCGACACCCGCGCCCCGGCCCGGCACGGACACGATCCGCTTCGCCGACGGATCCCGGCTGCCCGTCTACATGAGCGGGGTCGCCGGCCTCCTTCCGGGGCTGCCCGGCGACGTCGTACAGCGTTCCTTCACCATGGGCCAGAGCGACCAGGTGCTGCGCGGCGCCGACCAGGTAGCCCGGGAGATCATCGGCAGGCTGGAGGGGGAGCACCGTCCGCAGCCGCCGCACCGGCGCGCGTCGGACGGCGCGGACGAACCGGATCTCCTGCACGAACTGCGACGGTCGCTGGAGCGCGCCCCGCACAGGTTCTTCGGGGACGGCGAGCGCGTCGTCTACCGGACCGCCGACGGCCGCACCGCCGTCCTGACGGTGGTCGCACGGCCCTACGGACACTGGAGCAGGTACGGCGCCGGATACGCCGATCCCGTGAAGACGGACACCATGCAGCGCAGCACCGTCACCACGGGCAGGACGGCCGTCAACAGCACCTCGGCGTCCTTGGTGCCCTCGGTACCGCTCGGCCCCGCCAAACAGATGGCCAACGGATGGGGCAAGGTGTTCTTCCGCACGTCCTGGGGGAAGCGCGCCCAGTACAGCCTGCAGAACCACACGGTCAACCAGACCGAGACCCGCGCCACCGACGGCTCGCACGTCCATCTGGACGACGTCTGGTACGAGGTGGCGGTCACCGGCCGTCCCCGAAACACCGGCTCGTTCCGGCAGCTTCGTTCGCGGACGGACGCCGCGGAACCCCCGGTCACCGCGTTCGGCTTCGCGGTGCGCGACGGCCTGCGGGTCCGTCTCGCCAAGAGCCTCACCGAGGACCGGCCCGCGGGCGGTGACCTGCCCGAGCGCGTGGATCTGGGGGGCAGGCCCGCCTACCGGCTCCAGAACACCGAGGCATGGGGCCCGGTGGCGCACATCAGGGACTGGGCGCTGGAACAGGCGAAGGTCTCACCGGAGTCGTCCGCCGGCCGGGTGCTCGCCGACTTCTTCTCCACCGACGGCTTCCACCGGATGAGCCGGACGCTGAACACCGGTCAGGTCACCACCCCGCCCCTGTTCCGGGACGAGGCGGGCCGCGCACCGCTCGGGGTCTTCACCGTGGAGGTGCGCTCCGGCGACGCGGTGCTCATCAGCGGCACCGCCGCCGCCGAACTGCGGGACATCACCCAGTCGACCCTCCGCAACGAGCGCGTGGTGGGATCGTCGCGGGCCGTGGAGATCGGCGCGGCGGCCGGACCGTCGTACCAGCTCTTCGGCCTGGAACAGGGGAAGTTCGACCTGCGGCTGCTCGCCGGGATCAACGCCCGGTACGGCAGTGCCCGCGGCCGTACCGCCGCGACCGGCGGAACCGGCGCGATCAAATTCGCCGGCCAGGCCAAGGGCGTCACCACCGGTCTCTACCTCGTACAGAAGACGATCACCATCACCGCTCCACCGGACACCAAGGCCCCGCTGCCGAGCCCCGGGGCCGAGGAGAACCGGCCCGGCAAGCTGCGCAAGAACCCACCGCAGCGGTGGAGCGCCGCACCACGGAAGGAGACGTTCCAGACCTGGGCCGTGGAGCGGATGCCCCAAAGCGAGATCCGTCGGCTGGCCGGACTCGACCGTGATCCGCCGCTCGGGCCGGAACCCGCCGTCCCGCCCTACCTCGCCGCGGACGACCCGGCCACCTTGGGCATGGCCCGGCCGGAGGCGTTCACCTTCGCGGACGGTTCGTTCACCCGCACCGTCGACGGACGGGAACGCACCTTCCCCGAGCACCTCGCCGACCGCGTTCTGGAGGAGATCGGGCGGGCCTACCCCGGCATGGTGGCCCCGCTCCACGAGCTGAACCCGGACGACCCGCGCTGGCGCGACCCGGACCACTTCCAGATGGCGTTGGCCAACACCCTGGAAGTGCTCAACACCCTCACCCACCACGGCCTGGCGGGACACCTCCCCGCCATGATGACGACCGGGCTGCGGATCCCGCTGGTGGACTCCCGTTCCGCCACCCGTGCCATGAGGTACGTCTGGATCGACGCCCGGCTGACCGGCCGGCGCTTCGAAGGCCGGCAGGAGGGTCTGCGGCTGCGCTTCAGCGCGCCCGGAAGCGAGACGCTGAGCGGACGACAGAGCGCGAGCCGGGGCCTGTACGGGGGTGTCGAGGGGCTGCTGTCCCTGCGTGACACCGGCACCGACGGCATAGGCGGGCCCCTGCGGGCGGGCACGGCCTCGGTCGGCGGCCACTACGGCGTGCGGAGCGAATCGGAGAGCGAGTACGGTCCGGGCGTGCAGCACGAGGCGCTGGCCATCAGCGGCTCGGGCGCGCACCTCTACAGCTACGAACTCACGCTGACGGCGCGACGGGGCGGCTTCTGGCGCTTCCGCAGCCTGCTGCGGGGGCCGCTCCTGCTGAACCTGCTGGGCACCCAGCCGTTCGTCTTCCGGGAACGGGAGACCGCCCTCTTCCCCCCCGTCCACGACCCGGCCACCGGCCGCGCCCCGGACGGGACACCGGCCCCCGCCGGCAGGGACGCCACGCCGGTCGGCCGTGTGCTGATCAGCATCCCGCAGGAGCACACGCCCGCCCGGACGGTGAGCCGCGAGCCGCATCCGGTCCACGGCGTGCCGCTGCCCGTCCCCGAACGGGTCGCCCGCGACCTCGCGCTGGCCACCCCCGCCCTGCTGGACCAGGCCGCGCGCCGGCACCGGCCCGCCCACCACAACCACCCCGTCCTCACGCTCGCAGTCGTCCCCCACAGCGGTCTCACCGAAGCGGTGGCACAGGTGGTGCGGGAGGCGTCCGCGGGTTCCTGGCTGATGACGCAGTACGGGGCTCCCGCGCACGACGCGGCGACGAACGTCTTCCAGAGCCCCTATCTGACCGCCAACTTCGACCAGACCTCGTCACCGACGGGCTGGCGGGCGTCCGGTCTGTGGGCCAAGGCCGCCTACCTGAACCGTTCCTCCGTCATCGCCCACCGCACCAGGATCCTTCCGCACAGCCTCACCGCCGTGACCGCTCCGGTCGCGGTGGACACCGAGAACACGCTGAGCGGCATGATGCAGGCCGCCGGACGCGCCGGCCGCACCAGCACCGTCTTCCTGGGCGGCCAGTTGGTCTTCCTGAACTCCCACGGCAACGGGCACGGACCGACGGGCAGATACGGACTGGTCCTCAGTCCGTACACGCGTAACGCGTCGCAATTCCTCGTCGTCTCACGGACCGCCGCGGCGGAGGTCACCCGCAGCGACTCGAACCGCCAGGTGCTGGTGACCGGTGACGTGCTGCACGAGGTCGCCGCCGCGTCCACCACCGTCGGCCGGCGGGCGGGCGGATGGCGGCACACCCCCCGGTCGTTCGCCTCGGCGGCGGGCCGCCGCGTCCTGGTACCCGGCGGATGGGTGGGCCACATACCGGAGAAAAGCGCCTACCGGCTGGGCCTGCTCACCGACCGCTGGGGCGACGTACCGCGCTACACCCGGCGGACGTGGTCGCCCCTGCCGTGGCTGTCCGAGCACCCGTTCGGCGGTTTTCCCGTCAACTCGCTGGACTCGGCTGCCGTTCTGCGCGACTTCGACCGGAGGCTGCGACCGCTCGGCCTCACTGAACGGGACCGCGACAGCGTCCACCGTCTGGTGTCCGACCGGGCGCTCCGTGCCCTGGGCAGGGAGCTGGTCGGTCCCGGCGCCTCCGTGCCCGCGCGCATCGGACGCTGGGGCTCGCAGAGCCTGCGGGTGTGGATCGGCGAACGGCAAGTGAGAGTACGGGCGGAACTCGTCCCCGTTCGCCTGCCTCCCGGCACGGAGAGCACCGAGGACGGCCGGGCGGGCTTCGGCGGTATGGACCACAGCGTCGAACTGGACGAACAGCGGCACGCCGTGGAGACGGTGCAGGAAGGCAGCAGCCACTCCTCCGGATTCAGCGTCGGCACGGTGCTGGCCGAAGGCCTGCACACCACGGACCCCGTGGTCAAGTCCGCCGGACCGGTCTGGTCGGAGGTCGGCACCAGCCGCCGGCACACGGCACGGCGCCGTACGGAGGGCAGCGTGCGCATCGCCAGCGTCACGACGACCCAGGCACACGGCGAGTACGTCACCCGGTACCGGCTCCGCCTGACACTGGAGATCACCGACAGCGGCGGGACCGGGGACCCGCGGCCGGGCGACGCCGAAGCGGGCACGACCGTCACGGCCGCCCCGGGCGGACACGCCGAACGGTCCGCGCACCGTACGGACGAGTGGTGGCGGCAGTGGACGGGCCGCCGCCACCACACGATCAGTGTCGAGGGCGATGTGGGCCTCCTGGTGGAGCACTACCCTCTCAGCCTCATGCGCCCCGACCCGCAGGCGGAGCCGGGTCCGCGCACGCTGGCACCGCCCGTCCCCCACGAGCCCGGGACGCCCCGCCACGTCGACGTCCCGCGCACGATGGGCGCCGGCGGCTGGCACGACGTCCGGCATCCCGCGGACGGCGGACTCAGGCCGTTCGAACTGCCCGAGGACGGGTTCAAGGTCCGTCGCATCGTAGGACTCGAGCAGCTCCGCACCGCCAATGCGATGGCGCTGGCCTCCGCCTACGACCCGGCCCTCACGGCGGCCACCGAGGCGGACGGCACGCTGCCCGCCCAGGCCCTGGACACCCCCCTGACCCGGGCCGGCACCGGCGCCGCGCAGAGTCTGGAGGACGGTTCCGGCAACGGGGCCCTCACCGCGTTCTACGACCGCACGCTGACCGCCGACGGGTACGCGCTGCCGGGACTGGCCGACCGCGGATTCCTGCACGGTGCGGACGCCGACCTGCGGATGTACTCCAGGCCCGACTTCGCCGGCGCACGGCTGCTCGCCGTCGCCGACGGCGTGAAGCACGAGGCCCCCCGGCGGGACCTGCGCGGTGCCGGTACGTCCGTCACCCGCGAGGGCACCACCGAGTCCGCGCTCGGCGGAGGCCCGGTCGTCTCCTCGCAGAGCATGGGAGCGAGCCAGATGGGCGTTTCCGGCCCCGGGGACCACACCACCGACTCGGAGGCACTGGTCTCCTCCGACGACCGGCTCCGTTCGGTCAACGTCAAGACCCAGAAGACCCGTACGTTCCTGTTCGCGATCCCCACCACCTGGCTCAGCG
Organism: Streptomyces sp. NPDC018964; assembly: GCF_044390325.1. Lineage (NCBI taxonomy): Bacteria > Bacillati > Actinomycetota > Actinomycetes > Kitasatosporales > Streptomycetaceae > Streptomyces > Streptomyces sp. NPDC018964. Next base: position 85,836 of record NZ_JBIRYZ010000014.1, read on the forward strand.
TCGCCGCGGTCTCCCACCAGGTCTGGGACACCGCGGTGGCACAGGCGCTGCGCGGCACCTTCGGCGGTCCCGCCCACGGACCGCGGGCCGTGCAGACGGACACGTCCGTCATCGCCTGGGTCCGCGAGGACGTCGCGTACGGTCTGGGGCTGATCGACGACGTCCGGTTCCCGGCGCGGTCGGCCGCCGCATGGGACGCGGTCACCAGGGCGGACAAGGAGTGGACGGCCGCGGACAAGAAGTACTGGGAGCTTCGCCGCGGAGAGGGCGCCGCGCGGGAGAGGGAACTGGCCGACGCCGAGGCCGCCGTGGCCACGCTCGTCGCCGGCCCGGCCAGGGAGCGGTCACCGGGGCCGGGGAACGCGGAGGGATCCTCCCGGAGCGGCACGGCGGAACGCCGTACGAACGACGGGAACGGGCCCGTGGACGCGCGGGCCGGGGAGGCGAGGACCGCGGCCCTCGCGGAGGCCCGCGCCGCACTCGGGGCCGCGCGCCGCAGGAGTGACGAGTTCGCGGCCGTGCTGCGCACCGCGCGTGCCGCCGCGGAGGCCCTCGCCGAGGAGTACGCCCGCGTCCGGGAGGCCGCCGACCTCCTCACCCACTGGCACTTCCTCAACGGCACCCCCGAGGGCCGCCGGCTCCTCGCCTCCGTGCCCGAACCGCCCGAGGTCGTCTTCACCCCGCCCCCGGACCGCTGAGCGGACCGTCGGCTCCTTCCCGTACGGGACTTCGGGGAACGGCGGCCGGTCCGCCGTCAGCTGGGCGCGGACCAGAGCTCCGGTCCGAAGACCTCGTACCGTATGGCGGCCGGCGCCAGACCGGCCCGGACGAGGGCCGCACGAGTGCGGACGAGGAAGGACGTGGGGCCGCAGAGGTAGGCCACGGTGCCGGGCGGCAGGGACAGGCCGGAGAAGTCGACGGGCGGCCGGCGGGCGCCCGCCGGGGCACACTCGAGATCGTCGTACACCAGGAGACCGCGTCCGGCCGGCAGCCGCTCCAGGGCGTCCTCCATCTCGAAGCGGTGGGGGTGGTGGAGGGCCCCGCGGTCGACGTGGACGTGTGTCACGGATCTGCCGGAGTTCTCCCGCGCGAGATGCCCGATCATGCTGACGAACGGTGTGATGCCCACTCCGTACGACACGAACAGCAGTGGGTTGTCGCCCCCGTCGAGGGTCACCTCGCCGCAGGGCGGTGACAGCAGGAGCCGGGTGCCGAGAACCGCCGTGTGATGCAGGTACGCCGACACCTCGCCCGCCGGCCGGCCCGGCCGGTCCAGGAGCTCCACCGTGATGCGCAGGCGCTTGGCGCCGGGCGCGCAGGACACGCTGTACTGGCGGATCTGGAAGGAGTCGTCGTCGACCGGGACGGCCACACTGACGTACTGCCCGGGGAGGAAGTCGTCGGCGGGCCACTCGTCGGCGGGTTCGAGGAGCAGCGACACGATGCCGTGCGCCTCGGTGGTGCGCTGCACCACCCGCCACGACCGCCAGTGCCGGCCCGCCTCGATCCCCAGCCGCGCGCCGAGTTCGGCCTCTCTGCGCACGAGGGCGTCGGCCATGATCCAGTAGACCTCGCTCCAGCCGGCGATGAGGCGCTCGGTGGCCTCGCCGCCCAGCACGGTCCGGAAGGCCGTCATCAGATGGTGGTGGATGAGCTCGTACTGCTCGGGGGTGACACCGACGGACACGTGTTTGTGCGCGATGCGTTCCAGTACCGTCCGCACCTCGATGTAGGGCCGGTGGACGAGGAGCGCGGCGAAGCCCGCCAGTCCGTTCGCCAGTGCGGCCTGCTGCTCCCCGGTCGCCTGGTTGCCCCGGTTGAAGAGCCGGTGCAGCAGGTCCGGCCGCTCCCTGAAGAGGGAGGCGTACGATTCCGCGGCGATCTGCCGGATCGCCTGACCGACCATGTGCAGGCTCTCGGCGACGGCGTCCCGTGCCGCCGCGGAGAGCCCGGGGGCCTCGGGCGTCACGGGGACTGCCTGCCCGGGGCCGGTACCGTCCTCACCGAGGCGCGCGCACGTCGCCGGCGTCGGCGAGGGGCGGGGCCCGCTGTCAGTGGAGGCATGACTCGCTCTTTCGCGTCGAACCACCCGACTTGTCGGGCCACAATGTACACGGAGGTACATGGTGTTTCCCCAGGGATGCTCTCGGTGCACGGACCCGATGCACAACGATGTGCCGCAGTGACTCCTCGGCGGCCTCTTTGTTCGAGCGGCTGTCGCCCGGCGTGTTCTCGGCGGCGAGGGACGGGGACGTGACGTCTTCCGCGCCGGGCGGTCCCGGACCGCCGGGACGCACGGCTCCCCGGGACACCGTGAACGGGGGACGAAGGCATCCTGGACTCGGCGCGGAGGTCCCGCACGGCCGGGCAGGACGGTCAGGGACGGCGCCGTGCGCCCGCGGGGGCCGTCCGAGCCCCCGCCGCTCTCTCCCCGCGGCGTTCCCGGCGCCCGGTCTCCGCCCCGCACATGCTCCGGACGGGGCGGAGACCTCCCGGCGCTCACACGGCGATGCATGGCCGCGCGGTGCCTGCCACAGCCCCCCACGAGCCGGGCAGCGGCCGGTTTCACTCCTGCGCAACCATAGCAACATTCGTTGCCGCATTGCCACTGTTCGGTGTCAACTCGAGGCCGGTCCGGAGACCGCGCCCGCGCCGCCGTCCGGTCCGGCGGACGGGCACGGCACGTCACATGCGGAAGCTGTACTGCGGCCCGGCGTCGAGCCACGAGTGGAAGTTCTCCGCGGGCTCGACGTACGAGCGCCCCGTGCAGTCCGTCGTCGCGTAGAAGCGCACCGGCCCGTCGGTCATGTTGATGGCGGCGAGAACCCCGAACGGCACGGTGACGCACTCGGTGTCGACGTCCTCGTAGAGGGCCGTGCGGCCGTTGAAGTACGCCGAGTCGTGCACGCACACGTTGCCGGAGGTGAGGCACCGGGCGTCCCAGTTCTCCACGAACGTCGGACCGGACGTCGCGGAGGCGGGGCTCGCGGACGACGCCAGGGCCACCGCGGCCACCGCGCCGACGACAGCCGCACCTCCCCTGCGCACGATACGGATCATGGCATGCCTCTTTCTGTGGTGGGACGGGTGGGCCGGCTCTAGCTTGTACGCGGCACACCATGTTGGTCAACATTCAATTAATCACACTTCTTTCGGCCGTCCGCCCCTGTCCCCCACGGCATCGCGGACCGGGGCCTACGGGCCCCGCTCATGACGCCAATTGTGCCTGTGTGACTTCCTGGTCCCGGTCGGTACGGGGTGATGGGCTTGTTCCCCGACGGACGCGGCCTCTTCTCGCACGGTGTCTCAACGTGTGGGCCGCGGCCGGCCCACAGGACACACGGCGGCGATCACGCCCCGGCGCTCAGGAGGTCTGCCAATGCCCCGGCCGAATGCGTGCGGAAGCTCCCCGACCGCACCGCTCCCCGATCCACGCCCTCGGGCCGCGTCCCCGGACGACCTCAGCACCCTCGGTGCGCGAGCCGCGACGGAGCAGGACGCATGACGGCTCCGGCAGAGGTACGGGAGCAGGAGACCGCACCCGGTGAACGCGCATCGGGTGTGACAGCCGCCGGCCCGCTCGACGACGCGGCCGAGACCTTCATGCTGCTGCGCGGGCGGCTGTTCGCCGTCGCCTACCGCGTCCTGGGCAACGTCGCCGAGGCCGACGACGCCGTGCAGGAAGTATGGGTGCGGTGGCAGAACGCCGACCGTTCCGGGGTCCTCAACCCGGCTGCCTACCTCATCAGTGTGACCACCCGGCTGGCCATCAACGTCGCCCGGTCCGCGCGGGCGCGCCACGAGATCCCCGCCGAGCCCTGGCAGTGCCCCGTCGTCGTCGGATCCGCCGGTGACCCGGAGGCCGAGGCGGAGCGTGCGGAACAGCTCGAGCTCGCGGTCGGACTGCTGCTGCACCGGCTCACCCCGCGCCAACGGGCCGCCTTCGTCCTGCGGGAGGTGTTCGACTACCCCTACGACGACATCACCGCGTTCCTCGGGATCAGCAGGGTCAACGCGCGGCAGCTCGTCAACCGTGCCCGCAAGCGGCTCTGCGCCGAGCCGCCGGAACCGGTCCCCGCCGCCGGAACCGCCGGCTTCCTGGAGGCCTTCACCATCGCCGCCCAGACCGGCTCGTTCGCGGCCCTGGAGAGCGTGCTCACCGAGGAGGCCGACGTCCCCGAGGGCGGGAGCGAACCGGCCGGCGGGGACCGGCGGTGAGTCCGGGCCGTCCGGTCCGTGTGCCCGGAACCCCGCGCGGGGGACCTCCTCACCTCTTCGTGGCGGGGGCACCGGGCCTCGCCGCGAGGCGGTAATGGTCCCGGACCAGGGCGACCACGAGCGCGGCGGTCCGGTCGAGATGGCTGGTGCCGTCGGGCAGGAGAGCCGTCGGGCTGATGTAACTGCGCGGTCCGACATGGGTGGCCGGATCGAGCGTGTGCACGGTGATCCTTCCGGCGCGGGCGGCCCGGTTCCATCCGCTGGTCCGCCACAGCCGCCGGCGTTGCGGGAAGATCCAGGTGCCGACCCGCTCGACCCGGTCGCTCGCGCTGGTCAGCCGGTGCAGGTGCGCGGCGTCCGTCAGGTCGTTGGCGCCGTTGTGGAAGCCGCCGAGCGTGATCAGCAGCGGCGGAGTGCCGAGCAGGGCGCGCAGGGTGCCGGCGGCTCCGGTGGCGACCTGCGCGCCACCGCTGTAGCTGAGGAGCACCACGGGGACGCCGCTGCCGGGCCGGTAACCGGCGAGCCGCAGCTGGCCGGCGATCTGCGAGCCGACGGCCCGGTTGTACAGGGGCCGGTACCGGTGGTCGGCGGCGACGAAGATCTGCATCACGTTGTGCAGGAACAGCAGCAGTCCGGCTCGCCGCCGCAGCCGTGCCCACACCGGCCTCTCCGCGAGCGGCGCGGCCAGCGGCGAATAGGGCTGCACCTGGCCGAGCACTCGCAGCTCGGGGGCGCCGGCGAGCAACGCCTTGACCAGTGCGCCCCCGTCGCGGCTGTCACGGACGCGGCGCTTGCCGATGCCGTCCAGGTAGACCAGGTAAGCGGCCGGCGGGGCGTCCGCGGCGGCACCCCGGGCATAGGGCACCCCCTCGGGCAGCGCCGCGACGGGCGTCCGCCAGCCGGCACCGTAGGCGAGCACCTCGTAGCGCGCCAGCAGGCCCTCCGCCAGCAGGGCCGGCCCGAGCACCAGGACGGTGAGTACGAACCCGTTCACGTGACCTCCTCCGGACGCCGCGCGCCGCCGAACACCACCACCACGCGCCGGACGGCCTCGACGCTCACGGCCAGTCCGGCCCCGGCCACGGCCGTGCAGCCCGCGGCGCTCCACCAGCCCACGCCCGTCGTGTCGGCCAGCGGGCCGGACAGGCCGGCTCCGACACCGAGGAAGAGAAGCAGGTGCAGCGCGGGACCGATCAGCGGCATGGCGAGTACGGCGGCCAACAGCAACGGGGCCACCGATGAGGGGGTCCAGACCAGGGTGGCCGCACCGGAGGGCGCGGCGGAGGGCAGCAACTGGGCGAGCGCCTTCGCGGTGAGCGGCCAGAGCGTGAGGACGGCGGCCTCCACCATGCCTCCCACCAGCAGGATGCCGAGCCCGAAGGGCCGGGAGAGACCGGACCGGCGCGCGACGAGGGGAAGGATGCGCCCCGCGGCCTCGGACAGACCGGCCGCGAACAGCAGCACGAGCGTGACGAGGGACATGGTCAACGCCCCCGTCCCCGTCCCCGGCCCGGGGACACCGGGACACCGGGCGCTCCGGCCCGGCGCAGGTGGCGCTCCAGCTCGTCGGCGGCCCGCGCGAAGCCGCCGGCCGCCCGCTGGGCGTCGCGCAGCCCCTCGGCGGCGGTGCGGAAACCGGGATCCTGGAGGACGCGCCGGGCGAGGCCGCGCACCCGCTCCACGGTGGCGTCCTCGGTACGGACCGTGAGGCCCGCACCGAGTTCGGCGACCCGCCGGGCCACCAGCGGCTGGTCGGCGCCCTGGGGGATCACGAGCATGGGAACACCGGCGTACAGGGCCTCATTGACACTGTTCATCCCCCCGTGCGTCACGAACAGCGCGGTACGGGAGAGCAGGTGCGGCTGCGGCACGGACCGGAGAGCGAGCACGTTGGCCGGCAGTGACCCCAGCTCGGCGGGGTCGGTGTGACCGGTGGAGACCACCACCGTCCCGCCGAGCGGGGCGAGAGCGGTCGCCAGGGTCCGCAGCAGCCACGGCCGGGTGTCGAACACCGTGCCCAGCGACGCGTACAGCACCGGGCCGCGCAACCGGTCGACGGGGAACGACGGGTCGTGCGGGCGGGCCCCGATGCTCGGGCCGACGAACCGGAAGGACCGGTCGAAGGTCTCGGCACCCGGCTGGAACTCCCGTGAGGTGTAGACCAGATTGAGCGGCTGCCGGATGTCCGCCAGGTCCAGCAGCGGCACCCCGCGCGTGTCGAAGCGGCGGCGCAGCCTGACGCGCGACCGGAGGTAGCCCGCCGCGCTGCGGGGGCGGCGCACCGCGGCACCGAGCAGGTCCCGGGAGGGACGGCTCGGGCTGGGGACGTACCGGTTGAACGCGAACGTGGTGAAGGAGGACACCGCGGGCACCGCGAGTTCCCGCGCGGCCACCGCGCCCCACAGGCACGCGGAGTCGTGCACGACGAGGTCGGGCCGTATGCGGCGCAGCTCGTCGAGGAGCGGGGGCAGGATCCCGAGGGAGCCGGCCGCCAGCCCCCTCATCAGGACGAGCGGAACCGGCGGATCGGGCAGGGGCATGTCACCCCCCGGTGTCAGGCGCACGTCCGCCCCGGTGGCCGCGATCTCCTCGGAGAAGGCGGGAGAGGTGTGATACGTGACCCGGTGGCCGCGCCGCACCAGTTCGGCCACGATCGGGAGCGTGGGATTGATGTGTCCGTGCATGGCGATGCCGAGGAAGGCCACGGTGCTCATCGGCCCGCCCCCGCCCGCCGCGGTGATCCCCCGCCAACGATGTCCGGTTCTCCTCGCACTGCTGTCTCCCTCCTCGGCGCCCGGTGAGCGGCGGGCGACACGGCCCGCACCCCTATGGAGCGCGAAACCGCCCGTGCTGTGACACGCCGGGGTGCCCGTACGGCGGCGGACGGCGTACGAGGCTCCCGGCACAGGCGAACGCCGTGCTTCCGTCACACTCCGTGGCACCCGCCGGAGGAAGTGAGTGTCATCTCGACGACCGGGCTGAACACCCGGGGCGCGACGGCCCCCAGTGCCTTGCCTATCCTGACCATCCGCACGTTGGTGCCGCCCGCCACGATCACGACGCTGCGCAGACCACGGGCCAGGGAGTGGGACAGCGCGGCACGGGTGAGCTGTGTGCCGAGCCGCTGCCCCTGCCAGCCGTCCTCGACGAGAATCCCCAGTTCACCGGTGGTGCGATCACCGGTGTCGGCATGGAGGACATGACTGACCGCGATGACGCGGCCGGGGTCCTCCTCGGGAGCGCTCACCCAGGTCCAGCCGGCCGCCGGGTCGACCAGGTGGCGCCATTCCGGCAGACGGATGTCCCGGCGTCCCGACAGGTACCTGCTGTGGAGCGATTCCGGCGAGCACCGGGCGTGCAGCGCCCCGACCGCCGGATAGTCGCCTTCCACCGCGAGGCGCGTGACGACCCGGTGCCCCGCGGAGGTCAGGATCGGCCGAAGCGTCCACCGCCGGTGGGGGGACGGCGTGTCCTGGAGCGGAGCTTGAGTGAGCATGGCGAGTCTTCCTGGTTCCGTTCGCGCGGCCGGTCCTGGCGAATCGGGAGGCATGCGGCCCCGCGGGGCGCGAGGCCACGGGAGATCCGATCCGACGACACAGCGCAGGGTGTCTCCGTTGGGCGGCATTCATGGGGGGAGCGCGGCCGATCGAACGATCCGACCGGTCCGTCCCCGTGATCGGAAGCTACCAGCGCGCGGAAGGCAGGGCTCGCGCGGTGGCCCGCGGATGTCATCGTCCGTCAAAAAGGTGTCGTCACACGTCAAACGGATGGGGTGAGGGAAGACACCCCGTCCCGTGCCCGTGCCCGGGGCCGTTCCCCGCTTCGGTCCGGCGCGTCACACGGTGTGACCGTCGGCCGCCCCGGGGCCGCGCCGCCCGTCCGGCGGAGCCCCGGAGCGTGTCGGCCTCGGGTACGGGTCCGCGTCCCGTACCCGACCGGAACACACCGTTCACGGCCACGCCACCGACGGATGACCCGGTGACGCCCCCGTAGGATCGACACGAGCGATTGTTTTCGGCTCCGAGAACGTCCGCGTGAGGAACGATGACCGACCTGCGGAGGCAGTGGCACGATGAACACACCGTCCCGGCCCGGCGATGATCCGCTCGACGGAGCGGTGGAGGCCTTCCTGCGGATCCGGCCCCGTCTCTTCGGCATCGCCTACCGCATCCTCGGCAGCGTGGCGGAGGCGGAGGACGTCGTTCAGGACGCGTGGCTGCGCTGGCAGTCCACCGACCGGAGTGTCGTGCTCGACTCGGACGCCTTCCTGGCGAAGACGGCCTCGCGCCTGGCCATCAACGTGGCCCAGTCGGCACGGGTCCGCCGGGAGGCGTATGTGGGGCCCTGGCTGCCCGAACCGGTCGACACCAGTGTCGACCCGCAGGTGGGCGCCGAGCGCGGCGAGGCCCTCGAACTGGCCGTGCTGCTCCTGCTGGAGAAACTGAAACCGGTGGAGCGGGCGGCCTATGTGCTGCGCGAGGCGTTCGACTACCCGTACGACCGGATCGCGGGCATGCTGCGGCTGAGTCAGGCCAACACACGGCAGATCGTCAACCGGGCTCGCAAGCACCTGGGGGCCGAGCGCCGTGAAACGGTCGGCCGCGCGGAGCACCGGCGCCTGCTGGAGGCGTTCGTCGCGGCCGCGCAGACCGGCGACGTCGGTGCGCTCGAGGAGCTCCTGTCGGCCGACGTCGTCGCCTACGCGGACGGCAACGGCATGCGGGGCGTGGCACAGACCGAGGTCACGGGTCCCTGGCGGGTGGCCAAGATCAGTGCGTTCTCGGGCAAGTTCCTTCCCGGAGCCGAGTACAGCGTGGTCGAGGCCAATGGTCTTCCCGCGGGGCTGATCACCCAGAACGGCGTGGCCGCGGCGCTCATGCTCGCCTCCGCCGGACCGAACGGGATCGAGCGGATCTACTGGATCATGGCGCCGGACAAGCTCCGGGCGTACGAACGGTCGTCGGACAGGTTCGCCCGTCAGGCGTCCTGACGCGCTGTCGCGGACGGGCCGGGTGACGTGCCGCCGGGCACCTCGCGCCCGCGGCGCGGGCTGCTCAGGCGGCTCAGGCGGCGAGTTCGCGGGCGCGGGACACGGCGATAACCGCAGTCGACGAGCGTGACCGCGTCGCCCTCGCTCAGGACGACCCAGTTCGTGTCGCTGCCGTGGACCAGGTGGACACCGTCGGCGACCTGGACACGTGTGGTTTCCCGCATGACCTTCACAATCCGGTGGTGGTTGCCGGCACGACGGCGGGCGCGCGGTCCCGCGGTGCCCGCACGGTACGGGATCCATGTGCGTTGCCACACTACTTGCCAGCACAGCCAATCTATCGTGCGTCTCGGCGGACGATAACCGCAGGCCGGTACCCGCGGATGCGCGAACTGTTGGGCACAACATGGTGAACACTCTTTTCCCATTGTTTTGACTCGGCTATCGTTCCGGCGGGCCCGGGATCCCCGCGCCACCCTCCGTCTCGATCCGGGACGGCTTGCTCCAGCCCTCGCGGCGTCGCTCACCACACCATGCGCGACCCCGCAGGACTGTCGGGAAGTGAAAAGGCAGACACAGTGAATCACCGTAGACACCGGACCGCCCTGCCCGTCCTCATCGGGTTCGCCTCGGCCTGTCTGACCGGCTGCGACGCGGGCCTCGTGGGGCGGTCCGGTGCCGGCTCGGACGGTCAGGTGGTGGTCGGCATGTCGGACAGCGTCCTGGCCACGGACCCCGCATCCGGCTACGACCCGGGCTCATGGCTGGTGTTCAACAACGTCTTCCAGTCCCTGCTCAGCTTTCCCAACGGTGCGACGGAGCCCGTCCCGGAGGCCGCCGAGACGTGCTCCTTCACGGACCGGCAGGTGACGACCTACCGGTGCACGCTCAAGGACGGTCTGAAATTCAGCACGGGAGAGCCGCTCACCTCCGCGGACGTCAAGTTCACCTTCGACCGTATCCGGCGGATCGACGACCCGGCGGGGCCGGCGGTCATGTTCCAGAACCTGAAGAGCGTGCGGACGCCGGACGACGAAACGGTGGTGTTCCGGCTCCGGCTGCCCGACGCCACCTTCCCCAGCAAGATCGCGTCCGGCGCCGGCTCCCTCGTCAGCCGCGCGCACTACGACGCGAACGGCCTGCGCGGGGACGGCAAGGCGGTCGGCTCGGGCCCCTACAAGCTGGACTCCTTCACCAAGGACGAAGCGGTCTTCTCGGTCAACGAGGAGTACCGGGGGACGGCGGAGGTACGGAACAAGGGCATCAGGCTGAAGTTCTTCCAGGCCGACCAGGAAGCGCTGAAGGAGGCGCTCGTCGAAGGACGGGTGGATCTGGCGTACCGCGGCCTGAGCGCGAGTGACCTCGCCGGCCTGGAGGAGGGTTCCGGCGGCAGTGGGATCGACGTCGTCGAGGGCACCGGGGTCGAGGTACAGCACCTGGTCTTCAACATGAAGGATGCGGTGGCCGGCAGGCGCGGTGTGCGCAGGGCCGTGGCCCACCTCCTCGACCGCGACGCTCTCGTCAAGGAGGTCCACCGGGACACGGCGATACCGCTGTACTCGATCATCCCGTCCGGTATCGCCGGTCACAACACCGCGTTCTTCGACACCTACGGTGCCGCACCGTCGCGCACCGCCGCCGCGGCCGCCCTCAGGGCGGACGGCACCACCGGCAAGGTGAAGCTGACCCTCTGGTCCACACCGGCACGCTACGGACCCGCGACGGACCGGACACTGAAGGACATCGCCGGCCAGCTCAACTCCAGCGGACTGTTCGAGGCCGACGTCAAGTCGGTCCCGTTCGAGCAGTACGAGAAGGGCATACAGGCCGGCACCTACGGCGTCTACGTCAAGGGATGGGTCCCCGACTACCCGGATGCCGACAACTTCACCGCACCGTTCTTCGGGGAAGGGAACGTTCTGGGCAACCACTACCGGAACGCCACCATCACGGACACGCTCATCCCGCGCACCGCCGCCGAGCGGAACAGGGCCGCCACCAACGACGAGTTCGACCGCCTGCAGAACATAGTGGCGGAGGAACTCCCCCTCGTGCCGATCTGGCAGAGCAAGCAGTATGTGGCCGTTCGTGACGACATACGGGGCTACCAGTACTGCCTCGACGCGTCGACCGTCTTCCGCTTCTGGGAGCTGTACCGGAGCACCGACTGATCCGCCGGGACCGGCGGCGGTTCGGCGGTGGCCGTGACCACATGGGCACACCGATCCAGCACGGTGTGCCGTGTTGCCCGCACAGGTGACGGCGTGACGCTCACCGCCCCGCTCCGACCGTGTGATGCACAGCATGGTGTGACCACAGTGACTCGTCCTCGAAGCAGGCGGACCACTCCGTGACCGGCCGGGACGGCTAGAATCACATCGTTGGATCGCGGGCCACGCCGCGTCCGTTCGACGGCGATGGGCCCGTCGGCACAGGGGAGGACCCGTGCCGGACCGGACGCGAGGGCGAGGGCGCCACGCCGGGTCCGGTCGTCACGCTGGCGCGATCGAGGTGCGAGGAACATGGCCGCTTCGTCCATGAGTTCGGTGTGTTTCCAGGTTCCCGGCGAGGTCGCGCGGTCGGTGAAGCGCCTGCCCGGCGAGCTGGAGCGGCTGACCGCCCTGGTCCGGTACTTCGAGCGGTCCGCCGGGCCCGGTGAGGCACGGACTCCGTCCGAGAGCGCGGATGACGTCCTCCCCCCTACCGGGATCGAGCATGCCGCCGCTGCCCCGGCCCCGCAGACTCGGTTCGGCACGGACGCACCCGACCGCCTGGCCCCCGGGGAGCCGCCACGCGCCGTCGCGCGCATGGCGCTCACTCAGGACGCCCGCACCGACGACCTGAACCGGGACATCCTCCATGAGGAGCTGGACCGGCTCCGGCCGGCCGATCCCCGGGCCGCGCGCCTGCGGGCCGTCCTCGCCTCGTACGGCTTTCCCGGGCCGTCCGACGGGGCGCCGTCCTCCGACGCCCCGGAGACCGGCCGCACCGCCGACGGTGCACGCGACAGCGCCGCTCCGCCCCGGTCGGTGGGGCCCGCCGAGCTCAGGTCGGCTCTCGCCGAGATGAACGGCTTCGGTGTGTACCGGGTGACGGACGCCGGTCCCGAGGGGACCGCGTGGAAGGAACCGCTGCTGTTCGAGTCCGGTCTCAACCCCCTCCCCAAGGGCTCCGGCGGGCTGCGGAAATTCTTCTCCCGCAAATCCACGGCGCCGGCCGTCCGTGACCGCAATGCCGGACCACCGGTGCAGCCCCCCACCTCGGACGTGCCCGGCCACCTCCCCGTGGTGCGACTCGGCGACCAGGACATCGAGAGCATTCTCACGCGCCCGATCGTGCGAGGCCGCACGATCGGGATCAGTCTCCACGACGACGGCGACTGGTCCCTGCGAGAGCGCAACTGGGCGGACTTCGATCCCGGCAGTCAGGTCTATGCCTCGTACCCGTACATGGAGTTGATGACGCGGAGCGAGCCCTTTCCGTGGGCAGGACGCAAGGCGTTCTACGTCACCATGCACGGGCAGTACGACAGGGTGAAGGCGTATGCGCAGTCCGGTAATTCGCTCACGGTGACGATCCTGGACGCCTCCGGTCTTGCCCGCGTCGTGGAGGCCGACCCGGATTTCAGGCTCATGCGTCACTGGTACCCCGACCTTGAACTCGTACTGGTGATCTGCGAGTCCGGTCTCACCCGTGAGCACAGCCTGGCGCAACAGATGGCGGACCTTCTTGGCCTGACGGTTCACGCGCCCAACGGAAAAACCGCTCTTTCGTACTCGCAGCGACTCGGAGCGACAGCGCTCACCGTGTACTACCAGGGTGAGGATGCCGGAACCTTCCTCACCTTCTCACCCCGCACACACCGCGGCGGCCTCCCGCACGCCCGGCCGGTACACGCGGAAACGGCCGGCGGCCCCTCGGGGAGCAGCGCATCGCAGCCGCTGAACCCGGCTTCCCGCCTTCGCGGCGGTGCTCCGGATCTCGTGGCCGAGTGGCGCAAGGTCTCGTCCACGGGGGCGTTCATCCGGTCCGCGAAACTCAAGCTGATCGACGCCGCCGTCAGCAGCCTGTCCGGGGACCGCGAGAACGCCTCCCTCATGCGTGCGGTGCTCGCCGCCGTGGCCGACTGGCAGAAGGAGAAGGATCCGTCCAGCGACCGGTGGGAGGCGGTCGAGCGGCTGGGAGCGCAGGTCCGGGCGGAACTCGACGCGGCGGGCGGACCCGAGCGCCTCCTCCAGGAGCTGGTCCGGTCCCAGGTGCCGCCCGGGCGGCGGAACGCCGACAGTCTGTCCGTGGTCTACGGCGACGACGTGTTCGGGACGCGTGTGCTCCCGCCGGCGCCGGACTTCATGACGGTGGACGTCAGAGCCGTGCCCGCCGCGCGGATGTCCGGGCTGCTCGAGTGGCTCGACCTGCGCAGCGCCTCCCGGCCGGAGGCCATGGACGAGCATCGGGCCAGGTCGTTCCCCGCCCGGCCGGTGTCCCGGGGGCGGTACGCCGCACCGGGCCGCTCGCCCGGAGACCTCAGGGAGATACCGCACATCCAGCACCAGATCTGGTTCGGAGGTCCGCTGTTCGACGACGGGGCGGTGCGCGGCGAATTCCAGCGGATCATCGCCCGCAACACCGAGATGAACACGGGCTTCACATCCGTTCTGTGGACCGATGTCCCCCGTGAGGAGTTCATGCGTGCGGCCCGGTCCCGGAAGCCGTCGGGCGGGCGCCTCGCCGAAGTGGCGCAGATGCTGCGCTGGGCGAAGTCCTCGAACGTCCTGCTCCTCAACATCGACGAGCTGCTGTCCGAGCGGCAACTCGCCGGCCTACACCCCTCCGTGAGGAGGCTGGCGCGCTACGCCAGAGCCGAGCGTCTGCGGAACATGGGACCCGGCTACGCGTCGTCCAGCGACGCCACCAGGGCACTCGTCCTGTACCTCACCGGAGGCTTCTACAACGACGGTGACAACGAGATACGGCAGCCGCTCGGTGACTTCATGGAACAGGTGGCCGCATCCCGTGACGGCATCGCCCTGATCCGGAAGGAGACGGGGAAGACGGACATCTCCGCGCAGATCTCCGCCGCCGCCAACCCGGCCCTCCTCCAGTACATCGACGTCATGGCCGCAGGCGCCATGAAGAACCTGGAGGAGCTGTACCCGAGGCTCCTGGCGTACCTCGGTATGAGCGATATGGGCTCCGATCGTGTGAAGGACCCGGTCGTCCCGACAGAGGAAACCCTTCTCCGTACGAGCCACGCCCATCAGGACCTCGCCGGCAGGCTCGGGTACCGCGAGCGGACCCTGAGGTCCGGGGAACGGGTGTCCGCGCTGTCCCAGATGCTCGCCCTCGGCCCCGATCTCGTCGAGGCGGGAGAGGCGGGGAGCTGGCACGGGACACCGCCCCGTTCGCACGATCACGAGAACTGGCCCCTGGAGGTCGCCCGGTCCGCCGTGACGCAGATCCAGCGCGAGGTCATCAACCGGCGCGGTGTCGTCAACCTGTTCGTCGTCGGGGACATCGTCGACCAGGTGGCCGGGCCCCGGCGTCTCGACGTCTGGCGCGGCGCACTCGAGTTCGCGTCCCGGCTCCCCGTCGTACGCGACCGACTGTCCGGCTTCTCCGCCCTCCCGCCCGCGGGAAGGCTGGATTCCGTCCCGGCGGAGGTTCTGGCCGAGGTCCGCTCCCGGTTCCCGGCGGCCACGCAGTACCTGCCCGAGGACGATGCCTCGGACACGGAGAGCCTCCTCATGTTCGGGGACGGCACGGATCCCGGCCCCGCCGGCAACCGCCTCACCGGGGTGCGCGACCCCGTGATCAGAACGGCGCTCACCGAGAGCGACCACACGAACGCGCTGATGCGGCAGATCCTTCAGGACCGGCTCGACAAGCTGCCCCCGGACTCCCCGGACCGCGTCAAGGTGCTGGAGGCGCTCAGCACATACTCCCCCTCTCCCGTACGGCCCGAGGCGGAGGAATCCGGCATCGTCACCGGTGACACCGTTCCCGCCACCGGCCGCGACACCGCCGACGAGAACACGGCGGCGCCGGAACCCGAGGCGTCCGAGACACCGGCCACCGCCCCCTCCGCCACAACCGGTCCTCCTCCGGCCGGAAGGACGCCGGAGCGGCCCATGCCGTCGGCGCCGGAACTGCTGGCCGGACTCCGGCAGTACACGGTGGTCCCGGAGGTGAGCGACGACACGGCGACGGCCGTCACGGGCGTCGACCTGTTCGGGCGCTGGATTCCCCGGCCCACGCCCGACTTCCTGGGCGGGGTCGACTACGACCGGCTCACCCCCGAACAGGTCCTGCACTTCTTCGACCGGGTCGACCTCCTCGAGCGGACACCGACACCGGCGGAGATGGACCCGGCCGCATGGCGGACGGAGCAGTACGCCGGGAGCGTCGTGCGCCCCCCTGCCGGACGTCCCCTGACGGGCTGGTCGCCCGATCCTGCCGCACCCCCGCTCCCGGAGAGCGTCCGGCTGGGCATCCCGAGGATCTGGTTCTCCATCTGGCTGGGCGGTGTGCCGCAGCCCACCGGCCGCAGCGCGAGGTTCTGGACGTCGCTCGCGGCGAGCGCCGACGGACACCGCGACATCATGTTCGTGCTCCTGACCGACGTCACCCGTGAGGAGGTGGCCGCCGCGCTCTCCGCCACCGCCGAGCCGCACAGCCGGCGGGAGGCGAGTGTGCGGGGACTGGCCGCGCATGCGCGGGAACACGGGATCCGGCTCGTCAACGTGCACGAGCTGTACCACGCGGGGCACCCCATGCCCCTGCACAAGGAGTTCCTGTCCCGGCTGGCGCGCCGCAACGGACCGGGCATGGCGGCGGCCAGCGACATGCTCCGGCTGATGCTGCTGGACACCTTCGGCGCCATGTACATGGACGGCAACAAGACACTGCTTCCCGGGCGTGACCCCTTCCAGGAAGCCGTCGAAACCCCGACCCTGTTCACGTACTCGGAAGGCGCGAACTCCGCGTTCGTCGCTCCCGCCCGCCATCCTCTGACGCGCGCGCTTATCGAGGAGACCGGCCGTTCCTACACCAAGGACCAGACGACGCTCTACCGTGACGCCCTGAGCTGGCAGGGGATCGACAGAAGCGTGGGGGTGAACCTCTCGCGCAGAGTCCCGGTGGTGGAGCGGGCCGGCCCCTTCATGGTCGTACGCGCCCTGGTGAACGCCGGCTGGTCCATCCACCCGCGCACCCAGCTCCCTTACGGAGCCCCGCACGATCCGCATTTCCGTGACGTTCCCTCCGAGCACACCCCGGAAGGGAGCTGGATCTATTCCACCCCCTCCCCGGAGAAGTCCGAGCTGACGGACAGTCAGGTGTACGCGGTCGTCGCCGACATCACCGACACGCTGACCGCGGACCTGTACAACCTGCGCGGCCACCTGGACCTGACCGCCGTCGAGGAGGCGCTCGCCACACTGCCCGATCCCGAAGCCGGGCTCAGTGCCGCCCTGATGTACCTCGCCTCCCGCGAGGACCTCCGTACCCGGGTGCGAGGCTATTTCGGGCTCCAGCATCAGGCGGTCAAGATGGGCTCCGCCAGGCCGACGAGGAGGAAGGCCGAATTCCCCCATCTGGGGGTGGCCCGGCGCTTCCTCCACGACCTTCCCGCCCATCCCGCACTGATCGGCGATCGCGACGGCTGGTGGCTGCTGCACAAACAAGCCACCCGGGCCGTCCTGCTTCCCCCCGGCCGGGACCTCCCGACGCCCGCGGATCTGCGGACGGCGGACGCCGCCACCCGCCCCGACGGCTTCGGTCTGCACCGCCTGCCCACCGACCCCTGGACCGACCGCCGTCTCGAGGACGCCCTCGACCGCGTACAGCGGGACCCCGCCCTCACCGAGACGGAGCGGAAGGCCGCGCGCAAGGTCGTCACCAACGACGTGGCACCGGCGGGCCGGAACAGGCTGCGCTCCCCTCTGTGGTCCCCGGCGGTCCGGGAGGAGGCGCGGGCCCTGACGGCCGAGATCCTCGCCGACGACCCCCGGCTGGCCCTTCCGCGGGACTACGCGCCCGCTCAGCCGCTGCCCTTCCCCGAGGGCGTGGAAGAACGGATCCTTCCGCTTCACCACGGCCGGCCGATGCCCCGGCCCGTGCTCGCCGCGGTCGTCCGGGCCATCGTGCTCTCGCACGGCGCGGAGACGGACGGGGCCGTACCACGGGCGGACGACGGTGTCGCGGCGGCCCGTTCCCTCACCGCGTCCGCCAGGGACCGGTACGGGGCCGTGGGCGGGGGCTCGGCCCCCCTCCCCGCCCCGTTCGACCTCCCCGCCGAGGACGCCGGGGCGGACACGGCCGAGCAGCAGTCGGACCCGGGCATCGGCGAGGAGTGGCTTCGCGCCTGGGCGGCCTCCCGCAACTGGACCACCGAATTCGCCCTCGCGCAGTACGAGCAGGCCTCCGGGATCGTCTACAGGGCGCTCAACTACCACCTGACGATCGGTCAGGGAGAGGTGGAGACGGAATACCGCGGACTGCTGCGGCACGTCGTCGCCGCGGTGACGGACGCCAGAGCCGGGGCCTAGACCACGGGCAAGGGCAAGGAGCCGGAGCATTCCGCCCCGTACGAGTACGACGAGAAGGTCGCCTCCCGCCTGGGAGCGGTCTTCGACGCCCTGCACCTGTTCCATCAGGCGGTCACGGAGTCGGCGGGAAAGACCGCTTCGGATCATTCGACCTGGGTGGCGGACATGGAAGTCATGGTGGAGTACGCGTCCCAGGACGCGGTGGAGGTGGTCCCCGGCCTGGACGTACGGAAGGTCTGGCTCCTCTACAAGCACCATCGCGCCCTCGACCGCCCCAACGGTGTGCACGCCTACATTCCGGGCGAACCGTACCCCGGGTCACACGCTGTGGACCCCGCCGCCGAACGGGTCACGGACGGTCCGGAGACCGGGACCGAGGACCGGGCCGGCACACCCTCGGACGTCTCCGCCCGGGCGGACGCCGACGCGCTCGTCGCGGCCTTCGCCGAGGAGGTCCGTCCCGCACTGCGGGTGTGGACCGGGCCGCTCGACGATGAGCTCGACAGGCTGACGAGGGTGCTGGAGGCTCCCGGATCACGGTCGCTGGTGTTCGGCACGTCGACGGGGAACCCGGTGTGGGCCGTGAACATGGGGGGCGAGCTCAGGTGGATGACGGCGGCCATGCAGCCGGCGGAGACCCCCCTGGCGGCCGACGGCCCCCTGCTGTCGATCGACATCGACAGCCACGGCCGACTCACCGGTCCGGCGGCTCAGCGGCTGCGGGAGGGAGGAGGGGGGCCCACGCCTGCGAAGACGGGATTCTGTGACCTGACCCCGGGCGCCGACCTGTCACGCGTCCTGGGATGGCGTTCCTGAACACACGTCGGCCGCCGCAGACCATGCGTCGCGATGGATCAGACAGAACCCGCCAACAGTTGTTAGAGTGCACAACGTGGCAATCGGTGGCGTCAATGTGTCGGAGCCGAGCGGACCTCCTCGGTGACGGTGCGGGAGCGGTGCCTCGTCGCACCGTGCGACACCCCCTCCCTGGTCGTGCGGGCTCCCGCCCTCCCGGCGCGGTCACCGGTTGCCCGTCCGCTCCTCACGGGACGGTCAGCCGGAAGGTGTGACCGCCTCACCACTGTCGGATGCCTTGACGGTCAAGCGGGTAAAGGTACGCGCACATGTCTCTGGTCCGGTCGGCCGCCCTGCGGAATTTCCGGCACTGTGTGGAAGGGCTCGGCGGTGACGCGCTGGAGTACGCCCGGCTGGCCGACCTGCCGCCCGGGGCGCTCGACTCCGACGACCTCCTCGTCGACGACCGCTCGGTGGCGGCGATACTGGAGATCGCGGCGGCGAAGCTGGGCCGTCCGGACCTGGGGCTGCGGGTGGGCGCGGCACAGGAACTGGGGATGCTCGGGACCCTGGCGGTCGCCATCCGGAACTCCTCGTCCGTCGCGGACGCCATGGAGTGCATCTCCCGGTACATGTTCGTGCACGGGCGCGAACTGAGCCTGTCCGTGCTCGCCGACCCCGACCGCGTCCCCGGCGTGGTGGCGCTGCGCTACTCGTGCGGTGCGGGAAGGGAGCCCCTGCCGCAGGCCGTCGACATGACCATGCTCTTCATCCACCGGATGACGGCGTACCTCGTGGGCGATCGCTACACACCGCACACCGTCGACCTGACCCACCGGCCCACGGCCTCACCCGAGACCTACGCCGACGCCTTCGGCGCACCGGTGCGTTTCGCCCGGTCCCACGCCGACCTGCGCGTTCCGGCGAGCCTGCTGTCCCAGCCTCTGAAGAACGCGGACGGGTCCCTGCGGCGGCAGGCGCTGCAGTCGCTGTCCGGCCGGTACGGGCGACCGGACACCCCGGCGGCGGACCGGGTGCGCGCCGTCCTCGGGAAGTCCCTCGACATGGGCGGGACGACCCTGCCCCAGGTGGCCCGCGTCCTGTCGCTCCACCCCAGGACCCTGCAACGGCAACTCGCCGCGGAGGGTTGTACGTTCGCGACGATCCTCGACGACGCCCGCCGCGACCGGGCCCGGCACTACCTGACGGAGACGGACATGCCGATGTCACAGATCAGCGGTCTCCTGGGATTCTCCGACCAGGCCGTCCTGAGCCGCTGCGCACGGCGCTGGTGGGGATGTCCGCCCACCGGCGTGCGGCGTGAGGCCGTGAAGAGGCGGACCCTTCTGGCGTCGTGGGAACGTCCCGGCCGGCGACCGCGGCCGCGGGGGACACGGCCCCGCTGACCGGACGGGCCACCGGCACGGGCGGAGAACCCGGTTCCGTTGGCCGGTGCGTGACGTGAACCCGTGGCGCCCGGACGCCACCGGTTCCGGTCCGCCTCCGGTACCTCGGAGACGGACCGGAGAGCCCTTCGGCGCCGGGATGCCGGACGCCTCCCGCGCCGGTCACGCCGCGGTGTGCTCCTCCCCGGGCAGGGACAGGCCCAGCCGGATCTGGCTCTCCGCCGTGGCCACGATCGTCTCCTCGACGCCCCGGGGATTCCAGCCCAGTACCTTGGCAGGGGATCTCCGACAGGGCCGGACCCTGTGGGCCCGCACGGGCCTCATCACACGGGACGGTGTCTCGGACCGGATCCGGACACCCGGTACCCTCCCGGTGTCCGGTGCTCACAGGACGACCTTCCGGTGCGCGTCGATCAGTTCTCCGATGCGCCGGTCGGTCTCCCGGGGAACGCTGTGCTCGTTCTTGAGGAGGGTGGCGATGAGCCGTCCCAGTTCGGTGCTCTCCTCGGCGGTGAAACCGAGGCGGGTCATCTCCGACACTCCCAGGCGCAGGAAACCGTCGACGTTGATCCGGTGCCGTCCGAGGTGGTCGCGCAGCCTGCGGGCCTCGTCCAGGGGGAAGTCCATGAGCACCTGGTGGCAGTAGGTCCGCTCGGGGAAGTTCCGCGCGCCCGTTCCCCGCAGCGGTATCCCCTCGTCCCGCAGTGCCGCGGCGACGCACCGCGCGTTGACGACCACCTGCCGGGCGTAGTCGCGCCAGGGCGTCTCCTCCAGCACGATCGCCGTCGAGGCGATGCGCGCCAGGTGCGGGTTGCAGATCAGGGTCGGTCCGTTCAGGGGACGGAAGTTGGACAGGACCTCCACCCGCCGGTGCACCTCCTCGTCGTTGGTGAGGACGAGGCCTCCCTGCGGACCCGGGAAGGTCTTGTGCGTCGAGCCGAGCAGCAGGTCGGCGCCCTCGCGCAGGGGATCCTGGTATTCGCCGCCGGCGATCAGTCCGAGGCTGTGCGATCCGTCGTAGGCGACCAGTCCGCCGTAGGAATGGACCACCTCGCTGATCTCGCGCACCGGCATCGGGTAGGTGACGATCGACGAGCCCAGGACGACCAGCGGGGGGCGTTCCGCCCGCAGCAGGGACACCGCCGCGTCGAGGTCGATCTGCCAGTCCTCGTCGGAGAAGGGCAGGGGGAGGGACCGGCGGTCGAAGGCCGCGTAGTCGAGCGGATAACCGCCCCCGGGAAAGAACGGGGGGGACCCTTCCCACCTGGTCACCGGTTCCGGAGAGGGCGAACACGGCCGCCAGCAGACTCACGTTTCCCGAAATCGGTGACAGATTGGCGTACCGTGCGCCGAACACCTCGCACGCGAGGCGAGTCGCGTATTCGGTCAGCCGACGGGCCGGCTCCGTACCGGAGTAGAAATCCGCCGCATAGCGCTGGGATATGTCCGAGCCTAGCGGGGCCATCGCCCTCTCGGTCATGCGATTCTCGCTCACGATGAGATTGAGCGAGTCCAGCCGCGCGCTTTCGTGCAGTCCGATCAATTCTTCGACGGTTTCCACAGCGGATCCTTTCGAGGGCGACGGGCGCGTTCCAGGGGGTACGAACGGGTCGGGCAGGGGAAAGGGCTACGGGAGACGGCACGCCTTGAGGACTTCCAGGGCCAGGGAGACACCCTGCCGTCCGCCGAGCTCCTCCCCGTACTTCTCGATGATCTTGTTTTCCCGCGGCGTGTCCGACTTCGGACCCCTCGCCTCCGTGCGACGGCGCTGGATTCCGAGGGACACCTCCCGCCTGGCCTTGATCGTCTCGATCAGCAGGCCGTCCAGTTCGTCGATGCGGCTCCGCTGCTCCGCGATGTAGTCCTCAACGCTCTCTGAAATGCGCAAGACTGCCTCCGGCGAGGATTTGGTTCGATCAATTACATGGCATCCGGGGGATGCCTCGGAAAGGCCGTGTGAGTTTCTTCTGCGAGGAGTGGAGAAGAGTTCCCTGGTTCTCGCTGACCGGCGGATGGCCCGCGGCTTTCCCCTCAGGCGTGACCCGCATCATATGCGCCGATATGCGGAGTGCTTTCGCACGCGGGCCCGGAGAGTGATGTGTGACGGTGTCCCCGGAAACGGCGGGCATGGCACCACTCCGTCGTGGCGGCCCGGGGCATCCCCTCCCGGAGCACAACATGTTTTCCGGGTGCACACGAGAGTGGCAGAGAGAACAGTGTCACTGCAAGGGGTGCCGAACCGTCATGATCCAACTGGCCGAAAGGTGTTGGTGCCGTGCGCGAAAGGCGGTGTCCGCCGGACACCGCCGATGCCGGCGTGCGGGTGCCGCGACGGTACTCGGGACCGGCGCGCCGGCCGCCCGCGGACCCGGGACCGGTCGCCGTGCCGAAGAGGTCAGGGCCGGGCGGACGCCATGACCTCGTGACGCAGGGAGCCGTCGAGGAGTGCTCCGGCGGTCTGCCGGAACGCCTCGTCCAGGGGGCGGTCCTCCCGGACGAACGCGACCGTGCGGCGCACGAAGCGGTGGGCGCGGGCGGTGAGCGGACCGAGCCCGTCGGCACCGAGGATGTCCGCGGCCTGGCAGAGCGCCAGGAGGTGGATCGCGGTCACCTCGCCGATCAGGTGGACCGCGGTCCTGGTGTGCCGGGCGGCGATGGTGCCCATGCTGACCTTGTCCTGATTGTGCGCCTCGGTCGACCGGGAGAACGAGCTGACCGGCAGGGTCAGGTGCAGCGCTTCGGCGGTCAGGGCCGAGGCGGCGATCTGCGCGCCCTTGAAGCCGTGGTGCAGTCCGGCCGCGGCGTCGTGGGCCTCCACCGCGGCGGTGAGGTTCGCCGGCAGCCCCACACTGAACTTGGGATCCACCAGCAGTTGCAGCTGCCGGTCCAGCAGGTCGCCCACACCGGCCACGGCCGTGGTCAGCGCGCTCGCGGCCTGGGCCACATGGCCGCCGTAGAAGTTGCCGCTGTTGTGGACGGTGGAGGCGTCCGCGTCGAACAGTGGGTTGTCGTTGGACGAGTTGATCTCGTTGCCGATCCACTGCTCGGCCCACTGGAGGGTGTCGCGCAGGACGCCGATCACATGGGGGGCGCAGCGAATGGAGTAGGGGTCCTGGATACCGCGCCGGAGTTCCAGACAGCCGTCGCCGTCCATCAAGCCGTCTCCCCGGAAGTCGGCGTCGGAGCCGATCAGCGACGATCCGTCGAGGAACCGCCGGATGTTCCCGGCGCTGGCGATCTGGCCCGGATGCGGCTTGTGGAGGTGCGGGAACGCGGCGAACTGGTCCCCGCTGCTCCTGCGCACCTCGGCGGCCATCGCCGTGCAGAGCTCGGCGCACCAGGCGATCTCCCGTGCCTCGGCGGACGCCAGGGCCAGGTAGGCGGACATGAAGGAGGTGCCGTTCACCAGGGCGAGGCCCTCCTTGGCCTGCAGCTCCACCGGCCGCAGGCCGGCCGCGCGCAGCGCCTCGGCGGCCGGTGCCCGTTCCCCCCGGTAGGTGACGACGCCCTCGCCGATGAGTGCGGCGGCCAGATAGCTCAGCGGGGCGAGGTCACCGCTGGCGCCCACCGAACCCCGCTCCGGGATCTGCGGAAGGATGTCGTGGCGCAGCATGTCCAGGATGAGGCGGACGGGCTCCGGCCGGATGGCGGAGTGCCCCCGGGCGGCGCAGTTGGCGCGGATCAGCATGGTCGCGCGAACGACCTCGGGGGGTGCCGCCGGTCCGGTGCCCACGCGCAGGAAGCGCAGCAGGTTCCGCTGCAGGGCCGCCGTCTTCTCCGGGCCGATCTGGCGGTTGCTGCTGTCGCCGAAGCCCGTGGTGACACCGTAGACGGGTATCCCGGAGGCGATCAGGTCCTCCTTGAGGTGCGAGGACCTCTTCATGCGCAGGACCGCCGCTTCGGCCAGGTCCGGGCTCGTGTCCTGCGGGGACAGGGAGATCCGGTGGATGTCGTCCGCGGTCAGGCTGTGACCGTCGAGACGCAGTTCACGCTGTGGGGCGGGAGGGGTGGTACGCATGGGAGTGTCCTTCCTTTCGGATCACGCGGATGACGTTCGAGGTGCCGGGGCGCCGTGCCCGTGCCCCGGGTGTCGCCGGCTCAGGCCGTGCCGGTCCCGTGCCGCGGCGGTCCGGCCTCCTGCCCGGCGGACGGCTGTTCACCGGATGCCACCTGCCCGCCGCCCGCCGGGAGCCCGTCCCTCACGCGGGCGCGGAGCAGGTCCCTGCGGACCTTCCCGACGGCGTTGCGCGGCATCTCCGTGACCAGTTCGAGCCGGCTGGGCCAGTACCACCCGGTCATGCCGCGCGCGTCGAGGAACTTGCGCAGGCCGGCGAGCGTGGGCGCGGTCGAGGAGGGCACGACGACCGCGCAGGCGAGTTCGTCGCCCAACTCATCCCGGTATCCGACGAGGACGACGTCCTCCACCTCGGGGTGGGCGAGCAGTTCCGTCTCGACGTCGTTGACCGGGATCATGAAGGAACCGCCGATACGGTCCGCGACGCGGCCGATGACGCGCAGACCGCCCCGTCCGTCCGGGACCGCCAGATCACCGGTGTCGTACCAGCCGTCGTCCGCGTCGGCCGTCACGCGCGGACGGCCACCGTCCCGGCCGAGGGTCGCCAGGCACACTCCGCCACCGCGGACGAAGAGCCGGGCCGGCTGCTCGGGGGTGGGCGGGGCACCGGACTCGGACCGGAAGTCCAGTTCCAGCCCGGCGCCCGGCCTGCCGTCGCTGCGCGCACCCCACAGCGGCGGATCGTCATGGCGGGTCCACGTGTGACCGGGGACCTCGGTCATCCCCCACAGGGTGCGCAGCGGCACCCCCCAGGTCCGCGGGACGGACGCGACCAGCGGGCCGGGGACCGTGGTCGCGCCGCTGAGCACCATGCGCAGCGGCGGAGCCGGCCGTGAGCGGTCCTCGGCCTCGGCGACGAGCGCGGCGATGAACGGCGGTGCGCCCGCCAGGACGGTGGTCCCGGTCTCCGCGAGGATGCCGAGCGCGTCCTCGGGGTCCCAGACGTCACAGAGCACCGAGGTGCCGCCGGCCAGCAGCGGGATCAGGATGTTGTACATCATGCCGAAGACATGGGTCAGCGCCTGCGTGGTGAAGAACCGGTCCCGGGGACCCAGGCCCTCCGCCCGGACCACCGCCGAGGCTCCGGCGTACAAGGTGTTGAACGAATGGAGGACACCCTTGGGTTCGCCGGAGGTGCCCGACGTGAACAGAGCGACGGCGACCCGGTTCGGGTCCTCGGCGGGAGCCTCGCCGAGCGCCGTGGTCCGCCCCTCCCGCGGGCGCTCGAAGTGACGGCCGAAGTCCACCGCTCCCGGCGGGGTCTCGCCGTCGGTGATGATCACGCGGTGCCGGAGCCCCGGCAGCCGGTCCGCCATCCCGGCCACCGCGTCCGCGTACCGCCTCTCACCCCACCGGTCGACCGTGACGAACACACCGGCCTCCAGCCGTGCCAGCATGCGCTCCACCTCGCGCGGACCGATGGTCATCATGATCGGCGCGAAGACCGCACCGACGCGTTCGCAGGCCAGCAGCAGGGCGCTCACCTGCCACCAGTTCGGCAGCTGCACGGCGACGACCTGCCCCGGTACGACGTCCAGTTCGCTCAGCGCGCAGGCGAACCGCTCGACGTGATCGCCGAAGTCCCGGTACGTGAGCCGGCGGACGCCTGTGCCCTTTTGATGGGCGATCACCGCGATGGCCTCCGGTGTCTCGTCCCGCCATCTCCGCAGATCCGCCAGTGGTCCCTCGCGCCGCCAGACACCCGCCGCGCAGTGATCGCGCACCGCCCGCCGATCGGGCCGCAGCTCGGACAGGAGCATTCGCTCTCCCTCTCTTTTTCGTGATCACGACTACGGCGACCCCGTCGCTCGTGTCGTCGCGGAAGACTTTGCACACTGACCGTGTGGTCGCAGTATCGACACACGGTGGAGTTCGGTGACTGTTTCTCCAACAGGAGCACAACGTTCATATCGGAGCGCGCCTGGAACTCTCCGGTGTCCGGGCGCCCGTTCAGGAGCCCGGCAAGCGGGCCCGCACGGTGGATGAGGAAGAGGTTCCTCCGGTAAATTGCGTGCAGCGCCTGCAATGCGGCAGACCGTCACCGAGCCGACCGGATCGCGGCGGCAGGTGGGAAACCCGGCTCCGGCCGGTCACCGTACAGCACCCGGACACAATATTTGACTGCCTGACGAGAATTCACACGATGTGTTATCCCTTGTGCGGTGGTGCCGACCACGAGAGGGCGGCCGGGCTCCGCGACCGCACCCACTCCTGCCCGGCAGGGGACATGATGTCCGCACGTACGAAGACGACGGTGGCCGCGGGCGGCGCGGCGGTGCTTCTCGCCGTCACCGCGGTGGTCGGGGGCGCGACCGGCGCCTCGGCCTCCGGCATCGGCAAGGGCTACGTCCCGGTCTGCGCCCAGGGCAACTACGGCGTGACGGCCGAGTTCCCCCACCGCGGCGGCATCAGCACCACCTGCATCCCCCGCGGGACCTGCTCCTGTGGGTACTGGGGCGGTACCTCCCGGGAGCCGATCGAGGTCACCGGCTGGTTCAACACCTCCGACAACAGCTTCAAGGCCGGCGCCGTCTGGTACAAGGGCAACTCCTCGGGCATCGGGATCGGGGCCGAGGGGACCACGAGCAACGGAGGCGCGGGCGCCTACATGGTGACCTGGCAGCGGCCGGCCGGGCAGGGGCCGTCACGGTGTCCCTCCGGGAGGAGAGGCCCGCGGGATCCATGACGGCCCCCTGCCGCTACGGGGAACGGATACATTGCACGGCATGCCACCTGTACGCGTACAGCTTGTTCCGATGAGCGCCGCCGAGTACGAGGAGTTCCTGGCGTCCGCCGTGCCCGGCTATGCCGACGAGAAGGTGAAGGCGGGGACCTGGACGCGGGAGGAGTCGCTCGCCAGGGCGCGCGAGGCGTTCGCCGGGCTGCTCCCGGACGGGCTCGCCACCCCGGACAACCACCTGTTCACCGCCCGGGACGCGCGCGGGGGCCGGCCGGTGGCACGGTTGTGGTTCGCCATGAGCGGCGAGCCGGGACGCGGACAGGCGTACATCTACGACATCGCCGTGGACGCGGGCCTGCGGGGCCGCGGCTACGGCCGGGCCACGATGACGGCCGGCATCGAGGAGGCGCGCCGGGCCGGAGCGTCCTCGGTGGGACTGCACGTGTTCGGGAGCAACGCGGTGGCGCGGTCGCTGTACGCCTCGCTGGGTTTCCACGAGGTCGGCGTGATCATGTCGCTGCCGCTCGGCCCGTGACGGTCCGCGGCCTGAAGTGGGGCTTCCCACTTTTTCACACTGTCCCGGCGGGAGAAGGTGTGTTCTGGCGGAGAGCGGGTAGTGTTTCCGGCGGCACGCGAGGTCATGCCTCATGAGCAGGTCGCGTGCGGTGTCCGTCCTGTCCGTCACCTGCGTCAGCGGAGGAAACATGCCTGTGTCCGACGAGTTCGAGGTCGAGATCGTGGAAGAGCCCCGTACCGGGAGTGTCGCGGCCCGGGAGGGCGCCACGCGCCCGCCGACCTGGACCCGCGAGTCCGCCACGCGCCCGCCGACCTGGTAGGTCACGGCCGAAGGCCGCCGGGTGGCGGCCTTCGGTGTCCGGACACCGGGTCTCCTGTCCGGACACCGGGGCTCGCGGTGTGCGGCCCGGACCTCACCGGGGTCCGGGCCGCACATCCGGCCCGGTACCGCCGTTCGATGCGAGTCGTGGGGAAAGGACGGCGACACGGTGGAGTCCGTCTTCGAGGCGGCGGAGCACTTCCTGCTCCGCGCACCGGTCCTGCCGAAGAACTGGGCCGCGCACACGCCCGAGCGGTTCGGGGACGACCTCTCCTACGCACGGGCACTGCTTTCGGACCCCGGCTTCCGCGAGGCACTGCTGACGTCGAGTCCGTCCCTCGCGCGGGCCGTGACGTCCCTGGCGGCCGGGGATGGTGCGCTCTCCACCCGCAGACGGCGCAGCGTGACGCGTTCCCTGCTGCGCTACCAGCTGCGCGCGGCGGGACGGCCCACACCGTTCGGCCTGCTGGCCGGGGTGGCCGTCGGCACCTTCGGTGCCCGGCCCGCGTTCACCCTGGGCCGGCGCCACCGCAAGAGCGTGCGCCCGGACGCCCTCTGGCTCAACGCCGGGCTCAACGAGCGGGAAAGCGACCCGGAAGCGCTCAAGACGGCTCGGCTGCACGTCAGCGACGTGCTGTCACCGCGTACGGACACCGTGGTTCTTCCGCTGTCCCTGCACGAGGAGAGTGCCGTCCGGCGCGGGATCAAACTCACCCGCGCCGTCGACGCCGTCCTCCGCCACGCCCGCACCCCCGTCGCCCATCCCGACCTCGTCGCCGCTCTCGTACGGGAGTTCCCGACGGTCCCGCGCGACCGTGCCGTGGCACTGGTCGCCACCCTGGTACGGGCCGGCGTGCTCCTCACGGACCTGCGCCCCGCGCCGGGCGCGGTGACACCCCCGGACGGGCCCGCCGCGGGACTGTTCCACGACCGGCTCGCGACGGTGTACGACGCGATGCGAAGGTTCGAGGCCGCGCCGCCGGGCGAGGGCGAGCCGGCGCTCCGGCAGCTCGCCGAGACGGCCGGCACCGGGAACGCGGCCCACGTGGACCTCGCCCTCGACGCGCGGGTCGTGCTGCCCGACGAGGTCGCCCGGGAGGCCGAGCGGGCGGCGACCGTGCTGTGGCGGCTGTCCTCGCCGGACACCGCCTCCCGGCTCGCGCTGAAGGCGTACCACCAGGAGTTCCTCGAGCGTTACGGCGTGGGGGAGGTGGTGCCGCTGCGCCGTCTGCTGGATCCCGACTCGGGCCTGGGCGCACCGGCCGGGTACGAGTCCCCGGGCGCCCACCGGACGGCTCCCGCGGGCCCCGCGCCGAGTCCCGCGCGCCGGGAGGCGCTCGCGACGCTGCTCCTGCGGGCGGTGGCGCAGAAGCAGCCCTGTGTGATGCTGGACGACGACATGATCGACCGGCTCGGCCACGACGGGGGAGAGACCCCCGCCTCCGCCGACCTGCTGCTCTCCCTGACCGCGGACTCGCCGGACGATCTGCGCGCCGGACGGTTCCTGCTGGCCCCCAATCCGCTGACCGCCACGCAGCGGGCGGGAATGGCCTGGGGCCGCTTCGCCCACCTTCCCGGAGTGGAGGACGCGCTCACGGCGATCGTCGGGCGGTCGCTCCCCGACGGCGGGGACGACGGGCCCCTGCCGGTCCAGCTCGCCTACGCGCCGCACGACCCCCGGCACGGCAACGTCCTCGGCACCCGGCAGGTGCTCGCCCACCGCGTGTCCGCCGGCCTCTTCTGCGACGGGACCGGCGAGAACCTCGGCGTGACCGGGATCGGGGTGATCGCGGACGCGTCCCGGTTCCGCCTGCTGGACATGGAGTCGGGCCGGGAGGTCCTCCCCGTGCCGCTGTCCGCGCACAACCTGCGGACGGCCCCGGACACCGCCCGGTTCCTGCACGACGTGGCCATGATGGACGTCCGCACCATCAGCCCCTGGGACTGGGACGCGCTCAAGGACTCCCCCTACCTCCCGGAGATCAGATACGGGCGCACGATCCTCAGCCCGGCCACCTGGCGGCTCACCGCCGGGACCCTGGGCGGCGAGGGAGGCGGGACCGGCCGCCCCGGGGACCTGCGCGCGGCGGTACGGGCCTGGCAGTCCCTGTGGAACGCGCCCGACCGTCTCCGGATCACCGAAGCGGACCAGCAGATCCCCGTCGACCTGTCACTCGCCTCGCACCGGGAACTGCTGTGGGACGAGTGCCGAAAGGGCGACCGCGTCGTCCTGCACGGCCATCCGTCGCCCGATCCGGACAGGGGATGGCTCGCCGGACCGTCCGGATTCCACGAGGCGGAGGTGGTCGTCTCCGTCCTCCCGCGGCGAACGGCCGGCGCCACCCCCCTGTCCGCGCCCGTGCGGACGCCTCCCGTACGCACCCCGCCGCCCGGGACGGCGGAGGAGCATGTGTGGCTCTCGGCGTTCCTGTACGGATCGCTCGAAGGCCAGCAGGAGCTCCTGGCCGGTCATGTCGCGCCCTGGGCCGCCGCACTCGCCGGTGACGACACACTGCGGTGGTTCTACGTCCGGTACGCCGACCCCGCGTTGGGACGGCCGCACCTGCGGCTGCGCGTGCGCGCCCCGCGGGAGCGGTGGGGCGGCACGGTCGTGCCGGCCTTCCGCGACTGGGCCCGCGGGCTGCTCGCGGCGGGCGCCGTCAACGACGTGGCCGTGCACCCCTACCGGCCGGAGACCGAACGCTACGGCGGCGCCGATCTGATGGACTCGGCCGAGCGCGTCTTCCACCTGGACAGCATGCTCGCCCTGGAACGGCTGGACCAGCACAGCCCGGCCCGCGTGGCCCCCGGCATCGTGACCCTGGTCAGGGTGTTCCACGGAGAGAACGCGCGGGACGGCGACGACTGGCTGCTCCGCGCGGTCCCGAAGGACGAGGAACTGCACCGTGCCTGCGCCCGGCAGCGCCGGGACATGCGGCAGGCCGTCGGCCCGCGGACCGGGCCGCCGTCGTCCGAGCTGGAAGCGCGCTGGCGGTCGGCCCTGGCGGACTACGGGGCGCGGGTACGGCGGACCGCCGCCGGCCGGCCCTGGACGGACCCCACGTCCGTCCTGCGCGCCGTGGCCCACATGCACTGCAACCGGCGGCTGCGCCTGGCCGCCGGACGCCGGGCGGAGGCGGAGGTGTACGCCCTGGCCCGCGGGGCCGTACAGGCCGGCCGGGACCGGGACCGGGCGGCGGCGCGGCGGCACGCCATCACCGGAGACGTCGGTACCGACGCGATCGCGGGACCCGCGTAAAGCATCTGCTGTACGCTGGGGCGCATGTCCAAGACAGTGACCATCCGCGTCCCCGACGAGGTGCACGCCAGGCTCCAGGAGCGGGCGAACCAGGAGGGCACCACCGTCACCGCGCTGCTCACGGAGGCCGCGATGCGTGACCCCCGGCTCTCCTCCCCGGCCTCACTGGCCCGCGCCGCGGAATGGGCGCGCCGGCACGCCGGGGAGTTCGCCGAGGCCTTCCCCGACGAGGAGCCCGCCGCCGGAGACCACCCCCACCGGGTGAACGCCGCCTGATGGAGCTCCTGATCGACCTGGCGTGGCTGCTGGACCGGCAGGCGTTGATCATGCCCCGCGAGCCGGACGTCGCCGACTACTCGGCGCTCGCGGCGGCCGTGCAGCGACACCGTGTGAACACGCCGCGCATCGGCTACGAACCGGACAGCGCCTGGCGGGCCGCGGCCCTGCTGGTGACCCTCGCCCGCGAGGAACCGCTGCCGGCCCGCAACTCCTTCTTCGCCGCCCTCGTGGCCGTGGAGTACATGGCCGACGCCGGGGAAGCGGTCGACCCTCCGTACGGGGAACTGCCCGACCTGGTGGCCAGGACGCGTATGTACAAGGCCGACGTGTACACCGTCGCCGAGCAGCTGCGCGCCTGGCGCGTCTGAGGGGTGCCGTTCGGACCGGGCCGGCTCCGGTGAGCCCCCGAGCGCACCGGAACGGCCGGCGGGCGGCGGCGACGTCGCCGCCCGCCCCAGGGGTGTTCCCGTGACCGACCGGGACGGCGACGGGCACACCGGCGCGCAGGCGGCCGGCCCGGGTGGTGAGGACGTCCGCGCGCGGCCCGTCCCGGAATCCCGGCCCGCCTGACGGAAAACCACGGCCCGACCCTCTCGGTAGGGTGTGCCCGATTTGACACAGTGACTGCACCGGTGTGACACCTCATATGTTTCTCACCCTTACGTGAGGAGCGGCTCCCGCACATGGCGTCATTGACAGGGCTTCGGGTGGTGGTCGAAGATCACTCACGTCGTCGCGGTGCCGAAACGAATCACTGGCGGTTCCCGGCCGTGCCACTGTTGATCCGTCATGTGTCTCTGGAGGAGCCTGGTCGACGAGCAGTGCCCCCTTCCCCCTCCCCCCTTCACCTCTGACCGAACGGGGCGGCCGAGTCGTAAAGACGCGGCAGCGGAGCCGTCTCCCCGGTATCCCCACAACGTGTGAAAAAGGCGCCCCCGTGGAGGGCGGACGCCTCGTCCGTGTCCGATGCACACGCTTCACCGTCGCAGCCGAATTCGCGGTCACCGCTGTGCCGTTCGAGCCGTCGGAACGGCGATCGCCTCCCCGGAACAGCCCCGGCACGCCCCCACCCCGCGGTGACCCCGCCGGCCCCCGGGCCCCATGCCCGTGTCCCGTCGCGCAGGACAGGAAAGGTCAGGTCCCCCCATGCGGAACGCCCGCCGCACCGCCCCCGTCCCCCCGTCCCCGCTGCCCGCCGAAGGGCCCGCCGCCGGTCCGGCGGTCCATCCGGCCTCCTTCGCCCAGCAGCGGCTGTGGTTCCTGGCGCAACTGCCCGGCGCGGCGTCCGCGTACAACGAGACCGTCTGCCACTCGCTGCGCGGTCCGCTGCGCCGTGACATCCTCCAGCGGGCACTGGACGAGCTGAGCGACCGTCACGAGGCGCTGCGCACACGGCTGGTGGAGGACGCCGGAGCCGTGTTCCAGTACGTCGACCCGCCCGGCGCGGGCTACGCGCTGACGGTCGAGGACCTCACGGGGGCGGACGATCCCGCCGCACGCCTGGCCGCGGTCCAGGCCGACGAGGCCGGCGCACCGTTCGACCTGACGGCCGGCCCGCTGGCCCGCGGCCGCCTCGTCGTGCTCGGCCCCGACCACCACGCACTGCTGCTGACGTTCCACCACAGCGTCTACGACGGCCAGTCGATGAACGTCATGATGCGGGAACTCGGCTCGGTGTACGAGGCACTGCTCCGGGGAACCGGAAACCCGCTGCCTCCCCTTCGGACGCAGTACACCGACCACGCGCGGGCCCGGCGCGAGGCCGTGCTCGGCGGTGCCCTCGCCGGACAGGAGGAGTACTGGCGGCGCGCCCTGGACGGCGCGCCCCCCTTGCTGGACCTTCCCGCGGACCGGCCCCGCCCGCCGGAGCAGGACTTCACGGGGGGACGGGTCGACTTCGACCTCGACGCCGGGACCACGGCGGCCCTGCGGGCACTGGCCCGGCGGCACGGCGGCACCCTCTACGTCGCCCTGCTCACCGGATGGGCGGCCCTCCTGTCGCGGCTGACGGGCGGCTCCGACATCGTTATCGGAAGCCCGGTCGCCAACCGGCGCGGCCCGGAAGCCGCACAGCTCATCGGCTTCCTCGTCAACTCCCTCGCCCTGCGGATCGATCTGTCCGGCTCACCCACCGCCGAGGAGGCCCTCACCCGGGCGCGAGCCGTCGTCCGTGACGGCCTCGCCCACCAGGACCTGCCCTTCGAACGGGTCGTCGAACTGGTCAACCCGCCGCGCAGCGCGTCTCATTCACCCCTCTTCCAGACCATGCTGGCCTGGCAGCCCGAGCGCGGCGGCCTGCTCCACCTGCCCGGTGTCCGGGCCGCACCGCTGCCGATCGACCACGCCCCGGCCAAGTTCGACCTCGTGCTGTCGGCCACCGAGACGGACGGGCGGATCGTCGGGCACCTCGACTACGCGACGGCGCTGTTCGACCGGGCCACCGTCCTGCGATGGGCGGACCACCTCAGGCGGCTGCTCGGCGACATGGCCCGCCACCCCGGCCGCGAGATCGCCGCACTGGAACTGATGGGGGAGCGGGAGCGCCGCCGCCTCGTCGCCGACTGGGACACCGTGGCGCGCGACGAGGACGGCCCGCACCGCGCGAAGGGCGGGACCACCGCACCGGCCGGACGGGACACGGAGCCGCAGGACACGGCCGGCCCCCCGGCGGTGCCCTTCGGCTCCGCGTCCGGGCTCGTCGAACTCTTCGAGGCCCAGGTACGCGCCCGCCCCGGACAGCGGGCGGTCCGCTGCCGCGACCGGTCCCTGGACTACGCCGCACTGGAACGGCGGGCCAACCGCCTCGCACAGGCCCTCGTCGCCCGGTCCGTCCGCCCGGGGGACGTCGTCGGACTGCACGCGACCCGCGGCTGCGACCTGGTGGTGGGCGTCCTCGGCATCCTCAAGGCGGGCGCGGCCTACCTCCCCCTCGACCCCGGCCAGCCCCGGGAACGCCTGACCGGCATGGCCGAGGACGCCGCCTGCCCGCTGGTGCTCAGCGACCACGACGCCGCCCACCGGCCGGCCGGCTGGCTGGACCTGGCCGCGGTCGAGGCGGAGGGCACCGACGGCGGGCGGCCCCCCGCCGTCGCCCACGCACCGGACCGGCTCGCGTACGTGATCTTCACCTCCGGGTCCACGGGCCGGCCCAAGGGCGTCGCCGTCGAACACCGCAGCGTGCTCAACCTGTTCGCCGCCTGGCAGACCCGCATGGGGGCACCCGCCGGTGAGGCCGGCTCCGCCTGGTCCGGCATCGGCTTCGACGCGTCGGTCCACGAACTGCTGCTGCCGCTGACCACCGGCGGCGTCCTGCACATCGTTCCCGAGGAACTGCGCGGCGACCCCGGGGCGCTCCTGGACTGGATGCGCGAGCACGGCATCGAGCAGGCCTTCCTGCCCCCGGCCTACGTCAAGTGGATCGACGAGGACCCCGCCCGGCGCCTGCGGGGACTGCGGCTGCGCCGGCTCCTGACCGGAGTCGAGTCGCTGACCGAGGCCGCGCTGCACCGCATGACACGGCACCTGCCGGGCCTGCGGATCTGCTTCGGCTACGGACCCACCGAGGCCACCCTCTACAGCACCGCGTACTACGACCCCCGGCCCCTGGAACGGCAGTGCCCGATCGGCCGCCCGCTGCCCGGCACCCGCCTGTACATCCTGGACTCCCGGATGCGGCCCGTCCCGCCCGGCGTGGTGGGCGAGGTGTACCTCGGCGGCGCCGGCCTGGCCCGCGGCTACCTCAACCGCCCCGACCTGACCGAGGAACGCTTCCTGCCCGACCCGTTCGTGCCGGGAGAGCGCGTCTACCGCACCGGGGACCTCGCCCGACGCCTGCCGGACGGCCACGCGCACTACGTCGGACGCGCCGACGACCAGGTCAAACTGCGGGGCTTCAGGATCGAGCCCGCCGAGATCGAGGCGGCGCTCACCGCACTGCCCGGCGTCCGCGAGGCGGTGGTGCTGGCCGACCGCGACGCCACCGGCCGGACCCGGCTGGTCGCCGGGATCGGGCGGGGCACCGCCCCGCCCCGCGGCACCCACGAATGGCGCACCGCCCTGGCGCGCCGGCTGCCCGACTACATGATCCCGGCGGTCTTCGCCGACCTGCCCCGGCTCCCCCTCAACCGCAGCGGCAAACTGGACCGCGCCGAACTGCTGCGCCTCGCCCGGGAACAAGGGGCGGACCAGGTCAACACGGCGAACCCGCGTGACCACGTCGAGCACGCCCTGTACCGCATATGGCGGGACGTCCTGGCGCACCCCGGCATCGGCATCACCGACAACTTCTTCGACGTGGGAGGAACCTCCCTGTCCGCGATCAAGGTGGCCCACGCCGTCGCCGAGACCTTCGGCCGGCGGATCCCCGTGGCCGAGATCATGCTGCGCCCCACCATCGAGTCCCTCGGCGCACTGCTGCGCGGCGACGCCGCCCACCGCGCGCCGGGCAGCGTCATCGAGTTCCGCCCCGGCCGGGACGCCCGCGTCGTCTGCGTGCACCCGGCGGGAGGCACCGCGTTCTGCTACCTCCCGCTGGCCACGCTCCTGCCCGACACGGTCGGCGTGTACGGGATCCAGTCCCCGGGCGTCAACCCCGGTGAGGACGTCCTGCCCACCGTG
Organism: Streptomyces sp. NPDC018964; assembly: GCF_044390325.1. NCBI lineage: Bacteria > Bacillati > Actinomycetota > Actinomycetes > Kitasatosporales > Streptomycetaceae > Streptomyces > Streptomyces sp. NPDC018964. The sequence continues at coordinate 121,536 of NZ_JBIRYZ010000014.1, forward strand.
GAGGCCATGGCCGAGGAGTACCTGCGGCTCCTGGGACCCCTGGACGGCGGCCCGGTGGTCCTGACCGGCCTGTCCTACGGCGGTCTCGTCGCCCACGAGATGGGGCGGCTGCTCGCGCGGACCGGACGCGCCGACGTCGGCGTCGTCCTCCTCGACACCCAGGCCACCGCGGACGAAGCCGCCCGCACGCAGATCACCGCCGTGGACATGGCGGAGTTCCGCGACAAACTCGTGAGGTTCAACGGGATGTACCCCGGCATCGACGACGCACAGGTGGAGCGGTACTTCCGCATCTACAACCACAACCGGCTGACCGCCCGCGACCACCTGCCCGCCGGCTCCCCGGCACGGACCGTCCTCGCCCAGGCCGTCCCCGGCGGCCACGACACCCCCGCCCACGCCGAGGTGCGCGACTTCTGGCGCTCCCGGGCCCGGGGGGACTTCCGGGTGGAGACCGTGGACTGCGACCACTGGGAGATGCTGGAGAACGCCGGCGCCGCCCGGATCGCCGGGATCGTCGCCGCCGAACTCGCCCACCACGGCACCCCCGCACCCGCGGCGCCCGCCCCGGCGAGGGCGGTGCGATGAACGACCGCGCCCACGCCACCACGCCCGGCCCGCTGGCCGACGCCGTCCTCGCCCAGGCCCGCCGCACCCCCGACGCACCCGCCGTCGAGGACGGCGCGGTCGTCCTCGACTACGCCGCACTCGACCGGGCCGCCGCCCGCGTGGCCGACCGGCTGCGCGCGGCAGGCGTCGGCCCCGGACAGCCGGTCGCCGTCCGGCTGCCCCGCTCCTGGCGCCTGGTGTGCGTCATGCTCGGCATCCGCCGCGCCGGCGCGACCGTCGTACCGCTGGACCGCCTCAGCCCGCCCGGACGGCAGCGGCACATCCTCGAGGACTCGGGAGCCGTCGCCGTCGTCCACGAGTCCACCGACCGGCAGGCCCTCCCCGGCCACCTGACCGCCCTCACCGCCGAACCGCTCCTCGACCGGGACACGCCGGACATCCCCGAGGCCGCGCGGCACACCACCGAACAACCGCACCCGGCCCAGTCGGGGCCCGGTTTCGTCTTCTACACCTCCGGCACCACCGGCCGCCCCAAGGGCGTCGAGGTCACCGACGACGGCGTACTGCGCCTGGCCGCACCCGGCTACATCGACCTGGGGCCGGGCCGCCGCTACGGCTGCCTGTCCAATCCCGCGTTCGACGCGCTCAGCTTCGAGATCTGGACGCCCCTGCTCACCGGCGGCACCTGTGTCGTCCTCGGCGACGAGGAGGCCGGCCGCCCCGACCTGCTCGCCGCCGCGCTGCGCGAGCGCCGCGTCGACACCCTGTTCATCACGGCCGCCCTGTTCAACGCCGTCGTGGACAAGGTCCCCGACTGCTTCTCGCACACCGGCCAGGTCCTCACCGGCGGCGAACAGCTCAACGCGCGCGTCGTCCGCCGCTGGTACAGGGACAACCCCGATTCCCGTACGGTCCTGTACAACGCCTACGGACCGACCGAGGCGGCCACGTTCGCCCTGAGCCACGCCGTGCCCCGGGACTTCGACGGCGACACGGTGCCCATCGGCACCCCCCTGCCCGGTACCGGCGTGCTGCTGCGCACCGAGGACGGCCGCACCGCGGAACCGGGAGAGGTCGCCGAACTGCTGCTGTCCGGACCGGCCCTGGCCCTGGGCTACCGCAACCTGCCCGAGGAGACCGCGCGGCGCTTCGTACGGCTGCCGCACGAGGACGGCGGCGAACGCCGCTGGTACCGCACCGGCGACCTGGTCCGCCAGGACGCCGACGGCCTGGTGACCTACGTCGGCCGCGCCGACCGGCAGGTCAAGGTGCGTGGCTTCCGCATCGAACCCGGAGAGGTCGAACGCCAGATCCTGGCACTCCCCGCCGTCCGCCAGGCGTACGTGTGCACCCGCCGCGACGACGACGGCCGCAACGAGCTGCTCGCCTTCCTCACCCCCGGCGAGGACCTGTCCTACGACGCCTACGACCGGCACCTCGCCGCCTCCCTGCCGTCGTACATGCGGCCCCACCACACCCACCTGGTCGGCGAACTGCCCCTGAACGCCAACGGCAAGGTGGACCGCGACGCCCTCCTGGCCGCCGCCGGCGCCCCCTGGCGCGGCGACCACCGCGACGACCCGCCCGCCGACGCCGGCCGGCGGCGCGTCCTGGACCTCGCGCAGGAGGTGCTCGCGGTCACCGGCCTCGGGCCCGGCGACCGCTGGATACCCAGTGGCGGCGACTCGCTCAAAGCCCTCCGCTTCCGGTTCGAGGCCCTGCGGCGGTTCGCCGTCGACCTCCCGCAGGAACTGGTTCTGCGCGCCGACTTCGCCACCCTCGCCGACGCCCTCCTCGCCCCGGACGCCGCCACCGGCGAGCACCCGCCCGTACCCGTCACCGGCGAGCGGGCCGCGCCCGCCACCGGCGAGCAGGAACGCCTGTGGCTGATGCACCGCCGGGACCCCGCGGACCGGTCCTACGACGTCCCGCTCGCCTTCCGGGTCGACGGCACCGTCGACCCCGGGGCCCTGCACGGCGCGCTGAGCCGGCTGGTGGAGCGGCACCCGGCACTGCGGACCCGCCTCGTGCCCGCACCACACGGCCTGACACAGGAGGTGGGCGCCCCCTACGACCCGTGGCGGCCGGTCGAGGCCCGCGACGGCGAGGACCCCCGCACGACCGTCGAGCGCTTCTTCGCCCCCGCCTTCGACCTCGGCCGGGGCCGCCTGCTGCGGGCGGCCTGGCTGCCGTACGACGGCGGCGGACTCCTCCTGCTCCACCTGCACCACATCGCCGTCGACGGCTGGTCGCTGAGCATCCTCTTCCGCGACCTCGCCGCCGACTACGCCGCCGCGGTGGACGGCCGTCCACCCTCCGCGCCCCCGCCACAGGCCGTCACCACCCTGGACCTCGCCCACTGGCAGCGGACCTGGCACGACAGCCCCGGCTACCGGCGCCGCCGGGCCCGCCTGCGCGCCCACTACGAGCGGACCGCCCCTCCCTCCCCCACCCCGGAGCCGGCCGACGCGCCCGCACCGCGCACCGCCCGCCTGCTGCGCACCCCGGTCGACCCGGTCCGCCGCGGCGCGCTGGACCGGCTCACCGCGCGGCTCGGCCTGACCAGGTTCCAGGTGCTGCTGTCCGCGTTCGCCTGGAGCGTGTACGGCGTCACCGGCCGAACCCGCCCCCTCGTCGCCGCCCCGGTCGCGAACCGGTCCCTGCCCGAGTTCGACGACGTGGTCGGCATGTTCGCCAACACGGTGCTGCTGCCCCTGGCGACCGACCCGGATGCCCCGCTGCGCTCCCTGCTCGAGCGGCACTCCGACACGGCCCGCGCCGTACTGGACGGGCAGGAGGTCGCCCTCGCCGACGTCCTCGCCGACCACGCCTTCCACGACGGCGGCCCCCTGTTCGACTTCCTGTTCGTCCTGGAGAACACCGAGTTCTCGGCACTGCGGCTGCCCGGCTGCGCCGTCCGGCCGGAACACCTCCGGCCGCTGGGCGCCAAGTGCGCGCTGACCCTGTCCGTGGTGGAGCACGAGGCCGGCCTCGACTGCCTGTGGGAGTACCGGGACGACTTCGGCGCCGACCGCGTCGAAGCCGCCGCCCGCCTCTTCCGCGACGCCCTGGACCGGCTCACCGACGAGACCGACGCCACCCTGCGCGACCTGGTCGCCCCCTACCGGCACGCCCTTCCCGACCCCGGCCGGGGAGCCGCGAGGACACCGGACTTCACCACCGTCGCCGAGGGCTTCGCCCGGCAGGCGCGACGCACCCCCCACGCCCCGGCCGTCACCGACGGGACGACGACGCTCACCTACGCCGAACTCGACGCGCGGGCCGCCGCCCTCGCCGCCGAACTGCGCCACCGCCTGCCCGCCGACCCCGCGGCGCCGGCCGCGGCCGCCCTGTACCTGGAACCCTCGGCCGGACACGTGGTGGCCCTCCTCGCCGCCGCCCGCCTCAACCTGACCGTCGTCCCCCTGGACCCGTCCTACCCGCCGTCCCTGCTCCGGCACGTCCTCACGCAGGCCGACCCGGTGTGCGTCCTGGTCGACCCGGACCGGGCCGGGGCACTCGACACGCTCGCGCCGCCCGGCCTGCCACGGCACCCCGTCACCCTCGCCGGCGCCCCTGCTCCCGGCCGGGCGCCCGCCACCACCCCGCACCGGGCCCTGCGCCCGCTGTACACCCTGTTCACCTCCGGCTCCACCGGAACCCCCAAGGGCGTCCAGGTCTCCGACCGGACCCTGTGCAACCTGCTGACCTGGCAGCGCACGGACGGCGGCCTGGACCGTGCCGCCGTCACCCAGCAGTTCTCGATGCTGTCCTTCGACGTCTCCTTCCAGGAGATCTTCTCCACCCTCTGCTCCGGCGGCCTGCTGCGCCTGGTGCGGCCCGACTGGCGGCAGGACATGCCCGCCCTGCTGGAGCAGCTGGAGAGCGGGGGAGCGGAACGCATCTTCCTGCCGTACGTGGCCCTGCAACTGCTCGCCGAACACGGCGCGCGCACCGGCCGCCACCCGTCCCGGCTGCGCGAAGTGATCACCGCGGGCGAACAGCTGGTGTGCACCGACGCCATTCGCCGCTGGTTCGCCGGACTGGACGGGGCCCGGCTGTTCAACCACTACGGCCCCACCGAGACCCACGTCGTCTCCGCCCTGTGCCTGGAGGGCGACCCCGCCGCCTGGCCGCTGCGCCCGGCCATCGGCCGGCCGGTCGCCGGCGCCGTGCTACGGGTGGTCGACGACGGCGGGCTCCCCGTCCCGCCGGGCGTGACGGGCAGGCTGCTGATCGGCGGCCCCATGACGGCCCGCTGCTACCTGGGCGACACCGGCCTCAACCGCACCCGCTTCACCGACGACCCGCACCTCGGGCTGCTCTACCGCAGCGGCGACCTCGCCCGCTTCGACACACAAGGGTTGCTGCACTACGCCGGCCGCGAGGACGGCCAGGTCAAGGTGAGCGGACACCGGCTCGAACTGGGCCAGGTCGAGGCCGCCCTGCTGCGCTACCCCGGTGTCACGAACGCGGTCGCCGCCGTGGCCGACGGCGCCCTGGTGGCCTGCCTGCAGTACCGGGACGCCGACGACCCCGACCCCGACCCCGCGGACCTGGACCGGCACCTGTCCGGCCTGCTCCCCTCCTTCGTACGCGTGAGCCGGTTCCGCAGGCTGACCTCCCTGCCCCGCACCCCGAGCGGCAAACTGGACCGCCTGGCCGCACCCACCGCCGCCGGACACGACCTGCGGGCGCCGCTCACCGCGGCCCCGGCGGCCTCGGCGCTGGAGGGCCGCCTGGCCGCGCTGTTCGAGGAGGCGACCGGCAGGGCCGTCGCGGTGGACCGGCGGTACTTCGACGCCGGGGCCACCAGCCTGGACCTGATGCGGTTCCAGCTGCGCTGCGCCCAGGAGGGCGACCTGCCCTTCACCGTGCCCGACCTGTTCGACCAGGTCACGCTCCGGTCCCTGGCCCGCCTCGTGGAGGCCCGGCACGCACCCCTCGACCGGGCCGCGTCCGACGGTCCGTCCCGCGCCGACCGCGCGCCCCGCGACCGGGCCGGGACCGACGGTCCGCCCCGCGCCAACCGCGCGTCCCGCGACCGAGCTGGGTCCGACGGCCCGTCCCGCGCTGCCGACCACGCGCCCCTCGACCGAGCCGCGTCCGCCGACGACGCCCCCGCGGACATGCCGCCCCCCGCCGACGACGCACCCGGTGCCGCCGCGCACCCCCGCGCCGTCCCCGGCGCGGGACGGCCGTCCGTGTGGCCCCCCGACGAGCCGATCGCCGTCGTGGGCATGGCCGTCCGGCTCCCCGGAGCCGTCGACCTGGCCTCCTTCTGGGACCTGGTCACCTCCGGCGGACGGGGCATCGAGCACTTCGAGGCCACCGCCGGCCGCGTGGGAGCCCGCAGCCAACTCGACGGCCCGCTGGCCTTCGACCCGGCCCGCTTCACCATCAGTCCGCAGGAAGCCCGGCTGATGGACCCGCAACAGCGTCACCTGCTGATGGCGTGCGCGCAGGCGCTGGCGCACGCCGGTGTCGCCGCTCCCGACGCACACCGTACGGGCCTGGTGGCCGCCTGCGGCGAGAACACGTACTTCCAGACCATGCTGCGTGAGGCCGACCCGGCGGCGCTGCCGGACTCCTTCCGGCTGGCCCTGCACCACGAGAAGGACTTCCTCGCCACCAAGGCCGCCTACCACCTCGGTCTGACCGGGCCCGCGTTCACCGTGCAGTCGGCGTGCTCCAGCTCCCTCGTCGGCGTGCACGTCGCCGCCGGGCTGCTGCGCCAAGGCGACGCGGACGTGATGCTCGCCGGCGGCGTCCTCGTCGACCCCCACCTCACCGACGGCTACGTCTACCGGCCGCAGCACATCTTCTCGCCGGACGGCCACTGCCGGCCCTTCAGCGCGGACGCGGCCGGCACCGTCGGCGCGAGCGGGGTGGGCGTCGTCGTCCTCAAACCGCTCACCGCGGCCCGCCGGGACGGCGACACCGTGTACGCGGTCGTCACCGGCTCCGGCGTCAACAACGACGGCTCCGCCAAGCTCGGTTACAGCGCCCCCTCGCCGGCCGGACAGCAGGCCGCGCTGCGCACCGCCCTGCTCCGCAGCGGCCGCGCCGCCGCGGAGGTCGGGTACGTGGAGGCGCACGGCACCGGTACCCGCCTCGGCGACCCGGTGGAGGCCGCCGCGCTGCGCCAGGCCTACGGCCTGCCCGGCGACGCGCGGCTCGCGCTGTCGTCCGCCAAGAGCCAGCTCGGGCACCTCGGCGCGGCCGCGGGCGTGGTGGGCCTGGTGCGGGCGGTGCTCGCCGTGCACCACGGGACCGTCCCGCCGACGGTGGACTTCGACCGCCTCAACCCGGAGATCGAGGACGGGCCGTTCCGGATACCGACCGCCGCCGAACCCTGGCCGGACGGCATCCCGCGCGTGGCCGCGGTGAGCAGTTTCGGCATCGGCGGCACCAACGCGCACCTGCTGCTGGAGAAGCCGCAGGACGCCCCGGACCGGGACCCGCACGAAGGGCCCGGCCCCGTCCCCTGTCTGGTGCTGTCGGGCAGTTCGCCGGCCGCCCTGCGCGCGGACGCCCGCCGCATCGCCGACCACCTCGACGCCCACCCGGAGGACTACCCCCAGGTCCTGCGCCACCTCCAGGCGGGCCGCCCGGCGCTCGCCCACCGGGCGGCGGCGGTCTGCCCCGACGCGGCGGCCGCGGTGTCCTGGCTGCGCTCCCTCGACCCGGCGGCCGCGCCCGCACCGGCGCTCCCCCCGGAGCCGGGGGCCGAGGTGCCGGCCCGGGGCCGCGACGCGCGGGAACTCGCCGAGGCGTGGACGGCGGGACACACCCTCGTCTGGCCGGCCGGTCCGGCGCAGCCGCCGTGGGACTTCCCGCCACCCGCGTTCGACCTGGCCGAGTACGACGTCCCGCGCGCCGCGCCCCGGACCCCTCCCGCCGGGCCCACGCCGGACGCCACCGGCCAGGACGCCCCCGAGCGGCTTCCCGCCGACCGGTGGCTGCACCAGTTGCAGTGGGCGCGGCTGCGCAGGGCCCGTACCGGCACGGCCGGCACCGGGCGGACCGTCGTGGTGGTCGCCGCGCCGCAGACCGGCCCGGCCGCGTGGCGGGAACTGGAGCGGTCCGGCGCCCGAGTGGTGCGGGTACGGGCCGGGAAGACCCTCACCCGTCACGGCGACGACCGCTACGACGCCGACCCCGCCGACGCCGCGCACCTCGCCGCCGTCCTCGCCGACGTCACCGCGACGGCCGGGACGGACGGCGTCGACTGGCTGCACGCGCTTCCCCTGGCCATCGACGGCGAGGTCGGCGAAGGCTCGCTCGGCATCGCACGCCGGGCCTGCCTCGACACGGTCGCCGCGCTGTGCCGGGCCCTGGCGGACGTCCCGGACGGACAGCGGCCGCGGGTGTGGCTGCTCTCCCAGCAGGCGCAGCCCGTCACCGGAGCCGTCCGGCGCCCGGAGGCCGGCCTGCTCGCCGCGGCGACCGAGATCCCCCGGCAGGAGCTGCGGCTGACCGTCCGCTGGGCCGACCTGCCCGGCCCGGACCCGGCCGCCTGGGCACCGTACCTGCCCGGCCTGCTGTTCGACGGCACGCCCGCCCGGCAGGTCGTCGCCCTGCGCGACGGCTACTGGTGGCACCGCCACGCCGAGCCCGTTCCCGCGCCGCCCGCCGAGGACCGCGGGCGGCGCCCGGAGGACAGCGGCACCCATCTGATCCTGGGCGGTACCGGAGGCATCGGCACCAGCATCGCCGCGCACCTGCTGCGCGAGCCCGGCAACCGGGTCGTCCTGCTGGCCCGCCGGGCCGTCCTGCCGACGGCGCTGGAACCGTTCGCCGCGCGGGTGTCCCTGGTGGCGGCGGACCTCGCCGACGAGGACCTCGACCGCGTCGCGGACCGTCTCGCGCCCCACCTGGACGGGCTCGTCGGCGTGGTGCACGCGGCCGGTACGGCCGCCGGGGCGCTGCTGACGCGACGGGATCCCGTCGCCGCCGGGCGGGCGACCGCGGCCAAGCTGCGCGGCGCCCTGCTGGTCGAGCGGCTGATCGCCCGCCACGAACCCGACCACGTCGTCCACTGCTCGTCCATGGCGGCCCTGTTCGGCGGTGTCGGCCAGTTCGACTACGCGGCGGCCAACGGCCTGCTCGACGCCTTCGCCCACTACCTGCCCGACGGCGACACCGGCCGCACCGTCCGCTGCGGCATCGGCTGGGACGCCTGGCGGGAGGTCGGCATGGCGCAGAGCGCGCTCGGCCGGGACGCCCGGCACCAGCGGCACCTGGCCGTCGCCCTCACCCCGCAGGACGGCGTGCGGGTGTTCGCCCAGGCGCTGGAGCTGCGGCTGCCCCACCTGATGGTGAACACCACACCGCTGGAGCGGGCACGGCACTTCTACGAACCGGCGCGTGCCGTACCCGGGGCGCCCGAGGGCCCCCCGCGCGGCGAGGACACCGCGGCCCCGGACGGGGTCCCGGCGCCGGCGGACCTCGCGGCCGAACTGACCGCCGCCGTGTGCGAACTGCTCGGCGTCACCGGCCTCGACCCCGAGGCGTCCCTGTACGACCTCGGCGCGGACTCGCTGGCCCTGCTGGAGCTCGTGGACGAGGTGAAGCGGCGCTGCGGCGCCGATCTCGACCTGTCCCGGCTCAGCCACCGCGTCAGCCTCACCGAGATCCTCGGCCACCTCCGGGCGTCCGTCCGCCGCTCCCCGGCCGCCGGTGCCGCGGTGCGGGCCGAGGTGTGGCAGCGCGGCACCGGCCGCGACGTGCTCTGCCTGATCCACCCCGTCGGCGGCGACATCCAGGCCTACCGGCCGCTGGTGTCGGCGCTGGACGAGCGGCTGACGGTGTGCCTGATCGCCGATCCGGCGCTGCGCGACCCCGGCGAGCCCGCCCGGTCGATCTCCGAGCGCGCCGGCCGCTATCTGGCGGCCGTCCGCGCCGCGTTCCCCGATCCGGGGCTGCGGCTGAGCCTGGGCGGCTGGTCGTTCGGGGCCTGGACGGCCCTGTCGATGGCGTCCGCCGCCGAACGGGACGGCCGTCCCGTGCACGGCCTCTACCTGCTCGACCCGCCGCCGCCGTCCGCCGCGGAGCCGTCCGCCGTCCACGACGACCGCCAGGTGGACGCCGTCTTCGCACGCGAGCTGAGCGGCAACCGCGGCGGTGAACTGTCCGCGCGGGGACGGGACTACGCCGAGCGCCTCGCCCGGTGCTGCCGGGCCAACCTGGCCGCCATGGCCGAGCACCGGCTGCCCCGGCTGACCGGCACCCCGGCGACCGTCTGGCTCGCCGAGCGGCCCGTCCGGGACGTGGCGTCCCTCGCGCCCGCCCGGTCCGCGGCGGCCGACTGGGAACCCCATCTGCCCCCGCCCGTCCGCGTCCTGCGCGTGGACGCGGACCACTACACGCTCGTCGCACCCCCGCACGTCCGGGCCGTCGCCGCCGTCATCGAGGAGGACCTCGCCCGCCGCGCCCCGGCCGGCCCCCGGCCCGACGGCACCCCCGGGCGCCGGACACCCCTCCCGCACCCCCGCTGAGCCCGGCGCCCCCGAGGAGACACCCACCGTGGAACACCCCTACACGCGCCTGCCCGCCCGCTCCTTCTGGCGCACGGCCGTCGCCGAACCCGACCCCGAGGACATCGGCGGACTGTGGACACCGAAGTTCGCGATCGGCCAGGACGACCCCGTCGTCACGGCGGGTTCGTGCTTCGCCCGGCACATCGGCCCCGCCCTCCTCGCCGAGGGCATGCACTGGTACGACGCCGAACCCGCCCCGCCCGGACTGGACCGGTCCGAGCGCGAGGCACGCGGCTACGGCCGCTTCTCCTTCCGCACCGGCACCATCCACACCGCGGCCGCGCTGCGACAGTGGTTCGCCTGGGCCCTCGGCGAGGAGCAGCCTCCCCCCGAGGTCTGGCGGGACGAGGACGGGCGCTGCCACGACCCGTACCGCCCCACCCTCGAACCCGGAGGCTTCCCCTCCCCCGAGGAGCTGCTGGCGTCCCGGGAGACCACCCTGGGCGCGGTGCGCACCGCCCTCGCCACGGCCGACGTGCTCGTCTTCACCCTCGGACTGACCGAGGCCTGGCGGGACACCGCCCACGGCACCGTCCTGCCGATGTGCCCGGGCACCGCCCGGGGCGTCTTCGACCCCGGCCGGCACGTCCTGCACAACCACACGGCGGCCGAGGTCCACCACGACCTGACCCGGGCCCTCGAACTGGCCCGCTCCCTCAACCCGCGGCTGCGGACCGTCCTGACGGTCTCCCCCGTACCGCTGACGGCGACCGCCACCGGACGGCACGCCCTGGTCGCCACCACCCACTCCAAGTCCGTCCTGCGCGCGGCGGCCGGACAGCTCGCCGACGAACTCGACCACGTCGACTACTTCCCGTCGTACGAGATCGTCACCGGCTTCCCCTACCGGGGGGCCTTCTACGAACCGAACCTGCGCACCGTCAGCGCCGACGGAGTGGCCTTCGTGATGCGGCACTTCTTCGACGCCCTGCACGGCCGGACCTCCCCCGCGGAACCGGCCCGACCTTCCACCCCCGTCACCGGCGGAGAGGACCACTGGTGTGACGACGCCGTACTCGACTACTACGGCCCCGGCGCGGTTCCTCCTGCTGGGTGACTCCCACGCGGCGTGCGTCGGGCGGGCGGCCCGGGCCGCCCGCCTGCCGTTCCAGGGCGGGCCGGTGGGTTCGGGCCGGGACTTCCTCGGCCCGTTCTGCGACACCGGCGGCGGCGACGTCGTCTTCCACGACCCCGAGGCACAGCGCCTGTACCGGGAGTCCCTCGACGCCCTCGGCGTCCCGGCCCTGGACCGGCTGACGGTGCCGCTCGTGTGCACCTTCGGCCTCGCCGCGCACACGGTGGCCACCCGGGAGAACTGGGCGGTCCACCGCGACCCGCGGGACGCCTACCCGCCCGGCTTCCTGCGCGGCGACCTGTTCGCCGCCCTGGTGCGGGCCATGGCGCGCGGCGCGCTCGCGTTCTACGAGCACGCGGTCGGACTCGGCCTGCGCGTGGTCGCCCTGATGCCGCCCCAGCGTGTCCCCGGCATGTCCGACCCGCGGGTGTTCTTCGCCGCCCAGGACGTCCTGCACCGCGAACTGACCGCGCGGGGCGTCGAGACCGTCGACCTGCGCGACCGGGTCACCGACCGCTCCGGACTGCAGCGCGACGCCTTCTGCGAGGCCGACGACACCATCCACGGCAACCTCGCCTTCGGCCGCCTGCTGGTGGCCGAACTCCTCGACCGCGGACTGTGACCGCGGACCCGCACATCCCCGCCCCCCTCGCCCATCCGTCCCAAGGAGGCCTCCATGGAGGAGTACGCACTGCAGGCCGTCGAGCGCCTGACCACCCGCCCGGCCGAGCCCTACGACACCCTCTCGGTCGACCCGATCACCCCGCTGCTGGGCGCCGAGGTGTCCGGCCTGGACCTGACCCGGGAGCTGACACCCCAGCAGGAGAAGGAGGTCAAGCACGCGTTCCTGACCCACCACGTCCTGGTCTTCCGCGACCAGGACATCACGGCCGAACAGCACAAGCGGTTCGCCGGCCTCTTCGGGGAACTGCACCCCGTGGCACTCGCGGCCGAGGACTCCGACCCGTACATCCTGGAGATCAAGGCCACCGGTGAGTCGCGGGCGGTGGCGGGCAACGGCTGGCACGCCGACGGCACCGCCGACGCCGAGCCCTCCCTCGGCTCCATGCTGCACATCACCACGGTTCCCGCGGGCGGCAGCGGCGGCGACACCATGTTCGCCAACATGCACCTCGCCTACGAACTGCTCTCCCCGGCCATGCGGGCCTTCCTCGACGGACTGACCGCGGTCCACGACGGCGCCCTGCCCTGGACGGCCGCCGGCCAGACCCCCCCACCGGAGTACGAGGTCCCGCGCAACGAACACCCGGTCGTGCCCCGCCACCCCGACACCGGCCGCAAGCTCCTCTTCGTCAACGCCCCCTACACCTCCCGCATCACCCAGCTGTCGCGGGCCGAGAGCGACGCCCTGCTGAACCTGCTGTACGCCCACATCGCCCGGACCCCCCTGCTGCACTGCCGGGTGCGCTGGCAGCCGCGGACCCTGGTCCTGTGGGACAACCGCTGTGTGCAGCACCACGCCGTCTGGGACTACTTCCCGCACACCCGCTACGGCCGCCGCGTGGCCATCGACGGCACCCGCCCGCAGGCCTGAGACGCCGCGGCCCACCGCGCAGGAACGAGGCCCTTCATGAAATCGACCGACGACGACGAGGCCTTCGTGGTGGGCCTACGGGCCCGTCCCACCGGCGGGCCGCCGGTCCCCGAGGCGCTGTGGCAGCTGACGGGCGTGCTGTACGAGCAACTGCCCCCCGACGCCCGGGAGTCCTGGACGCGCCGCATCCGGCGGGCCCTGGCCGCGGGAACGCGGCCGGCCGGTCTGCGCGTCGTCCACGTCTGGCAGGCCGGCACGGTCCTCCCCCTGCTCGCCCCGGCCTTCGCGGACGGCCGGGCGGCCGGTCTCACGGCGCTGGCGGACCTGCACCGCGCGGCCGCGGACACCAGGGTCGGACAGGAGACGTGGCGGACCGCGCTGCGGCCCGTGCTGCTGGCGACGTACCAGGGCGCGTACGACCGGGCGAGCGCGTACACCGAGGCACACCACAACGCCCGCGACTACGCCCTCGCAGGCGGATACTCCCCCGGGGACGCCGATGCCTACGGTCACCGGTACGCCGAGCTGAGCACCGACGCGAACGCGGACGCCTTCGCCGAGGCCCACGCCCGGGCGGTCGGTGACGCACTGGCCCGCGCGTACGCGGCGGACGACTGGCAGGCGTACGCCGGCACGTTCCCGGGCGCTCAGCTGCGGGCCGTCGTCCGGGCTGCGGCCGCACCGGTCCGCGGGGAGGACGGCACCGCTCTGCCGGACACATCCGTGCGGACGTCGCTGGCGGAGGGCTTCGCGGACGCCGTCGCCGGCACCGCGGACCCGTCGGCACGGAGCCGTTCGTGATCAGGGCCGCCGCGCAGGGGGCGGGGCGGACCCGACCGGGCAGCCGGGCCGTGCCGCCAGCAGGGCGACCGACAGCAGCAGCAGGGCGGCCGGCGCGAGGGCGGCGGCACAACCGAAACGCAGCTGGAGGAAACCGCCGACCAGGGCCCCGAGGAACATGACCGTGATGGACACCGCGCGGCGTCCGGCCGCCGGCCCCGGCCGTTCGGAGGCGAGTCCGGTCAGGGTGAGCGTCAGGATGGTGGTGGTGAGGTCGGGTACGGCGAGCTTGCGCACCACCATGTTCTGCATGCCCATCCCCATGGCGAGCAGGGTGATCAGCGTGCGGGGCCCCCATCCGGCGAGGCCGGCCACGCACGCGGCGGCCACCAGCGCGGCATGCGCGCAGATCAGGGCCGGGAAGGGGGAAACGGCTCGCGGAAGCAGACGCGGAAGCCGCCGTCCGGTGAGCGCCCCCGCCGTGAAGGCCAGCAGGGCGAGTACGGAGGACCCGGCGGACGACTGCGGGTCGCCCGCCAGGGCGAAGCCGAGGAACACCACGTTGCCCGTCATGTTGGCGACGAAGATGTGCCCCAGGCCGAGGCAGCTGACGGCGTCCACGAGTCCGGTGACGAAGGTCAGCACCACCAGTAACGGCGGTAAGGGTCCGTGGTGGGCGGGGGCATCGGGCAGCAGGCGCGTGGACGCACGCGTCAGAAGTAAGTGCATGAGGCAGGTGAGGACGAAACGTCGGGGACGCGCTCCGCCATGATCGGGCGCGTCCGGTGGAGGACCGGCGTCCTCGTCGACGCCGGGGGACGGGAAAACAGGTGATGCGCACAGAGCGCCGCGCACCCGGCCACCCCGACCGCGGCACCGCGCGCCCGGTCCGGCACGGCTCGTGGAGGCCCCGCGGCACGTGGGCACCGACGGCGGATCCGATGCCGTCCGGGACCGTCTTCACCCAGGACGGCCGGTCCGGTCCCCGCACATCACGCCGCGAGGAGAACGCGCGCTGTCCCCCGGGCATCGGTGAACGGCACCGGGAGCACCCGCGCACAGGTCTCCCGTACTCCCACTGTCGTCAGGTGCCGTCGCGGGATCAACGGATACACTGCGTGATCGTACACGGGCCGGAGGGCGGGGCGGCGCGTGTCATCACATCGTTCCTGTGCTGTTCATCCCGGTGGACGCGCGGCCGCGGTGTCCGGCGGGTCCGTGACGGGGACAGGAGGCAGGCCCGGCGCCGGCCGCCGTCGTCATCCGCCGGGGGACGGCTTCCCGCCCGGGACCGGCCACCCCGCACGGTGCACCCACAGGTCCGCGCGTCCCCGTCCGTCTCCGCCGGGGGCGGTGACGTCCACGGACCCTCCCAGGTCCCGGTAGCCGGCGCCCGCGGCCACGGCCTGCGAGGGAAGGTTGTCCGGGAAGATCGGCAGGAGCAGCTCCGTCACCCCCAGTTCCCCGTGGCAGAAGACGGTCGCCAGCCGCAGCGCGCGTACGGCGAGCCGCCGGCCCCGGTGCCCGGCTCCCACTCCGTACCCCAGTACGCCGCGTTCGGGCCAGAGGAAGAACAGGCCCAGCGGGACGTCCGTGCCCTCGGTGATGGCGAGATGATGGTGGCCCGCCCGGCGCGCGCCGGGGAGCGCGGCGATGAAGGCGGCGGCGTCGAACGGCACGGGAAGGTTCATCGCCGCCGCGAGGGCCGGATCGCCGAAGAGCTCCTGCATGCTCGCCGCGTCGTCCTCACGCCACTGCCGGAGCACGAGCCCGTGACCGCGCAGCGACAGCGGCGGGACGGGGACGCCGGCGGGACCGCGCTGCCCGGCCGGGACCTCACGCACCGCGCCGCCCCCGCGGTGCCACGGGGGGCAGTCGCACGGCGTCCGGGTCGTACCGGGCGAGCAGGTAGAACGGACGGGCGGCGACCACCGCCTGGTCCAGCGAGGCGAACCCCCGGTCCAGCGCCGCCAGTTCGAGATCGGCGAGCGGTGTCCGCCACCGCTTCGCCAGCAGCTCGGCCACCTTGTCCCGGCGCAGGTTCTCGACACGTCTGCGCGGACCGCCGAGACCGCAGGCGTCGTTGAACCTCCAGGCCCGTTCCACGATCTCCCGCGCCCCGGCACGAACGGTCCCGCCGTCCAGTACGCGCATGGCCATCTCGTCCCAGGGCACCCGCAGGGACGTGCGGCTGGACCGGACCAGGAACAGCACGAGCCGTTCGGACAGGGGCAGTTCCCCCTCCGATTCAGCCGTCCAGCCGGCCAGGAAGCCGAGCCGCTCCGCCCTGGGCGGCAGTCCGTAGAGACCGGCATGCGCTCCGTGCCGCACCGCGTACGCCGCCTCCGAACCCTCGGGCACCTCGGCACCGCACTCCCCGGCGCACCGGGAGGCAAGGGCGCGCAGCGCCATGAGGCGGTGGTGCGCGGGGTAGTCCTCGGCGAACAGCTGTACGGCGCGCAGCAGTCCGAGCGCACCGCTCCGGGCGTCGCCGTGCCGGGCGGCGAGCTGCCAGGCGTAGAGGAAGGACGTCCGGTGGGTCACGGGCCGCCGGGGACGGGGGGCGGGCCGCCGCGCGTCGGAGGAGCGGCCGAGGCGGGACAGCAGCAGCAGGGCGTCCTCACGCTTGGGGTCCTGCCGGTGATCCACGCAGTAC
This sequence comes from Streptomyces sp. NPDC018964, assembly GCF_044390325.1. Classification (NCBI taxonomy): domain Bacteria; kingdom Bacillati; phylum Actinomycetota; class Actinomycetes; order Kitasatosporales; family Streptomycetaceae; genus Streptomyces; species Streptomyces sp. NPDC018964. The sequence goes on from NZ_JBIRYZ010000014.1 coordinate 137,714, forward strand.
CGTCGCAAGGACCGTGCCGCGGCCGGGGTCATGCCCGCTTCGGCCGCCGCCTGCGGCAACGCCGCGTAGGACCGCAGACCGAAGGGCCGCCGGGCGAACACGTCGACGAGCCGCGCGGCCGCCGCGGCGTCGCACACCCCGTGACGGACCGCCTCGGCGAAGGTGGCGCGCATGCACACGAGCGGCTCCGAGACCGCCCGGTAGTCGTCCTCCGCCGTGGCGTGCAGCAGCGTCACCTCGTCATCGGCCTCCAGCAGACCCGCCTTGTACGCGGCATGGACCCGCCCGAGGCCCTCCATGCCGAAGGGCTCCAGTTCGACGGCGCGCAGGGCACCCATGCTGGCGGCCCCCACGACCCGTACCCCCTGGTCGAGCAGATGCAGGATCTCCTTGTGCCGGACGGATCCGGACTGGTGGAAGTAACCGTCGACGATGCCCACCGTGTCACCGGCACGCACGTCGAGACGCAGGAGGTCGCCCGCCGCCACGGGAGGCAGCAGGCGGACGGGCGAACCCTCCGTCAGCGCGGCCGCGCCGGGAAGGCTGGGGCCGATGAAGCAGTACGTACGGGGCACGGTCGTCGGCCTCTCTTCGGTACGGCGTTCACACGGTGCACGAGGATCGCGGGGGCACAGTGGCCCGTGGTACCTCAGTGCCCCGGGCCGGCGAGCGCGCCGGGGCATACGACGTGCACGACCGGGATGCCGATCCCGGGTCGCGTCAGGTCGATGTGGAGCGGGGCGAACCCCGTCACCGACTCGATGACGTCCGCCACATGAGCCGTCACCTCGCGCAGGTCGCCGAAGGACGGCGACGCCACGGAGGGCCAGGTGACACGCGTGTCGTCGCACGCCGCCGCGAGGGGCGGGGCCGGCGGGACGTCGGCCGGGGTGCGGGACGTGTCGCGGTAGGGCTCCGGGCCGATGTCGTCACGCGCGCCCGCGATGGCGGTCGCCCGTGACTGGGCCGCCTCGGTGAGCGCCCGGCACAGGGCGACACCGGGGTCGAGGTGCGTACCGGCCCCTCCGCACCCCACGGGGAAGGTGGCGCTCTTGATGACGGCGTCGAACGTCGGGACGCCGAAGGGGCTCGGCAGGAACCGCATGCGCACCCGCACCCCGGCCGCGGCGAAGCGCGCGAGCAGATCGCGTGCGGAGGGGTCGTCCACCGAGGAGGGATCGACCTCGCGCGCCGTGCCGTGCCGCCTGGCGCGGGCCGAGGCGTCCCTCTCGATCACCTCGTACATGGCGTGCAGCAGGGCCTCCTCCACGGTGTTCCCGCCGGCCAGCCCGTTGCTGGTGGCCCGGAAGGACGGGGCCGCCCAGCGCCCGGCGACACGTGCGTCGAGCCGCAGCAAGGAGGCCGGCAGCAGGGAGCGCCGCCCGTCTCGGACCCGGGCGGCGGGGTACCAGTCCAGGCGGCAGTCGGGGCCCAGATGGTGGCGGGGCGCCAGCGGCAGGGCGTCGACCCGGTAGCCCAGATCCGCCCGCACCTCCTCCACCGTGTGCGTCACGGTGGGCAGTACCGGATGTTCGGAGTGCCACAGCTCGACGGCCTCCATCGCGGCGGACACCCGTGCCAGCTCGCGGGTGATCCCCTTGCCCTGGGAGACCGACAGGGTGCGGGCGTTGGGGCGTATCGCCTGGAAGACGGGGATGCCGATGTCGTCCAGCCAGGTGACCTCGGCGACCCGGGTGATACCGCACCGGGGGAGCAGGGGCCGTATCCACTCCCAGGTCTCCTCGGGGCGCCGCACCCGGTGGGTGCCCGCCGTCACGGCCAGGCCCGGGCCGCCGGGGCGGGCCGCGGGCGCGCGGGGGGTGTGGTGAACGGACGGGTTCATGACCTCTCGCTGGGGTGTGGTGCGACGCCGGACTCCGGCGAGGCCGGTTCCCGGTCACTCGTGCGGGGACTGGGGCTGGGCGCCGGGTGCGGCCGTGTGCGGGCACCACCGGCGAGGGGAAGGCGCTGACGGGCCCGGCCGTGGCCGTGCGGTGACCACCGACCGGGCCCTTGGGCTGTTGCGGGGCGGGGCTACAGGGCGCTCAGCTCGTCGGCCTCGGGCCCGTTCTCCGTCGCGGTCAGCAGGAGGGCGGTGAACTCCGGAACATCCGCGTCCTGGAAGAGCTCGTCGATCTCGACGGGAGGCGGCAGCTGCATCGTGTCACTCATTGGTTTCTCCTCGAACGTGTGATTGCGGCTGATCGAAACGGGACCACGGACGAGGAGAACGCGGGGCGTCCTCCTCATCACAACATGTTGCTTGGAGTCATCCGAGAGTGACAGGTGATGTCGTGGTATCACAAGTGACCGGCCGAAACAGGCCTACCGCTGGCTGAATGAGGACCACCGCTGTCCGCGGAGGGGCGGACGGTGACCGCCCGTGCGGTCCCGGCTCCTGGTGGATGCACAAGGTGTGAAGAGAGGGCAGTTGCCCCGTCACACGCTTTTTGAATCGTGGCACTCGTCACGCTGTGCCCGGCGGCCGTGTCCGCTAGCTTGCCTGTGCCACGACTGCCGTCCGCCGTCCGCGGGGATGGGTCATGCTCATGATCACCCCTCGGGGGGCTGCTCCCCTGCCCGAAACGGGTCTCGGCGCCCATCTCGTCACTTGGTACCGGAATCCCTGGAGAGTGAGAAACGATGGTTGATCTGTCGAAGAATGACGGCGGAGATCTTTCGCCGGCCCCCCTGATGGAGTTGGCCACAGGGTTCTGGGCTTCCAAGACGGTCGCCGCCGGAGTGGAGTTGGGGGTGTTCACCCGGCTCGCCGGCGGACGGTCCGTCTCGATCGAGGAAGCGGCGGCCGAGTTCGGAATAAAAATCCGACCGGCCGGCATATTCCTGGCGGCGAGTGCCGCGCTGGGTCTGCTGGAAAAGGACGGAGAAAAGTATCGGAACTCTCCGTTGGCCGAAGAGTTCCTCGTGGCCGGCCGGCCGAGCTGCTTCGGCGGCTACATCACATTTCTCGACCGGCGCGAGTACCTTCCGTGGCATGACGTCGTCCGCGCACTGCGGACCGATCGTCCGGTGACCTGGGATCCCGATGCCAAGGATTCACTGTTCACCCAGGAAGACCCCATGATGATGCAACACTTCTGGGAAGCCATGCACTCCGTAGGGTATTCCACGGCCCGGTCTCTGGGTGCCGCCCATGATTTCGGATCCCATACGCGACTGCTCGACGTGGGAGGCGGGTCGGGCGTCTACTCCATCGAGCTGTGCAAGCGCTACCCGCATCTGACCGCCACCGTGTTCGACCTGGCACACGTCTGTGACATCGCGGCGGCGAAGATATCCGAATCCGGGCTGGACGGCGTGGTCGACACCCTCGCCGGTGATTTCCGGAAGGATGCCGCTCTGCCCGGCGGGTACGACGTGATTCTCCTGAGCTCGGTTCTGCACAACTGGGATGAGCAGGCCAACCGCGAGCTGCTGCGGAAGTGCTGGAAGGCACTTCCGTCGAACGGCGCCGTCGTCATCTGCGAGTTGTTGCTGAACTCGTCACGCACCGGCTCGCCCGCCGCGGCGCTCATGGGAATGAACATGCTCGTCGAGACCGAGCGAGGCATGAACTACTCGGGGGCCGAGTACGCATCGTGGCTCACCGACGCCGGATTCAGCGGAATCAGCACAGCACCGTTCGACGCGCCCCACGGGAACGCGGCACTCGTCGCCCGCAAACCCTAGCCGACCTGTCCTGGTGTCCCTCGGCCGCGTGCGGAGCAGTCAGTGTGCTGAAACACGACGCGCGAGGTGCTGTGGAGCCACGGACGGGTCGAGCCGGAGTGCCAGTCGCGGCAAGCCGTTCACATGAGCCCGATGTTCCGTCGTCGGGGAGAGTTTCCTCGGACGAATTCCAAGAAATGATGGGAGAGCGGTCCATGAACGAAATATACGAGCAGATCAAGGTGGTTCTGGGAGAGAAGTTCGGGGTCGACCCGGGAGACATCACACCGGATTCCACTCTCGCCGACCTGGAACTCGACTCGCTTGCCGCCGTGGAAGTCGCCGACGTGCTCCAGGAAGTCCTCGGCGTTCCCGTCGACGACTCGCGGTTCGGGGGCAGCACGCTGCGAGCGATCGCCGAAATGCTCGCCGAAGAGGGAGAGAAGACCGCATGAAGGGTCCGGTCTCGGTCACCGGTATCGGCCTGGTCACGCCGGCCGGCATCGGCAAGGCGGCCAACTGGGAGCGGATCTGTGCCGCACGGTCCACAGCGGCCACCGACCCGGAACTGGAGGGGCTGCCCGTCACGTTCTCCTGCCGGGTACCGGATTTCGACCCGGCCGCACACTTGGGCAAGCGCCTTCACTGGCAGTTCGACCCCGTTGTGCAGTTCGCCCTCGTGGCCGCCCAGGAAGCCATAGCGGACGCCGGCCTCGACGCCGCCGTATGGGAGTCCGCGAGGGTCGGCGTGGTCATCGGCAGCTGCGTCGGCGGCGCCCGGACGGCGGCCGAACAGAACGGGAGGCTGCACAGCGGAGGGCCCGGGGCGGTCTCGGCCATGTTCCTCCCCATGCATCTGGTGAACATGGTCGCGGGCGTCATCGCCATGCAGTTCAACGCCACAGGTCCCAACCTCGTCGTATCGACCGCCTGCGCCTCCGGGGCCACGGCCATCGGAGTCGCCCGGGACCTGCTCGACTCGGACCAGTGCGACATCGTGATCGCCGGCGGCTCCGAGGCCGCCATCACGCCGTTGTTCGTCTCCGGCTTCGCGCGGATGCGGACACTGTCCACCCGCAATGACCGGCCCTCGGCCGCGTCCAGGCCCTTCGCCGCGGACCGGGACGGGTTCGTCATGGCCGAAGGCGCCGGGATCCTCGTACTGGAACGTCCCGCCGACGCCGAGGCCCGCGGTGCCCGGCCATGGGCCGGCATCGTCGGCTACGGCAACTCCGCCGACGGCCACCACGTCACCTCACCGCACCCCGAGGGACTCGGCGCCCGGACAGCCGCCCGTATCGCCTGCGAGGACGCCGGAGTCTCCCCGAAGGAGGTGGGGCACGTCAACGCGCACGGCAGTGCCACCCGGCTCAGCGACGCCGTGGAGGCCCGGTACATCAAGGACTTCTTCCCGTCCGCCCTGACGACCTCCACCAAAGGGGTCACAGGCCACGCCCTCGGGGCGGCCGGCGCCATAGAGGCCGCCTTCACCGCTCTGGCCCTGCACCACCAGCACGTCCCGGCCACCGCCAACCTCGAGCGGCAGGACCCGGAAGCCGACATCGAGGTCGCCACCGTCACCACCCCGGCCGCCATCGACCTGGCGGCCAGCAACTCCTTCGGGTTCGGCGGCCACAACGCCGTCCTGCTCATGGCGAAATAGCCCGTTCAGGCGCCACCGACGGTGGGGCCCTCCCACGGAAAAGGAGAACGCCGACATGGCAAACGCCCTGACCGAAGTGGTGTACGGCGGGCGATACGCCTCCCGGTACGAGCCCATGCAGCGGATGTTCGCGGACGAACGGTTCGCACGGCCCGACGGGCTCTCACACCATCAGCGTACGTACCTCGCGTACGGCATGCTGCGCACGGCGGCCGGAGAACTCGGCCCCGCCACAGCGTTGCTGAACGATCCGCACCGGCTGCTCGCCTTCTACGAGTGGGCGTGCGTGCACGCACCCGACCTGCTGCCCCTCATCAGCGGCCACTACAACCTCACCACCGACGCCCTGCTCACCCTCGGCGCGGGCCGTGAGGAACTCGGGCCGTACCTGGACGACCTCGACGACGCCTCCAGCGTCGGCGTCCTGCTCATCAACGAGTACGCGTGCGGCTCCAACGTCGCGTTCCTGGAGACGACGGCCACCTATGAACACGCCACCCGTTCCTTCCTCCTGGACACCCCGCACCCCGGCGCACGCAAGTTCATGCCGAACGTCGGCGCGGAGATCCCCCGTGTCGCCGTCGTCGCCGCCCGCCTCGTCGTCGACGGTGTCCAGCACGGCATCTTCCCGTTCGTCACCCGCCTGCGGGACCACACCGGCGCCCCCGCGGCCGGAGCCGTCATCGTGCCGCTGCCGGACAAGCCGTTCTTCCCGATGGACAACGCCGTCACCTCCTTCGACGGTCTGCGCGTCCCCTTCCAGGGCTGGCTGACGGGGGGAAGGGCCCACATCGACGACGAAGGGCACTTCGCCTTCGCGCCCGGTGCCGGGCCGCACGACGCCTTCCGGCTGACCTCGTCCGGGTTCACCTTCGGCCGGATCGCCCTCTCGTCGGCGGCGGTCGCCGCCGCGCGGGCCTCCGTCCTGGTCCTCGCACGCTACGCGCAGTCCCGCGAGATCAAGGCGTTCCGCAGTCATCGACGGCCCATGCTCGACTTCGAGAACGTGCGGCGGTCGCTGTTCGGCTCGCTGGCCACCGTCTACGCGGCGACCTTCCTGGCCAACACGTTCAAGGACCGGCTCGCCGACGCCCCCGACCGGAGTGACCCAGCGGTCCAGGTCGCCGGCATCGTCGCCAAGGCCCATCTGGTGACCGCCGTCCACGAGGTCGTGCAGGAGTGCCGCGAACGCTGCGGAGCCCACACCGTGTTCTCGGCCAATCGTGTCGCCGACTACCTGGGCCTCTTCCAGGGGCTCCTGACGGCCGAGGGCGACGTCCAGGTGCTGCGTCTGACGGCCGGCCGGCACCTGGTCACCAGCCGGGACTACGCGCCCTCACCCGTGGGCCCGCTCGCCCTGGACGGCCTCGGCGACGAGCCGGACTGGCTCTCCCTCTTCCGGGCCCGCGAGAGCTGCCACTACGAGCGGGCCCGCGCGGTACTGCGCGGCCCGCTCGGCGAGGGCACCGTCTTCGACCGGTGGAACCGCTGCATCCCCGAAGCCATGGAACTCGTCACCGCCCACGCCGACCGCCTCGCCCTGGAAGCGTTCCTCGCCGCTGTCGCCGAGGCCCCGGACGCGCGCTCCCGTGAGGCGCTGCGCCTGACCGCGCGGCTCTACGCACTGGACCGTGTGTCCCGGTACGCGGGAACCCACCTTGCCGAGGGGCACCTCACCGCTCAGGCCTTCAGCACCCTGGAGACCGAGCGAACGGCCGTCTGCCAGGAGCTGACGCCCCACCTGGGAACACTCGTTGACGCCTTCGCCATCGACGAGGAGGTCCTCGACGCGCCGGTCACCCTTCCCGACCGTGCGGAAGCCTGGGAGGCACGGGGCAAGGACGTGGCTCCCCTGTGGAGCGGCGGGAGGGCGTCTCACACGACGGCATGAGCGGACAGGAACACACTGTTACTTTCACAACAGTGTGTTCCTGTCGTTGAGGCAACGTGCCACCGAGCGGTCCGTACAGGCGTCGCGGAGCCCGACGGATCGCCCCCATCCACGACGACTTCCCATGTCAGCCCCGCGGCCGTTGCCGCGCCACGGAGATCCACGGCTTCAAGCGGTCGGGCCGGCACACCCGTCCTCGCCGATCCACAATGTTTGACAACATTTTCCGGTGTCCTCCATCACGTTGTCATTTTGGTGAGGGGTCTTCTACGATTTCGCCTGACCGGTGGATCCCACTGGTGGTGCCGGGAAGCCGGTGATTTCTTGTTCTCCCTCCATGCTGCTGCGCGTCGGGGCACAAGAAGTCGGCGTCCTTCCCCGGCCGCGGATTCCCGTCCGGGATTCCGTGCTGCTCGCCTGCTTTCGCGCACCCCGCGATGAGATGAGTCGGCTTCATGCGTACTGTCCTGGCCGCGGCTCCACCCGTGTTGGCGCTGCTCCTCCTGCTGTCCCGGCGACTACGCCCCGCGAGTGCGGCAGGGGCGGTTCTCGTCCTCTCGGTGATCACCGCCGCGGCCGCCTTCGGCTCGTCTCCCGCCGTACTGGCCCGTGGATACAAGGACATCGCTCCCACGGTCGTCGAGGTGGTCCTCATCCTTCTCGGCGGAACACTGCTGAACAGACAGCTCGCCGCGGCCGGCGCCCACGCCGTCATCGCCGAATGGATCCGTACCTTCAGTACCGACCGCGCGCGGTCGGTACTGCTGATCGGACTCGGCGTCACACCCTTCGCGGAGTCGGTGACCGGATTCGGTATCGGTATCGTCGTGGCCATCCCCCTGCTGGTGGGGCTCGGCTTCGGCCGGCTGCAGGCCGCCACCATGGGTCTGCTGGGGCTGGTGGTCGTACCGTGGGGTGCGCTGGCACCCGGGACGCTGGTGGCCGGCGAACTCACCGGAGTCGATGTCGACCGGCTGGGCACGGCCTCGGCACTGCTGTCACTGCCGGTGCTCGTGCTGTGCGGTCTGGCGGGGCTGGTGACGGGGTGCGGCCGGCGTACCGCTCTGCGCCGGTTACCGGAGCTGCTCTGGGTCTCCGGCATGCTGTGGGCCGGCCTTCTGGCGGCGCAGGCAGTGGCCGGCACGGCCCTCGCCGGCGCCCTGGGATCACTGGTGGGCGTCTTCGCGGCCGTCACGCTGATCCGGTGGCGCGAGGGGGCCTGGCCCCGTTTCGGCCGGGAGATCCGCACCGTGCTCACCCCGTACGGGCTGCTGCTGGCCGGACTGCTGGGGGCCCGGTCGCTGCTGGCGGTACTCGGCCTCCCCACCGGAGCCGTCGCCTCCGTTCTGGGCAGCCCGGCCCTGTGGCTGCTGGTGACCTGCGCCGCCGTTCCGCGGCTGCTGGGCGGCGCGGCCGGTGGCGGACAGCCCCTCGTGGCGGCGGTGAACCAGTGGTGGCCGGTCGCCCTGACCACCGCGTTGTTCCTGCTGGCCGGGTCCACCCTGACGGTGTCCGGTATGAGTGCGGAACTGGCCCGTGCCGCTGCTCAACTGGGGCAGCCGTACATGGCGGTGGCCCCGTGGATCGGAGGGCTGGGCGGCTTCCTCACCGGATCCAACACCGGAGCGAACGCCATGTTCGCCGCCGGCCAGGCCGAGGCCGCCCATGTGCTGGACCACTCCGCCGTCACCCTGGTCGCCGTGCAGAACGTCTCCGGCTCCCTGCTGACCATGGCGGCCGTACCCCGTGTCGTCCTCGCGCTCGAACTGGCCTCCGGCGAAAGAGGCGAAAGAGGCGAGGACGGGCCGCGGCCCGAGCAGACCGAGCGCCGTCTGCTGCTCCGGCGGATCCTCGGCATCGACGCGGCCGTCCTCTCCGTCCTCTCCGTCATCGCGCTCGCCGCATGACGTCCTCAGGCTCCGGCGGCGCCCCGCGGTCCTGACACCGCGGGCGTCGCCGGTCACCCCCACCGGGCAGGACATGGTGTGCTGCCCTCCTCTCCCATGCCGCTCACGGCACATCGATAAGGAAAAAACATGAAAAATTCTTATATTTCGGAATTACTCTCCCAGGTCGCCGAGGGGAGCATCCTGCCCGAGAAGGCCCTGGAGTACTGGGACGAGACCATGCTCGGCACGCTTCTCGCGGACCGGCTCGTCGATGTGAGCCACCGCCGGCCCGTGACCACCGGCCGCTCCCGCCGCGCCGGTGCGGCGAGCGCCTGCCTCGTCCTCGACCCCGAGGTCGCCGCGGCCGCCTGCGACGCCGGCATTCCCTACGTGTACGCGGTGTACGACGGGACGGCCGAGGACTTCCCGGCCATCCGCACGTGTGCGGGATTCCTCACGCCGAATCCCGCGCCGAGCGCGTTCGCGGCGGTGCAGGCCGTCTCCGACAACCGGCCCACCGTGATCGGTGTGCCGGGGGAGATCGTGACGGACCCGTCCGCACCGGTGGGGGACCTGGTCCTGGACGGGCCGGACGGGACCACACTCACCGTGCCCCACCAGGCACACCGTATGCTGCGCCTGCGCGGCGAGGACGGTGCCGTGGTGACCCTGACCGAGGGGCACGCGGTGAGCCTGGACGCCACCACCGGTGCCGTCTACGACGTACCCTCCCGCACCGAGCCCACCCCGGTGGGAACCCTCCACCGGTTGCTGGCGGGCATAGACGGGGGAGAGGACACCCTCCTCGACGGCGAACAGGCGGCGCGGATCCGCGCCCTGCTGGACGAGCCGGAGGTCCGCGGGTTCGAGATGGTCAAGCGGGCCGCCCGCGACCGGGCTCCGCTGCGTGTGTACACCACCGCCCACACACCGGAGGGCGTGGCGGCGGCCCGCGCGCTGAACACCCGGACCGAGGAGACGGAGGCGGGAGTCCGGGTGCGCTCCGGACTCGCGGCCATCGGTCTGTTGCGCGACGAGCGCATGTGGAGCAGTCCGCGCCACCTGGATCTGCTGCGACTGGTCCTGCTCGGCCGTGACGTACTGGGTGAGGAGCGCCTCGCCGAGGCACGTGCGGCCTACCTCACCACCCACACCGCCCGACTGCGCGACGTGATCGCCGAGGCGCACGGCGAGCTGAGCATCATCCGTACGCTGTGCATGCCGGGGAACAAACTGTTCCCGTCCGACTTCGACGCCGCGGACTTCGCCGGCCGCCACCGGCTCGACCCCGGCGCCGTGGCCGCGGCGGCGGCCTCCTGGTACGAGAACGAGACCTACCAGGGATGCCGCGGCATGCGGGTGTTCACCCAGCGGCCCGACCTCGCCGAGCTGTGGCTCGAGGCGGTGCTCGGTGCCGCCGCCGAGCTGGCGGAGCAGGGCCCGGCACCGCGCGTCCGCCTGCTTCTGGCCACCATCACGCTGCCCGCCGAGGCCCGCCTCTTCCTCGACCTGCTCGACCGCGTCGCCCCCCGGGTCCTCGGGGAGCACACCTCGGTGGTCGACGGTGTCTCCATCATGCTGGAGACCATCGGCGCCTCCGTACGCGTCGAGGACTTCCTCAGCCTCACCTGCGACACGGCCCGCCTCGACGGTCTCATGATCGGCAGCAACGATTTCACCGCCGCCTGTCTGAACTTCCACCGCGAGGACGCCGCCCGCACCATCATCCCCGGCTATGTGTCGCTGGGCCTGCTGGCACACAGCCCCTTCGAGCACATCGACGAGGAAGTGGTCGGGCCCGCCGTCCTCGACGCCCTCCACAGGGCGGGCAGGACGGGCGGGGACCACGACCTCCGTGTGTGGGGGCTGGGCGGTGAACTGGCCGGCGACTGGCACACCGCGCAGTGGCTGGCGCGCCATGCCGTCCCCCTCGGGCTGCGCTATGTGACGACCGCTCCGCAGAACATGCTCACCTCCCTCTTCGCGTCCGCCCAGGTCGCGATCACCGCGGGAGGTACGGCCGCATGACCGGACTGGTCCACATCGACGGCGCCTTCGTCCCGCACGACGCGGCACGGGTCGGGGTCTACGATCACGGCCTGCTGTACGGCGACGGCATCTACGAGGGCCTCCGCGTCTACGACGCGGTGGTCTTCCAGGCCGAACAGCACATCGACCGGCTGTACAGGTCCGCGAAGTGCCTGCGGCTCGTCCTCCCTCCCCGTGAGGAGATCCGCCACGCCGTGTGCGAGACGGTGCGGCGCAACGGACTGCGGGACGCCTACGTCAGGCTGGTGGTGACCCGCGGGACCGGGCAGATCGGACCCGATCCGCGCTCCTGCCCCCGGCCCACCCTCATCGTGATCGCCGAGCCCACCCCGCCGCTGCACGGCTCCGCCGGACAGTCGGGGCTGTCGGCCACCGTGGCCACGACGCGCCGCAACGCGGTCGACGCCACCACGGCCCAGATCAAGTCCCTCAACTACCTCGGCAGCGTCCTGGCCCGCATCGAAGCCCAGGAGGCGGGCGTGGACGAGGCCATCATGCTGGACGCGCGGGGCTTCGTCTCCGAATCCCCCGTGTGCAATGTCTTCCTGGTGCGCGACGGCATCCTCCTCACCCCGGGGGAGTCCAGCGGGATCCTCCGCGGCATCACCCGTGATTTCGTGATCGGGCTGGCCCGGGAGGCCGGCGTCCCGGTCGTGGAGCGGGACGTCTCGCCCTACGAACTCCTCACCGCGGACGAGGTGTTCCTCACGGGCACCCACGCGGAGATGGCTCCGGTGACCCGGGTGGGCGGTGTACCGGTGGGAACCGGCGAGGTGGGGGAGGTGTGCCGCGCGCTCACCAAGAGCTTCCAGGCGGCGGTACGGGACCCCGCTCACGGCACACCGTTGTGAGGCGCGCCTGACGCCGTTGCGCGGGGCCGGGGGGCCCGTTGGACCCGGCGACGCCCGCGACAGCCCGCCGTCCGCCCGTCGGACCACCGTCCGGCACGAAGGCGAGCGCGCCATCAGTGTTATCGTCACAAAGAAATGCCACTATTCACAGTGTTCGTTGTGGTCGTCCGGCCGCGGCGATGGACATCATCAAGGACAGCAATGAAGCGTTTCGTGCCCCTCCTCGCGGCGATCGCCATGGCCACCGGTGCCGCCGTCTCCCTGTCCCCCTCCGCGGTCGCGGCTCCGGCTTCGGCCCAGGCCGGTGTCGCCTGGTGGTACTCACAGGCCGACTACCAGGGATCCGCCACCTACACCGACGCGAACTTCACGGGCAAGCAGATGATCGGCTACCCGGTCAAGTCGGTCATCAACAAGAGCGGAAAGAACTTCACCGGGTCGGCCTGGAACTACAGCGAGCCCAACGCCAAGATGTACTGCTTCTGGAACGGCGGTTCCTGGTCGTCCATCGGCTCGCCCTTCAGCTCCACGTACCCGCTCACCGAAGCGCGCGTCAACGGCGCTGCCTGCTGACGGCCGCACTGACGCCTCGCCCCCGTGGATAGGCCGAATGCGGCATACAGAGAGTTGACGAAGTGTGGTGAGTGAGCGGTCCGCAAGACCACAAGGCCGGGGACATGCCGGAGCAGAACCGTCCGGGCCGGCCGGGCGCCGACGCCCGGCGGGCGTGCGAACCCGGCGTGTCCCGGGGGCGGTTGCCGTCGCCGCCTCCGCGGTGATCATCGCCGGGATCGCGGCGATCGCCGTCCGTCACCCGGGGGAACGGCCCGTCCCGCGCGTCTCGGGGGACAGGATGGTCCGGCTGCTCGTCGACAGGCTGCCGGCCGGCGGTGCCGTCCGCGACGAGTCCGGCAGCGCGAGCGACAGCAGGTCGGGGCCGGGCGCGGAGCTGACGTACGACCGGGGTGACGGATCCTTCCATATCGCCCTCGCCGTGACCCGCCTGGCCACCCCTGTCGCGCCCAACGCCGCCGACTGTCCGGACCGCGCCCACTTCCCGTACGAGAAGTGCGCGGTCACCGTACTGCCGGACAGGTCGAGGCTGATGACGTCCGAGGGGTACGAGGACCCGCTGGATCCGTCGAGTCGCCCACGCTGGATCGCACGCCTGGTCACCCCCGGCGGCCGACAGGTCGAAGTGGGCCAGTGGAGTCCGCGACCGGCCGACGCGAACGGCGCGCGTACCACTCCTCCTCTCAGCCCGGCACAGCTCAGGGCCGTGGTCGAAGCCCCTCAATGGGCGGAGGTCGTCAAGGCACTGCCCGTACCTCAGGCGGCGGCACCTCCTGCCGCACCGGTGACGGACAGGCCACTGATGCTCAGGCTGATCAGGGATTCGCTTCCGCCGTCCGTACGTGTCACGGAGGAAGCGGGAGCCACGCGCGGCTACGCCGTCCTGACCCTGGACGACGGACGCGGCGCCCATCTGATGACCGTCACGGCCCAGCGCTGGAGGCGGGACAGCCCGGAGATGGAACAGATCTTCGCCGACGCGTCCGTCCGCCGTGACGGTGTACGCGTGGTGACTCGTCGGACAGCGGCTCCCCGCGGAGGGAGGGGCGAGGTGCGGTGGGAAGCCGACGTGCTGCGCCCTGACGGGCTGAGGATTTCGGTGAGCACACTCAACAGCACCGCCTTCGGTCTCCCCCCGACGCGCAGGACCCCCTCGCTCACGATGGAACAGCTCACAGCGATCGCCTCGGACGACGCATGGGAGTCGGGGTAAGGCGTCATCCCCGAAGGTCCGCCCGGACCGGACGGATTCGATCACTGCACTGCTGACCAGTGCATCAACGAACCGGCGGAGCCGGCCGGACCGCCCCGCGATCTCGGGCACGGCCTGGTTCACCAACTCCCCCCGACGGGCGGGGTCTACGCTGTTGATCCGAAACGGTTTGGGTTCTGGGTCGTTGGGTGGGCGTGAGCGATCTGGTGGGGGACGCGCGGCACCTGTCGCCGTCGGCGCAGGAGGCCCTGCGGCTGCGTGCGGTGGCCGCGCTGGTGGCGGGGCGGGACCGTGAGGACGTGGCGGCGGTCTTCGGGGTGTCGCTGAAGGCGGTCGACGGGTGGTGGGTGAAGTGGCTGGCCGGCGGCCGGGAGGCGCTGGTCATGCGGCCGCGGGGCAAGCCGGTGGGGGTGCATCAGGTGCTCGGGGAGGCCGAGCAGGGTGCGGTGCGGCAGGCGGTCCTCGATCACCGGCCCTGTGATGTGGGGCTTTCCGGTCAGCTGTGGACGCGGCGGCTGGTGGGCGAGCTGATCGTGAAGCTGTACCGGGTGCGGCTGACCGATCCCGGGGTGGGCAAGTATCTGAGGCGGTGGGGGCTGTCCTTCCAGCGCCCGGACAAGCGGGCCGTGGAACAGGACCCGGAGTCCGTGCGCCGCCGGCACGAGGAGGCATGGCCGGCGATCCGGGCAAAGACGAAGAGGGACGGCGGCGAGATTCTGTTCGCCGACCAGGTCGGTGTCCGATCCGACCAGGTCACCGGCCTCACCTGGGGCGAGAAGGGCAGGACGCCCGTGGTGCGGCGGAGCGGGAACCGGTTCTCGGTGAACGCGATGTCGGCGATCAGCACCAAGGGCCGGATGCACTTCATGGTCTTCACCGAGTCCTTCACCGCCGAGGTGATGTGCCGCTTCCTGGACCGGCTCGCCGGTCACTTCGACCACAAGGTCCATCTCGTGGTCGACGGGCACTCCGCGTGCCGCTCGAAGAAGGTCCGGGACTGGCTCGCTGCCCACCCCGAGGCCGTCGAGCTGCACTTTCTGCCCCCGTACTCGCCCGAGCTGAACCCCGACGAGCTGGTCAACGCCGACCTCAAACACAGCCTGCCCAAGCAGCACCGAGCCCGGGACCAGGCCGAACTCGCCGCAGAGACTCGCCGCTTCTTCCGCAGACGCCAACGCCAGCCACACATCGTCCGCGGCTCCTTCGGCGGCCCGCACGTCCGCTACGTCCTGGACGAGAACCCCATGAGTTTCTGATCAATAGGCCCAGGTTACGACTTTGCGAACCTCTTCACCGGAAACGTCTCAGGATAGGTTCTCGGCGGCCGGGAAAAGGATGCTGATCACTTCGGCCGGACCCTCCGCCTGCCGGGCTCACGGTCCCGGCCGGCGGCGGCAGGACCGGAGTTCCGGGTCATTCGAGTGACCAGCTGGTCAGTTTCATCGGATTCAGCATCAGCCACACACGCGTGATGTACCCGTCGCTGACGTCAAAGGTGAACATTCCGTACAGACGCCCCTCCTTGCGAAGAACGTATCCGAGACCGTCGGCCGTGTCGCGTCGCTCGAACCGGAGGGCGGGCTGCTTGCGCATCACCCCCATGAACCACCGGGACACATGGTCCGGCCCGCTGATGACCTGGGGTGCGGCATTGACGAATCCGCCGCCGTCCGCGCGGAGTTCGACGTCCGGAGCCAGTACGCGGAGCAGGGCCTCGATGTCCCCTCCCACCGTCGCGTCGAGAAAGGCCCGAACGACCTCATCGTGCTCGCGGGGGGAGATCGGTGCGCGTCGTCCGCGTCGGACATGGCGGCGCGCGGACGACGCCAGTTGCCTCGTCGCCGCCGGCGAACGGCCGACGACACCGGCGATCTCGTCGAAGGGGACGCCGAAGACGTCATGCAGCACGAACGCCACCCGCTCCGCCGGGGTCATGGCCTCCAGGACGGTCAGCAACGCCATGCTCACGGCGTCGTCGAGGGTGACACGGTCGAGCGGATCGGCGGCGGGATGACGGGGACCCGGTGCCGCCTCCGCGGTGTCGGCGAAGAGATCGGCCGGAACCGGCTCCGGCAGCCATTGTCCGACGTAGGTCTCTCGCCGTGCCCGCGCGGAGCCCAGCAGGTCGAGTGAGATACGGCTCGCGACCCGGGTCAGCCATGCCGCCGGCACGTCGATACCGTCGCGTTCCTCGGGCGTGAGGCGGTACCACCTCACGTACGTCTCCTGCACCACGTCCTCGGCATCGGCCAGGGTGCCCGTCATGCGGAAGGCCAGCGACAGCAGACGACGTCGCTCCGCCATGACCGCATCCAGAGCCGTCGCGTCATCACGCCCGGCTCCTTCGGACCCCGCGGATCCGGCAGGAAGGTCTTCTGGCATGGGGCACCCTTTCCGAACGGATCGCGACTCGCCCGAGCGGTCTTCCGCCGCCCGCGCGTTCGTTCACCGTGCTGACATCGTGGTTCAGACGGTGGGGATCCCCGCGATCGGGTACCGCACGGTACCGGTACGGTACGCGCCGCGCGGAACCATGGCATCGAGGGGCTCCTGTCCGTCCACGGTCACCACCTCGCGGTCGTCTCCGCGGGCGGCCAAAGTGGCGCGGAAGAGGTCGTCGTGGTAGAAGCGGTCGGGGCCGGCGATCTCGATTTCACTTCCCGGCTCCAGCGTCGTGACGGCCTCGGCGAGCAGCTCGATGACTTCGTCCAGCTCGACGGGCTGGATGAATGACCTCGGAGCGAGAACCTTCCCGTCCACGGTGTGCTGGTCGATGAGGACAGGAATGTAGCTCTGGAACTGGGTGGCCCGAATGATGGTGGCGGGGATCGAAGCGGATCGCACGGCCTTCTCCTGCGCCACCTTACCGAGGTAGTACCCGATGTCAGACGCGTCCCCTTGCCCGACGCCGACGATGGAGAGCACGACGTGATGACGCACACCTGCCCGCTCGCCCTCCGCGGTCAGGTTGTTGATCGCTCCCTCGAAGAACGAGATCGCCCCCTCCGCGTCGAAGCGCGGGGTGTTGAGGACGTTCACGATGGTGTCGACCCCGACGAGAGCCTCGGCGAGCCCCTTGCCCGAGATCACGTCGATCCCGTCCTCCAGTCCGCCCGAGACCACCTCGATGCCCTTGGCCTCCAGGTTGTCAGCAAGGGGGGACCCGACGCGGCCGCGCCCACCAGCGATGAAAACCTTCATTTCCTTGACTCCGTTCCGGGGCATCGGTCGCTGCCCTCACCAACATGACGACGCACTCGGCGGAAGTGTGAGGTCGCGCGGCAGGACGGCCGCGTGTGACACCAACCCGTTCGGCCGGCCGCTGCCGGTCTTGCCGGCATCGCCCGGATCGACCCATGGCCTGACCACTGCCCGGCGCCCGGCGCCACGGCATCATCGACACGCTCGCCGAGACCGACGTGAAGTGCGGGGCGGACAAGGCGTACCAGGGCACCGGGCGCCCCGTCCGGCTGCCGTTCAGGAGCCGCCGGCTCAAACGCCGGAAGCGGCGGCACAACAGCACCCATGCCAAGATCCGCTGTCCCGGCGAACAGGCCATGGCCACCTTGAAGGGCTGGCGCCTCCTGCGAAAACTCCGCTCCAGCACTAACCGGATCACCCGCATCGTGAAGGCGGTCGTCGTCCTTCACCACGCTGCGACCCGAGGTCGGAAGGGACTCCATGGGTTTTGACATCCTCGTGTGCCGGTTCGAGAACGGTGAGCCGGTGCCGCTGGACATGAATGCCGCGCACGAGGTCCTCGGCCCCTGTGCGGCGGCGCGGGCCCCCGGGACCGGCTTCCTGCTGATGAGTACGGCGGAGGGGGAGGAGGCGGCCGAGGTGCGGTAGGTCACTTGGTGGCCGCGCCGTACCGGCTCGGCCACGACCGGCGGCGTGGAGTTGATGTGCCCGTGCATGCCGAGGCCGGGGAAGGACACGGTGTTCACCGGTCCGCCCCCGTCCCGCCGGGGGACCCGCGCGCGGCATTCGCCGGTGCCTACGACGCCGTCTCCGTCTTTGCCGGCCCGGCCTCGTCCCGGTACAGGCCCGGCCCGTCGACCCGCAGCCGGGCCAGGAACCGTTCCGCCGCGGTCGAGGCCGCGTCGACCAGGTGCCGGGAGCGGCGGAAGTCCCAGGGCGCGGGCCAGGACTCGACACCCGTCGGCAGCACGACCGTGGGGACGCGCCGCGCCGCCTCCTCCAGGTCCCGCTCGATCTGATGGCGCAGCAGCAGCGACCCCGCGCGGACGGCGACCGCACCGGCCCGGCGCGGTACGGACCCCGGACGCGGGGGCGAGCCCTCCGGCCCGGTCGACAGCACCACCACACTGGCCGCGCCGGCCTGCCAGGCCGCCCGCACCGGCACGTAGGCGACGGCACCCCCGTCGACGAGGGTCCGCCCGCCGCGCAGCACCGGCGGGAACAGGCCGGGGACGGCGGAGCTGGCCAGCAGCGCCGACGTGAGGTCGCCGTGGTCGAGCAGGACGGGTGCGCCCGTCATGAGGTCCGTGGCCACGGCGGTGAAGGGGAGCGCCAGGTCCTCGATACGGGCGGGCAGCCCGGCCTCCGCGACCAGCCGGCGCAGGCCCCGGTCGTCGAAGAGACCGCGGCCCCGCGAGGAGAGGTAGCCGAACGGGAACACCGCACGGCGGCTCAGCCGCGTGTACACCTGGTCCAGCCAGGCCGCCGCCTCACCGGGACGGGCGGCCGCGATGGCCCCGTTCAGCGCGCCGACCGACGTGCCGAAGACCATGTCCGGGGCGAAGCCGCACCGTTCCAGCGCGTACCCCGCCCCCACATGGGCGGCGCCCAGCACGCCCCCGCCGCCCACCACCACCGCCACCGGACGGGGCAGGGACCGCAGCCCGGCGCTACCGGCGGGAGTCCCCGCCCGTGGCAGCGGTCCCACGTCATCGACGCCTGTCTCGTGTCGCATCGCTGTCTCCGTCCTCGACGCCCGGCAAGCGGAAGGCGGCGTAGCCGCATCATCAAGGAGCGGGAAGCGATCCGGTCCGTGACACCTTCCGCACCGGACTCACGGTGCGGGCGGGGTCCCGGTCCGCCGGGAGATCAGGGCGACAGCCGCAGGACCGCCGGTGCGTGCGCACGGCACGCCGCATGCCCAGGACGCGCGCCCGTGTTCCGGACCGGGGCAGGCGTCGCGCCCGGCGGGCGGCGCCCGCCGGGCCCTCGTCCGCCTGGCGCGGCGCGGTTCCAGCAACGCCCTGGCCGCCGTCCCGGTGTGCTCGACCACCAGACCGCGCCGGGCCGGCAGCGCCGCCCGCTCCCGCACGGTCAGGGGGCGGGTGCTGACCCGCGGCGGACGGGCCGGCGCCCGGCGAATCCCGTCCGGTCGGCCCGCATGGTCAGCAGCGCCTCGCCGAGGACGAGGTCGGCCCTGCGTGTCGCCGGAGCGGTGCCGGCGGCGTCGGCGACCACGACGGAACCCGGTCCCCGGCCATGCGCCGCACCATCTCGGCCGGCGCCGCGTCCCGCTCGACGCCCGTGTACGGACGAGGCGTCCAGGCGAGCACCCCGCCCCCGGGACGGCGGCCGGCAGGGCCCGGGTCGGCTCCGCTCCGCCGGACCGGATCACCCGCTCGCCCAGGGACCTGAGCAGTTCGTACCCCGGCAGCGGTCCGTGCGGTGTACCACGGTTGTTCTCGTCGGACACGGTCATGTCCTGCCTCCGGTGTCCGAAAAGGGGAACCGGTCGGCGGCAGGGCCGCGAGGGGTCCGTGCGGCGGCCGAGGGCGAAGAGCACGACGGCCGGACCGCACGGATGAAGAGGGGGAGGACCGGGTGACCCGCGTGCCGGACCCGACCGAATACACTGTTTTTCAGTGTCACCACTGTTTGTGGCGGATGGAGTCCCGTCCCTCATGACTCATGAGGGGAAAGGTGTGATGACCACCATGACCACGACCACGACCGCGCTGGACCGTTACATCGGTCTGTCGGACTGGGCGGTCCAGGATGAGGCGGCCCTGGACGAGGCGCTGGCGCTTTTCGCGGCGGACGCGACCGTCGAGATCGGCCCGGAGCCGGTGCGCGGCAGTGAGGCCATCGCGGCCTTCTACCGGGCTCACCTCGCCGCGCACGCCGAGTCCCGGCACTTCTGGAACACCATAGTTCTGGAGGACGGCACCCTCAGGGCCGAGTGGGTCTGCGCGGCGCGCATGGCGGACGGCAGCCTCATGACCGTCGCCGGGGTGGAGCATGCCACGCTCGACGCCCGGGGGCTCATCGTCCATCTCCGTAACGAGTTCACCCGCCTCCCCGGTTGAGCCACTGGGTGCGCACGGCCGAGTGCCGGAGCGGAGCGCGCCTCCCGGCCGGCGCGACGAGACGCCGTGCCCGCGGCGTGATCGGACCGGCCCCGACGGCGTGGACGCGGCCCGCAGCCCGGGCTCGGCCGGGGTCTCCCATCAGGTGGCCGCGGACCGTTCGCCGGGCGTGGCCTCCGCCGGCCGCTCGGGACGGACACGGTGCCGAGCACGGCGACGGTGATCGACGACCGGTCGCGCGCCCGTCCGCTCCCCCGTGTTCCCGCGTACGGGCAGCGACCGAAGATCCGGTATCGCCGAGCCGAAAGGGCGGTGCGCCCGGACGCATGCCCCTCCTCCCGTATCAGGCGGTGGGGAGGGAAGCGCGGAGTGTGGGCCCGCGCGGCCGGTCCGTGCCGTCGTCAAGGAAAGGACGGCCGGTCCGTGATCCGGTTCCGGTGCCGGCTCAGTCCGACCGCTCCCCGGGCGTCCGCAGCGGTTCGAGCCCAGTCGGCCGCTTCAGCCGACGGCCGTACGGCTCGCTCGGATCCATGCCCGTACCCGGCTGGTGGACGGCCTTCCCGTCTTCCCTGAACAGTCGTTGCTCCGGCGACTGCTACGGGGCCTCCGTCGTCATGGGATCGCCTCCCGCAGGCGATCCCACGTTCGTCCCTGTCTGTACGTTCCGGCGCGACACGGGTGTCCCACTCATCTCCTTGAATGTCCTCGTCGGACATCGCTCCGTACCCCGGAGGTGCCCTGGCCGACCATCGGGGCCAGGGCAGGGTACGGCACCGATTTCGGCTGCCATTTCCGGAGGACGGGAGCTCGCGTCTTCTGGAGAGCGGGCTTCGGACAATCCAGTCCTCGCCATATCGCGCGGGCCGCCCAGCACACCGCCCCCGACAACTGAGCCAGGTCACCGGTTTTCTGACATGCTGTCGTCCCCTTCTGTCGTCGAGCAGGGCCTCGGGACGTTCACGAGGACGGCCGGCGACGGGCGGGATGCCGTCGACCGGGGCAAGGGTCTGGGTGACGTCGTTGACGTTGGCCGCGGTGGTGATGGCCTTGAGCGGGGTACCGCGCCCGTCACGGATCAGGTGGTGTTTGCTGTCCGTCCTACGCCGGTCGACCGGCGTAGGACCGGTTCTGTTCCTGTCCTTCCGCAGGGCAGTAAACGGATCGTTTTCGTTCTGCGGTTCGTTCCGCCGAGCCTGTTACTTAAGGATCTTGTGAATGTCGGTGCCGAAGTTCAGGTCGCAGAATTCAGTTTTTACGTCCTCCGGCAGTGCTGTTCCTGTGTCCTTGAGTCTCTGCGCTGCCGGTCCTGTCAGCTGTCCGTGACTGTCGATATCGATCGAGAAAACCGGCCTGTTGATGAAGTCGGGGGGTGACAGCGGCTCGAGCGAATTCGTCTGCCAGGTAATGGTGCCGGACATGTTGACCGCCCACACCGGGCCATCCGCAACAAGTCCAAAGACCAGCGATCGTGACCCGGGTGATCTCAAGATATTCTGCAGTGCCCTGAACTCTTCGGTGACCGGCCGGTCCCAGAGGCGCACGGCCGGGCGGACCTTGTCGGCGAATGCCGCCAGAAGATCTTCCTCCCCCTGCCCGACGGGCGTCGACTCAAGCGATCCAGCCTGCAGGACATCCGGTGCCTGCACAAACTCCTCGCGCTGGAGAGAGCCGTGATCCAGGAGCAGCAAGCGCTCCGTGTCCGGTACGGCGGTGGCCACCTGCTTCCGAGTGAGCTCCTTCACCTCGCCTGGGTGGGTTGGTTCTGCCCCTGTGCGGGATGCTTCGATGAATGCGACCGGCTCCGGCCCAGAAAACGCAGCAGAATGCAGCGCTTCCATGTTTGGCACAGGTTGCTGTGGTGAGAGGGGTGCGCTCACTGCCCGGCTGATTTCGTGTCCCAATTCGTCCCCGGCGGCCCACAACGATTGGGCGAGGATATTCAGCAGGTCGGTAAAGGTGGAAAGCCAAGCGTGGCGATGCTGCGAAGTCAGGAGGAGATCCGGGGACTTGTCCAGCTTCTCGATATGGGAAACTGTTTCTGATGCTGTTGTCAGAAGATCCGCGAATCGGCCTGTCCCGCGCAATTCCTGCCCTGCGTCCGTCAGGATTTTTCCGGAGGTGATCAAATTTCTTCGGAATGAATTGTTCTGTACGGCGGTCGGTTCCTCGCCGACTCGTATGATTGCCTGGTATGTGCTGAGCAGAGATGCGTGCATATCTGCTATTCGGTCAATGGCACCCATATGATGCTGGGACGGCATCGAAAATTTCGGGAGCGAACTGTTGTAATGTGCGGCTTTTCCGTACTCGATGGCCAAAGCGCTCAGAATGCGCCCGTTCAGTGATATGTGTTCAGGCCGGTAGGGCGCTCCCCGCACTTCGAAGAGTACGGCTTTGTTCTGCTCGTCCACCCCCATGGCGCCCATGCCGTAGTCGACGTCCAAATCGCCGGAATGCGGGGGGATCCCTGGCGGAGGAGACAGCAGGTCTTTTCTGATCGACCCGTCGGCACGCCCGTATACGATCGACTTAAGCCAGTCCGATACGGTTGGTCCACTCATGGGGGAGGTTTTCAGTGGTGCCTTGTAGGGCGTTCGGAAGACAAGCTTTTCGGCATCGATTCCAAGCGCTTCCATAAGAATGGGCAGGCCGCTCTCGCCGTCGGGAACGATCAGCTCTCTGATCTGCTGGCGATCCACTGGGCCGAGTAGCCTGTCATAAATCGACGTGAAATCGCTTCGCGACATCATCCGGAACAGTGAGTGAACCGTTCCACCATGGTGCGACCGGGCATCGGCACGCTCGAGGTACATGGTGACGAGTTCGATGAAGCCGCGCGCATCCGGAGACAGGGGTGTCGAGTGCCTGGTGGAGCGGAGTTCCTCTATGCGGGCCACCTTCCGGTGGATTGCGGCAGCCTGTTTCGCAGTGAGCAGGTCATCGATGGCGGCGGCGACATCAGCAAGAACAACACCGTAAGTGACCTGCAGGCGCCCACCGAACTGCAGGTCGTGGACGGTGACGATCTGGTCCTTGAGTACGGTGTAGGGGCGAAGGGATCCAGTGGCGGCTTCTGAGATCACGACCTGCCGCGATCCCTTGGACAGGGCGAGGGTCCTCATTCGGTTTATCATCCCGATGACGTCTTCGCCGGCGCTTATAATGTCGCGCAAATCGCTCATCGGCGCGAACACGAATTCCACATTCGAAACAGCACCGCTACGGTCTGTCTCCAGCCGCCAGCCCGTCCCCTGAACGAGGATTTCACCTCTGGAGGGATAGTCCAGGTTGACTCCCGGGATTTCGATCTCGAAACCAACCTTGGCTGTCAGTGACGGTGACGTCTCCTGTGCCGTGTCGGAACTGGCAGCAGCCACTGAGTTCCGCTGCTCGAAGTGAGTCTCGATGGCGTGCTGTTCTACAGCGCCGGCAGGCTGGGCGCCAGACAAGCGGTGGGTCCTCCACCAGTCGTCGAAGAGACCGCCCGCATATCGATCCAGAGCCTGGCCGGACTCGGCGGCCTCCAGCCGGCCCGGTGTCAGGTGCGCGGCCAGCATTTCGCTCAACAACTGAACTCGGGAGTCGTCCAGGACAACCTGCTTGACATTCTCCTTGAACGCTGCCGGGTCATCGAGTGCTGCGTCATCGGACACCATCGCGTCGGCCAGTCGCGTGATCCGCTCCCGCAGGGACGCGCGTAGTCCGTTGATCATGCTGTCATCGATGTTCGCCATGTAAAGGGTGACATCAGGCCTGGCACCGTGCCGCAGGGTATCGCTGTTCTTGGCGATGTCCGCGGCGAGGAAGCCCTCAAGCGCGATGGAGTCATTCGTGGCCGCCGGAGCAGGTACCGTGCTGCTCCCGCTGGGAGTATTCTCGACGATTGTGGCGGCTGAAGATCCAGTTACCCGATAAAAAATGCGCAGTTCGGGGTACAACATGGATGCGTCTTTGATCAGAAACTCGTTGGTGGCGGACGCACCCATCTTGCGCGGAAACTTCAGCAGCCCCTGGCTGACAACTGAAGTCCGTCCCGGCTTGATCGACCTGTGGTCTTGACCTCGTAGGGACTGATACAAATGGGCGAATGTCGGAACCCCGAGAAGAACCCTGTTGAGAAGCATCTGCCGCAAGGGATGAGCTGTGTCCACACAGTCATAGTCAAGGCACACAGAACAAATATCGTATGTTTGGGCTTTGGATGCGTTGTCTGCGACGTAGACGCCTTGACCGAGTGGTCCGTACCTCGGCTTTTCGGTTGTTCCCTTATTCGCAGAAAGATCAGGACGAAATCCGTACTCCCTGATCTTGTCTATTACCTCCAGGGATGTTCCATGGAACAAGAAGACTTCCGCTCTGGAGTCTTCAGGAGTCGGGATCAATGCAGTCGGTCGGCGAGCACCAGATATATCATTTATACGCGTTGAAAGTTGAACAGAGCGTGCGGATCCATCCAAGAGGGGCGGCTCCCCCAAGGACCATTCGATCCTGTCAACAGCAACCTGTGGGGATACGGAAAATCCGGATTCCTTTCTTTCGGCCATGGAATTCCTGAACGCCCTCTTGGCGGTGGAGAACTTTTCCCAAAGTGTCGGATTGGCGATTACCTCTATCTTTTCGATCTCCATGTGCCGCGACGTGGGCGGGGGCGGCCCGCCTGGCTTTCCCTCGGAAAGTCTGTCCTGCAAGCGCTGTTTGTCCTGATCTGAAAGTTTCAGGTTCGGATCGGCGAGCTTCTTCCGTATGGCTTCCATTCGTGTATTCTCCCCGGCCTGTGAGGTGTACGGGGAAAGCTGTTGCGAGGCGCTGACATACCGCTGAACCGCCTCGAACACGGGATGCTCGCGAGGGAGATCGGCGTAAGACACACCATTATTGTCTTTGCGCCACTCCAGATCGCCCCAGTAGTGTGGAATTTCGACGGAACCTGCAAGATCAAGGGTTTCCGCAACATCGGAGAAAATCCTGGACGAGTTGGAAATTCCTTCGGTCAGAGATTCTACGTGCCTCTTGAGCTCCGCAACTGCCTCGCGGCGGATGGATTTGGATTTTGATTTTTCCCACACTTGGATCGCTTCCAGTGCGATATGCGCGCGATATTTGTCTCTGGGGAAAATGCTGAGTTCATTGATGGCGGTGTCGATTTCGCGCAGCGCCTCTGAACGAACCTTTCCGGGGACAGTGGAATAAGTCTTCCAATTTTTTAGGAATTCGATGATCGAATGATGGTCCTGAGTAGTTGTCTTTGCCGTAGCGGCCGCTGTCGCTTTGTTCGCCTCATTAGCGGGAGTCTGAGCGGACAGCGCCATCTCTGCTGAACCGAGTTCCCTCCGCTCGTTTGAAAGGGGAGCCAGATCATCGAGGACTGCATGGGCAAGAGCTTGCTCGGAGGATACTTCTTCAGCCGGATGCGGTTCGAAGCCTGCGGAGGAAGTTGCTTCCGCTGCATGGGACGAGGGAGGAGTGCGGTCGTCGGGCAGCGGGATCTGTGCGGGTGCGAGAGGGGTGACAGGCCCCTTGGCGGTTTGCCCGGACACCGACGTGTGGCGAGAGGTGTCATTGCCTTCCCGGTGGGAGGAGGCGGGGCCGTCCAGGAACGCCTGGGGCCTGGCAGCGCTGTGACTCGTTGTCCGCATGCCTCCCGGCAGGCCCGTTACCGTCCGCGTGCCGAATGCGGTACGCAGTTCTTCGGACAGCAGCCGTGCCGGCGACTCTTCCCAGGAGTCCGGGTGCGGCCCGCTGTGCATGCGTTCGGCGATCACAGCGGCCATGTCGTCGAAGAGCGCGGCATAGTCGGCTTCGGGCGAGCCCTCGGCGATGCCGGCGCGGTCGATCGGTGAGGGCTGATGGCGCCCGCTCATGAGCGCGGCAGCCTGTGCGAGAAGCTGTTCCCGCTTTGTTTCCGGCAACGTCTCGAGGGTCTCCCGGGCCTTGGTGAACCGGTCGGCCCAGCGGGCACGGACGTCCGGATCCACGGTCGGGTACACCGGACCGGAGTGAGCACGTTGGGACGGGTGGAAGACGTCGTCCGCTGTACTCACCGGCGTCGGCTCGGTCCGGGCGGGCACGGTGAGACGGTTCGTCTCAGCCCTCTGGACCACGCCCTCGTCCGGCAACGCACTCATGTGCCGTTCCGCAGCCTCGGCTTTATTTTTCGCCGCGTAGTACGCGATGAGTATTTCCAGTTGCTTGACTTTGTCCGTGTGCTGCTTGATTTTTTTAGCTGTCTCCTTGTCTACAGCGAAGCAGAATCGGGTCGTCTCAGGCATTGTGGTTTCCTTTGTTCAGAGGATCGCCGACTGGTTGGGATGTCCCGCCATTGGTTGTCCCGCTGCCCTGATGTGAGGGGAAAGTGACAAATTTTTAGCCTTGATCCTACATGAGGGTCCGTCAACTTGCTGACGGACCCTCATGTAGGATCAAGGCCAGGAAATGGGCACGTCGCGAACTGCATATGTGGGCGCTGTTATTGATCAGAAACTCATGGGGTTCTCGTCCAGGACGTAACGGACGTGTGGGCCGCCGAAGTAGCCGCGGACGATGTGGGGCTGTCGCTGGCGTCTGCGGAAGAAGCAGCGGGTGTCGGCGGCGAGTTCGGCCTGGTTCCGGGCCCGGTGCTGTCGGGGCAGGCTGTGCTTGAGGTCGGAGTCGATTACGAGGTGGACCTTGGTCTCGAAGTGGCCGGCGAGCCGGTCCAGGAAGCGGCACATCACCTCGGCGGTGAAGTGCTCGGTGAAGACCATGAAGTGCGTCCGGCCCTTGGTGCTGATCGCCGACATGGCGTTCACCGAGAACCGGTTCCCGCTCCGCCGCACGACGGGGGTCCTGCCCTTCTCACCCCAGGTACGGCCGGTGACCTGGTCGGACCGGATGCCGACCTGGTCGGCGAAGAGGACCTCGCCGCCGTCCTTCCTCGCCTCCACGCGGATCTCCGGCCAGGTCTCCTCATGCCAGCCCGCCACGGCCTGCGGGTCCTGCTCGACGGCCCGCTTGTCCGGGCGTTGGAAGGACAGCCCCCACCGCTTCAGGTACTTGCCCACCCCCACCTCTGTCAGCCGCACCCGGTACAGCTTCACGATCAGCTCGCCCACCAGCCGCCGCGTCCACAGCTGACCGGAAAGCCCCACATCACAGGGCCGGTGATCGAGGACCGCCTGCCGCACCGCACCCTGCTCGGCCTCCCCGAGCACCTGATGCACCCCCACCGGCTTGCCCCGCGGCCGCATGACCAGCGCCTCCCGGCCGCCGGCCAGCCACTTCACCCACCACCCGTCGACCGCCTTCAGCGACACCCCGAACACTGCCGCCACGTCCTCACGGTCCCGCCCCGCCGCCAACGCGGCCACCGCACGCAGCCGCAGGGCCTCCTGCGCCGACGGCGACAGATGCCGCGCGTCCCCCACCAGATCGCTCACGCCCACCCAACGACCCAGAACCCAAACCGCTTCGGATCAATATCTGCTCGGTATCAAGGACGCCGAGCTGGCCGAACCGATCGCCCCCATGACGGAGGAGTACGAAAAGCCCCTGGAGGTGCTGCGCGCACCCAGCGTGTATGACGCATCACTGAATGTGCTCCACCGGAGTGGACTTGTGATTCCGGGTGATGTCATCGAGTGGAACACAAGCGTCCGGCATCAGCCGCGGCCGGAAATCGAAGTGGCCTGGGGGCATGTGTACAGCAGGGACGGGTACCGGGAGCTGCGCGCGCTCGGAGATGCCCTGTTCGCGGTCGGTGATGGCTACGCGACCTACAAGCACCTGCATCTGCTGGCCACCCGGCGGGCCTTCGGGATGCGGCCCGGGTATTACGGAAAACCGGCCGACTCCGCGGACCCGCCCCACACCGACGTCCGACCGGGTACGCCGACGACCTGGACGTTCATGTCGTGGCGCCGGTTCCTCCGGGTGGGACAGGGCTCGGACGCCTTGGTCATGCCGCACACGGCACGATCACTTCACCTCGGTCCCGCGATCACGGAACTCCTCAGCAGGCGACGATTCTCCGGTCCGGATCGCTGGCATCATATTTCAAATCGGCGGACACTGAGGTAAATGTGAGGGAGCCGGCGCATGGCGGTGCAGGCACGGACACTTCTCGATACGCGGGACATCGCTGAGGCGCAGATGGGTGTCGGCGCCAGTTACTGCTGGCACGAACTCACCGTGACCGGCCGCCCCGTACAGTTTCACGCCGTACAGACGCAGGTGAGCTTGGGCGAGATCGCCATTCACCGGCTGTCCTATGGCGCGCCGGTGCACGTCGAACCCGTTCCGCTCGGGAACTGGGTCCTGGTTTCCGCACCCCTGCGCGGCGCTTTGACGATCAGGTCGGGCCGGGTGGAGCGGACGCTGGCCGTGGGCGAATCCGTGGCCATCGACCCGTACCGTCCCTTCTCCCTGACGTGGGAGACCGACTGCCAACTGCAGACGATCAGGCTGCCCCGTCACGTGGTGGAGGAAGCCGCGGAAGTCGCGGGCGTGGCGTCGGAGGGCACCGTCAGATTCGGAATAGGCGCTCCGGTGACCCCGGTGGCGGCTCGCAGTTGGCAGGCGGTCACCGCGCTGCTCAAGCAGGAGGCGACCCAGCAGGGGGCCTTCTCCCGCTTCCCGTTGCTGACGGAGCAGCTCACCAGGACGCTTGCCATGGCGCTCGTGAACACCCACCCGGTGGTCGACGCGGACGAGGGAGGACGGCCCGGCCGGGTGCTGCCGCGAGCATTGCGCCGGGCGGTGGAACTCGTGGAACGGGAGCCCGAGACCGACCTCTCGATTCCCGTGCTGGCCGCGGCCGCCTCATTGAGCCCGCGTGCCCTTCAGGAGGGCTTCCGCAGGCATATGGACATGACGCCCACCGAATACGTTCGCCGTGTGCGCATGGCTCGCGCCCACGACATGCTGGCTCAGGCCGACCCGCAGAGCGGTGTGAGCGTGACGCAGATCGCCTGTCAATGGGGATTCACCAATCTGGGCCGGTTCGCCCGGGACTATCAGCGCCACTACGGTCAGCTTCCCTCCACCACGCTCCGTACCTGAGGTCTCTCGTCGGTCCGGGGCGAGGGACGCGAAGGCCGAGGACAGGGTCCCCACAGGGTTGCCCGGTGAGCAACCGAGGTAGGGAGCAAGTGGCACGTCCGAGTCCGTGCTCGCCGGTGTTCCGCGATGAGGCGGTCCGACCGGCCGAAAGAGCTGACGGGCCGGGAACGGCGGCCCGAACCGGCATGGTGAGGAATGGGAATGGCTCATCGGCCCGAGGACAGGGCGGATCACAACGTTTCTCCGGACGTTGTCGCGCAGGCGGAGGACCCGCAGACCAGTCAGCCGAACGGAACCTCCGCGGCACCGGACGGCCGTACGCCGGCGGGCACGGCCGTCCGGCTCGGCGACGTGCCTTCAGGGGCGTACGGCAGGGCGCCGGCACCCCCTCCTCGAGGTGAGCCGGCCCCAGTGGCCGAGGAGGAACGAGGGGCGGACGACGCTTCCGGAGACAGCGGGCCCGCCCGCCCCCTCAGTACCCCCGTGCAGAGCTTCGGCACACGTCGTGACGGTGCGCGGGAACTCGCCCACATCACGCCCGTGCCGCAGGCGACCGTCGAGTGGCTGCGGGAGCAGGCCATCGAGCTGGTGGAGAGCGGCAGCGGCCCGGACCGCGCGTTCCGTGCCGCGGTACGCCGGGTCCTGACCCAGCGCCTGCTGTCCGCCGAGTGGGCCCGGCTGTTCAGCACAGCCGGTCTCCCCCTCGACGTCACCTACCGCGGGCAGCGGTGTCCCGTCTCGCTCCGCCTCACCCTCACCGCCCTCGGCCCCTCCTCCCCGCAGCTCGACTCCCTGCCCGACGGACCGCCGGTGAGCGTCCAGCGCTGGGCCTTCGGCATCAACGAGGTCGGGGACACCGGTGGCAGCGGTGATCTGCGCGGCCTCAGTCATCCCTTTTCCCACACCTGGAACGTGGACAAGGGACCACTGCGCCGTATCACCCTCACGTCGCAGCCCAGCCTCACGTACAACCAGCTCACGACCTCGGTGACGGTCGGTACGACGGTCCAGCCGATGGTTCTGATCCGCAGCAAGGGGCGGCACTGGCCGTTCGACTACGCGATGACGTGGGAACTGCGTGACAATGGCGTGCCGGCCGGCACGCCGCCCGTCCTCGGGTGGAAGCCCGCCCGGGGCCCCGCACCGGACAAGCTGCTGGTGTGGTTCCCCGCCTACCTCGCCACCTCCGAAGGGCTGCCCCGGGTCGACCCCGGGCGGCCGGAGAGCGTGCCCGCACCGCTCGACCGACTGCTCGACGAGGTACCGCTGTTCGGCCCGAAGGCCCTCGCGGACCACGACATGCTCGTCGACGACGTGCTGCGTTCGTTCGCCGACCAGTTCGGCTCGCTGTCGGACAGGTCACGCCAGGAGCTGTCCGAGTTCTTCGGCGAGGGCAACCACCGCAGCAACTTCCCGCAGATGTGGGGCGGTTCGGTCGCCACACCCACCCTCTACACCGCTTCCGGTGAGACCATCGGCTATCTGCGCGTCGGCGCGGAGCTGACCGGAGGAGACACCGTCACCGGGCCCACCACGGCGAGCTCGGTGCTGGAGACGTATGTCCTGCGGTCGCTGCGCATGCAGGGCAGCGCTCAGATCAGCAATGGAGCCGGTCTCAACCTGTCGGTCACCTTCGGCTTCGCCGCCGGCGCTCCCGACCCGCTCACCGGCGTGGAGCCGATCGGCGGACAGCTCACGTTCCAGTTCGGCGCGCAGCGCCAGTTCGCACACCTCCTGAACAGCGGGGGAAGCGCCCGTATCGCCCACTCGTTGCGGACGGCGACCCCCCTGCTCAACGTCACGCCGTGGATGCGCCTGCACGTGACCCTCATCCGTCCGGATCAGGCACCAGTCCTCCCGGCCGCCGGATCACCCCTGGCCGGCGGCAAGCGATACCCGATGGACCTGCTGGTCCCCTCGCTCGACGCCCTCGGCCGCGTTCCGTCCGAGACGCGCCATCTGCCGCCGGAGGTGCTTCACCTCGAACAACTCGGCGTATCCACCACCCCGCTTCAGGTCTCCGGTACCGAGACACTCTTCGAGCGGGCCGAACGGTGGCTGCGCGACCAGGGATTCCTGCCCTCCGACCAGCCCGGGACCCAGCCGTGGGACAGGGCGACCGGACAGGCCACCCGCACCCAGCGGCTGAACAACCTGCGCAAGCTGGACCGGATGCGTTCCCGGCTGGGCCTGCGCTCCGCCCTGGACGAGATGATCGAGGGCGGCGAGACCACCTGGTTCGAGCTGCCCGGCGCACTCGGGACCCGGCGCAGCTCCGTCCGCCTGGTCGCCGAACGCCGCTACATCGGCCAGGACGCCAACGCGGGTGTCGAGCACCAGCGCACCGTTCCCAAGGTCCAGACGCTGAACTACACCGGGTCCACGGTCCCGGGGGACGAGCAGTTCCAGAGCACGCCCTTCGCCTGGAACGTCGGCGGCGGCGCGGTCAGCAATCCGTTCGCCGTCGACGGTGACCAGCCGCTGCAGCAGCTGAGGCCGCAGTACTCGTACACGTCGCAGCACACCAGGACCACGGGAGCCGGCGCGGGCACCGGCCACGAGTACTACATGCTCAGTCCCACCGAGAACGGCATCCAGGTCTTCTCCGTCCCGGTCACCTACCGGTTGGAGATCTCCGACAGCCACGGTCCGGCCCCCGAACCGGACAGCGCGGACGGCAGCGTGCGTCTGGCCCTGCCCACGTACCGCACGCTCGACCGTCCCTTCACCGCTCCCCGCCCCGGCCGTGCGGAGATCCGTGACCACCGCCACCGGGACGACCGGATGCTCTCGCTGCCGGATCCCGGGCGCACCCTCCAGGAAGGCGTACTGCGGTTGCCCGAGACGGCCTGGCTCGACCGTGTCGGCGGCAGCGCGGAGTTGCGCCGCGTGGTCCTCGGCATGATCGAGGGCCTGGAGCGCGAGGCGACGGAGCAGGCCGAGCGGTACGTCATGCCGGCCACCCCGGGCGGGTGGGTCGAGGAGGACGACGTCGAGGCCCAGGTCGTCGCGGAGGGCGCCGCGGTCCCTGCCGGTACCGGTGCCGCGGAAGGAGCGGGCGATGCGGTGCCGCGAGCGGCCGCCCCCGCATGGCTCTCGTCGCTGGTGCGGCCCGTGGGCGGTCTCGTCTCCGGCAGCGCGCACTGGGTGGCCGGACGGGCGGCCGAGGCGGGGCGCTGGGTCTGGCGCGCCGCGGTGGGCGAGCCGGCCACCGACCGCGAGTCACTGGCGCACGAGGTCGTCGGCACGGCGTTCTCCCCGCACCATCTGTCCGCCAACGCGCTGAGGATCTTCCGCGACTCCTACGTCGTCGAGGGTGCCGCCACTCCGGGCGTGCTGGCCGGCACGGACTTCACCATCGAGGTCAAGGGGTACCTCACCGACGTGCGGGTGCTGCCGCGGCCGCCGAAGCTGGACGCGGAACGCTGGCTGCAGTCCACCAACGCCTCCGCCTCGACCGACAGCGAGCAGTCCGGCCACCGGGGCGGCCTGTCCCTGGCGGGCCGCTACGGGGGCAAGAACAGTTCCTTCGCCCCCCAGGGCGGCTTCCAGGCACGCGTCGCGCGTACGGACAGTGTCACCGTCAACGACAACACCGGTGTCTTCCGCGTCACCACCGAGGACACCACACCCGCCTACCGCTTCACGGCGAAAGCCCACTATGTGGTGACCGTTCGCGGCGGCGCACGCAACGTGGTGAGCGGCACCGCAGCACCGGGGCTGGGCGGTTGGGACCGGACCCGGGTGGTCGAGCTGCCCGAGGGCGTGGAGTTCCTGCTGGTCGACAACGACCTGCAGAACCACCCGGATCTGGCGGTCCTGGTCGCCGCGGCCGGTCAGACGTCCCTGTCCGCCGCCCCGCCGGACCGCCGTCTGCCGTCGTGGTACGTCGACAGCGGCGGCACGCTCGGCGCGGGCACGGTCACCGAGGTCCACACCGGTGGCGGCCGCGACGCGTTCCAGCGCCGCATCCTCCGCCTCGTCCAGCAGGAGGCGCCCGGAGTGACGACACCGGGTCACGCCGCCCATGTGCCCGGGGTGCTGACCCGGATCAACGAGCACGCCACCAGTCTCGGCCTGCGCGCCCTGGTCCATGCCGGGCCGAAGGGCCGGACCGCCTTCCACTTCGTCCACCGTTCCTGGCTCGGCCCCCGGCTGGTCGAGGTGACGCTGGTCGCACGGCCGGCGCCCGGCCAGGACCTGTCGGCCCGGCGCGGCAAGCGGGTGACGGCGACCTCCGGCATGGACAACGTCTTCGGCCACTCGCACGGCGACGGTACGGCGCTGGAGGTGCCCGGGGCCACCCGGATCAGCAGCAGCCGGACCGTCAGCGGGCAGGTCGACTTCTCACCGCTCGTCGAGCGCGAGGGAGAGCGGGCCAGGCCCGCACTGAGCCTGGCCCGGCAGAGCAACCGGTCGGACGCCCAGAACTCCAGCCGCGAACTGCGTTCCTGGCAGCGCACGTTCGGCAGCACCACCGAGTTCTCCCTGCCGTACGAGTACGAGGTGCGGGTCTCCTCGCGCCCGTTGACCGAACTCGTCCTCCGGCGTCTGCTCGACATGATCGGCACCGGTGTGGACCTCGTGAAGGACGTGTTCGTCCTTCCCCGCACACGGACCGACGTCCTGCCCGCGCCCTGGACGGGCCGCCGGGAGGTGGAGCCGGCCACCACCGTGCTGCGGTACAACCTCTCGGAGGCGCCGGACGAGGGTGAGCGGCGCGCCGCGTCCGTCGAGCCGGCCGTCTTCACGGCCGATCCGTCCGTACCGGGCCCAGTGCCCGGGGGCCCGGCAGCGGCGACGGAGGTCCCGGCGGATCTGCGCGCCCTGCTGTCCGGCCCGGCCTGGGTTCCCGTACGGCCGATCGAGATCTACGACTTCGGCGGCGTACGCGAGCTGGCCGATGCGCTGCGGGCCGTCGACCACACTCTGCGGCGGACATCCGAACCGGAGATCACACTGTCGGCCGAGAGCATGTTCATCCGGCTGACAACCTTGGCACAGAGCAACCGGACCACCCGGCTGGGGCCCGCGGCTCTCGCGCCCTTCCTCGGCCGCCCGGGCGGCACCGGCGTCTCGATGAGGATCACCCTGTACTCGCCGCGTTCGGAAGTGACCAGCAAGGACACCGCCATCGACCGGATCGAGTTGTCCGTGGACGGCTTCCAGACGCAGGCGGACAACACCATCACGCCGAGCCTCGGCTACAGCCACTCCTCCCCCTACGGCTCCGCCGACCGCGGCGGGCCGGCCGTCCCGGTCGCGGGCGACCGCGCCACGCTCGGGCAGACCGCCTCCTCCTCCAGCCAGCGCCGCGAACTGCTGAGGTTCGGCACGCCGATGGCCAACGCCAAGGGGGAAGGGCTGGTCGGCCACCGGGTCCGCGCCGTGGCCCTGGTGGAGCTCCACGGTCCCGACGGCAGCCGCTGGGTGGCCGCCGACGTCCTCCTGCGCACCACCGAGACGCCGATGGACACGGCACCTCACGCTCCCGCGCGCCCGGCCCCTCCCCCGTCGGCCGCCATGACCGACCGCGGCCGGTCCGCGGCTGCGGTCCGCGATGTCCTGACCGGCGCTCAGAAGGCGCGGGCGCTGTCCTCCGTCACCGAACAGACCACCTCCGCACCCACCGCTGCCGTGGCCGGCGGCCCGTCCGTCGAGGAGGGGGCGGGCGACGCGCGTCCCGGTGCGCTCCACGAGGAGCCGGCCCCCGCCGCGGCGGACGCGCGGGACGCCTCCGGACTGATCGCTTCGTTCACCGAGGAGATCCGCCCGTACCTCAGGGTCTGGGAGGAGCCGGTCTCCCGCGGTCACACCTACCTGACGGAGAACGTCCTGACCGACTGGGGGACGCGGTCCTTGGTGTTCAGGCCGCACGAGGACCCCTTGTGGGTGGTCAACTTCGAAGGAGTGTGGAGAACCTTCACCGAAGACCTTCAGCCGATTCCCTTCCCAAGGATCCAGAACGGTCCCGTGGTGTCGCTCGACATCGGCAGCAATGGCCAACTCATCGGTCCCGCGGCCAGAATTCCGCAGCTGAACGAGGAATCCCGCCTTCTGCCGGCGAAGGCCCCCTTCTGCGGTGTCAACCTGGGATCCAGTCTGTCACATCTTTTCACTCGGCCCCGGGCTTCCTGAAACAGAGTGGGCCGCTGACTCCGTCGGCGGCCCACTGCCGGACCGCGAGGCCGGATCAGATCTTCTCGCGGAAGCGTGTGCCGTACGGGTTGTCGATGACGTAACGCCAGAAGCCGTCGGAGCCTCGCCGGGCGATGTCCGAGGCAGAACCACGAAGATGCACGTCAGCGCCGTCGGGGCCGGTCCCCTTGATCTCCCAGTCGACCAGGAAGAGGGCGATGTCGTCAGCGACGATCATGTGGCGGACATCAGTCGTCATGGGCAGACCGACCGACATGAAATTGGCCAGCTCCCGACGAATGAGGGCCGGATCGGTAAGAGCCTCCCCGGAGTTCGTCACGAATGCGGCGCCTTCGGCGTAGATACTCATCATCACATCGATGTCGCCCGTGTTGAAACGGTCCACCAGAGCACCCATGACGTCCTCCGGGCGCTTGGGGAGCGGTCGTACTTCAGCCATGAAGATGTCCCTTCTTCTCGTTGTCTCTCGGCCACGGCAAAGCTACGGGGCCCGCTTCATCGCCCACTATCCGGAAAACGCGGCGCATGGCCGATCCGCGCTTCTCGCGTGCTGCCCACGGGCGGTCCCGCGGCGGTGATTCCCTGCCTCCATTCGCGATCCGGACAGATGCCGCGCCAGGTGGACAGCGGACCAGGGGTACCGCTCCTAACGTCGTGCTCAGAGGTTCTGGTCGCCGGGACCGGCGATGACCCAGTCAGGAGGCACGACGCGATGAACACGAACCCTGTCGGCGTCCTGGCCGGCTCTCGCCGGGACCGCTCCGTCGGATCACTGCGCGACCACGTCTTCTCATTCTCACACGATGGCGAAGCCGTTGGCGGTCTTCGCCATGACACGGCCGCTGTTCTGGAGGAATGGCAGGTCGCACCGACGGCCGCGACAGTCTGCTCGCGCTGCTGCACGATTCGGGCGAGTACGACGGCAAGCGCCTCGACGTCGACATCGCTCTCGTGCTCAGGCTGCGGGACGGCAGGATCGCCGCGATCGACGGGCACCTGGCCGACGTGAGCGCGTTCGCCGCCTACCTGGGCTGACACCGGCAGGAAGCGTCTGCCGGTGCCGCATACGCTGTGACAGCATCTGTCGGAGTGAGGTTTCCTCCTCGCTCATTCCCGAACGACAGGGACGGTCTCATGCGAAAGCCGGCGCGCGCACTGCTTGCGGTGATGGTGACAACGCTTTCCCTTCTTCCTTCGAACGCGGTCGCCGCCGAGCCCGCGAACTTAGGCTCCACGCCGCTGAACTGGCAGGAGTGCGGTACACAGGGCGCCGAGTGCGGGTCTGTGCCGGTTCCCCTGAACTGGGCGGAGCCCGGCGGAAAACAGATCACCGTTGCGGTGAGCCGGCTGAGGGCGGCCGATCCGGCTCGGCGGGTCGGCACCCTCTTCTTCAACCCGGGCGGGCCCGGCAACGCCGCCCGGCCCTGGATCCGGGACATGGCGGCCCAGGTCTTCCCGGCCGAAGTGCGCGAACGGTTCGACATCGTCGGGGTCGACCCGCGAGGGGTGGGAGACAGCAGGCCACTGATCGCCTGTGACAAGCCCACGTCCCGGCTCGACGGCGCCCGTTACCCGGACACACGAGCCGAGTTCGACGCGCTGATCGTCTACAACCGGCAGGTGGCCGAGGGCTGCCGCAGGGCCACCGGTCCCCTGATCGACCACGTCGACACGGTCAGCGCCGCCAGGGACTTCGACGCCGTGCGGCGTGCGCTCGGTGAGCGGCGGGTGAGCTGGCTCGGCCTGTCCTACGGCACCCTGCTCACGGCCACCTATGCACGGCTGTACCCGCACCATGTCCGGGCGGCCGTCCTGGACGGTTCCCTGGACCACACCATCGGATCCCGCAGACTGGCCGCCGACGAGGCGGCCTCGGCGGAGGAGGTGTTCGGACAGTTCGCCGAGTGGTGCCGGTCGGACGCGTCCTGCGCGCTGTACGGCCGTGACGTGAGGGCCGAGTACCGGGCCCTGCTCGACCGTGCC
Source organism: Streptomyces sp. NPDC018964 (assembly GCF_044390325.1). NCBI lineage: Bacteria > Bacillati > Actinomycetota > Actinomycetes > Kitasatosporales > Streptomycetaceae > Streptomyces > Streptomyces sp. NPDC018964. The sequence continues at coordinate 174,977 of NZ_JBIRYZ010000014.1, forward strand.
CCGTTGCCCGCTGCGGCGTCCGGGACCGAGGTGACCGCCGATCAGCTGGGTTTCGGCACCTACGCGAAGCTGATCTTCCGCAGTTCATGGAGCCGGCTGGCACAGGATCTGGCCGACGCCCGCACGGACGCGTCGGCGTTCGCGGCCGTCGGGGCGCAGAGCGCCGCGTACCGTGTGATCACGTGCCACGACATGCCCACCGGTGACCTCGGGTACGAGGAGTTCAGGGCACGCCTGGCGGAGGTCCGCCGCCTGGCGCCGACCGTTCAGGGCCACATCGAGAGCTGGGACGTGCAGGCGGGCTGCCTGGGCTGGCCGGTCAGGCCGGCGAACGCCTGGGGACCCATCCGGGTGAGCGGCACTCCGCCGCTGCTGGTGGTGGCGGGCACACACGATCCGGCGACTCCGCTCTCCTGGGGCCAGGGCATGGCGTCACAGATCGAGGGGGCCCGGCTGCTCACCTGGGCCGGACCGGGTCACACCGCATTCCTCAACGACACGGCCGCCCTCGGCCGTGAGGCCGAGTACCTGATCACCGGACGCCCCTGACACCGGGCGGCGGATGGTGTCACACGATGTTTATTACGCTCGCGTGGGAGTCATGCTCCACGGACAAGGTTGTGTGTCGGCGGCCCCTCGGCCACCTCGCCCGGATCCGCCGTCGGGCGAGTCGGCCCGCGCCGGCCGCGGCTGCCGCGGCTGCTCATACGCCCGTGCGCCCGTGCGGGGAGTCTCCCCCGTCGTCAAGGGCCTCCGCGCTCATCGTCCATCCGCCGCGCAATGGGGACAGGGCCGAGGTGTGAGTACTCCTAGGGTCGTTGTACTGACGCACAAAGGAGCGGTTCGCGGCGCACTGCCGCGAACCGCTCGGTGCACTCACCAACGCGAAGGACGAGCTGATGACCACATTCGTGCTAGTTCACGGTTCGTGGCACGACGGCCCCCTGTGGGGACCCGTCGTGGAGCATCTCGAGGCGATGGGGCACACGGCTCATGCCCCGACCGTGGCGGGCCATGGCAAGGATGTCGAGAAGAACGTCAACCACAACGACTGTGTGCGTTCGATCGTCGACTACGTCGAGGAACATCAACTCACCGACTTCGTGCTGCTCGGCCACAGCTTCGGCGGGACCGTCATCGCACGCGTCGCGGAGGAGATCCCCGAGCGGCTGCGACGTCTGGTGTTCTGGAACGCCTTCGTTCCGCGGGCGGGCAACAGCCAGATGGATGAACTTCCTCCCCACTACCGGGAAATGTTCACCACGCTTGCCGCTGCCTCGGGTGACAACACGGTGACCCTGCCGTTCGACATCTGGCGTGAGGCGTTCATCCAGGACGCCGATCTGGAGACCGCGCGGCGGACCTATGACCAGCTCTCCTCCGAGCCTCTGCGGCCGATCCTCGACAAGCTCGACCTGAAGCGCTTCTACCGGCTCGGGACCCCGAAGACCTACCTCAACGGCACCGAGGACACGGCGCTGCCCCCCGGGGAGTGGGGCTGGCACCCGCGCATGTCGTCCCGGCTCGGCCTGCACCGGCTCGTCCAGCTTCCCGGCAGCCATGAGGTCATGTTCACCAACCCGAAGCTGCTCGCCGAGAAGATGGTCGAGGCCGGCCGCGACTGATCCGGGCCGAGGTCGTTCCTCCGGCCACCGGAGGAACGGCCAGGGGGCGGACGAGCTCAAGGGTCCGACTGCTCCGCGGGCTCCGGAAGCCGCGGAACCGTACGAAGGCCCACGGCCCCCTGCCGCAGCGTCCACCTATCGGCTGCGACAGGGGGCAGGTCCGGTGGACGGCATTTCCTCCCGGCAGGGTTCGACAGGACGACAAGCGATGGGTGCCATGGACCTCAGCCGATTGTTGGACGGCCGCCTGAAAGTGCGCCATCTGGTGCTGGCGACAGTGATCGCCGAACAGGGCAGTCTCATGGGGGCGGCCGAACGCCTGCACATCACGCAACCCGTCGTCACCCGCGGCTTGCGGGAACTGGAGGCGGTGCTGGGCGTGGGACTTTTCACCCGCGGTCCTTGCGGTGTCACCCCGACGATTTACGGTGCCGTTTTCATCGAGGACGCCCAAGCGATCCTGGCGCAGATCCGGCTGGCGGGAAAGCATGTTTCCGAGCTGCAGAGCGGAACAGTCGGCAGGGTGACGGTCGGAAACCACCTCAGCGGTGCCAACCTGCTGTTGCCAAGAACCATCGCACGTCTCAAGAGGGATTATCCGAATGTGACGGTGTCGGTTCGCGAGGCGACTCCGGACCGCCTGGCCGAAGGTCTGATCATCGGCGATGTCGACGTGGTCATCGGGCGCTTGACTCCGGCGAGCGACGACGATCGAATTGCCTGGCGGAATTTGTATCACGAGCCGATTCGAATCGTCGTACGCTCCGATCATCCGGCCGCCACTTTGACGGACCCCGGACTGGATGAGCTGATGGGGTATCCCTGGGTGCTTCCCGTTCCGGAAACGGCACTGCACCGCGAGATGGAACTCCTCTTCAGCCGGCGCGGTCTTGACGTGCCGGCGAACCGCGTCGAGTGCACGTCGATCCTGACCGTGCGCACCCTTCTGGCAGAGACCGATCCGCTTGCCGTACTGCCTGTTCTCATTGTCCGAGGAGACAAGGATCTGTCCGTCTTGAGCACGGATCTGCCAGGGGTGCACAGTCCTGTGGGTGTGAGCGTGGTCAGGGGCAGGACAATGAGTCCCGCGGTGCGCATATTCCTTGACTGTCTCAGCCAGGTGGGCATCGACATCGAGCAATCTCTGCACGGACAGGTGTCCCGGTGAGGAACTGCCGCATGAGCGGCTGCACGCCGTGGCGTTGTCCGCGTGACCCGGACCGGCCGTCGCAGCAGGTGTGACGTCAGAGGAGAAGGCCGTGGGCCAGCCAGAGGCTGACTTCAGCAGTACTGCAGCCGCACTTGCTGTGGCCGGCGGTCCGGCTGGTCGTTGAGCTGATCACGGGTGGGGCGGCACGGTGGGCCGTCCCCCGCCTTCTCACCGCTCCAGCCGGAATCGGCTTCTGACCGCCGCAAGCATCTGGCGGTGTGCGCCCCAATCGGGCTGATTCACGAGGGGCACGGTGACGAAGACCTGTGAGCCAGTGACGTCGCAAACGCTCACCTCCGTGCACCCGCTCTCGTTCTCCTCCGTGGGGTCGATCATGATCCGCGGGGAGCGTCCGCTCTCCAGCCAGGTGGCCTTCCTCCCGGCCGCGAGAGACTCCAGAACCTCGGCCCAACTGTCGAGGTCGTACGCGTTGAGACACAGCTCGACGCGACCACTGACGAATCCGGTGCTGACCACGATCTCAGCGTGGAGGGCGTCGTACTGGCCGGTGCCGGAGAAGCTCATTCCTCCGATGACGCACAGGGAGACGCTCTGCTCTTCGTCCGAAAGGCAGAGCAGCTTGAGTGGGCTGGAATCGGGCACGTCGGTACCGCCCCTTTCTGCGCGATGCGTATTCATATACTGCACGGCGGCTATGGCGGCCGGTGGCCGCGGCAGCGGTAGTGGCTGAGGCCGACTCGGTACCGGTGGCGGCGGCGCCGGCAGGACCGGTGCAGACCACTCGATCATTTGAGAGGACCGAGTCCTGGCCCGTCCTTCCCCTTACCCGCTTGAGCTGTGCCGTCGTGTGGTGCGGATGGTCGCCGAGGTACGGCCTGACCACGACACCGAGTGGGCCGCGATGAAAGCGGTCGCGTCCAAGCCCGGGATCGGCACGACCGAGACGCTGCGCACATGGGTCCGGCAGGACCGGACCGACGCCGGCACCCGTCCGGGCACCACGACCGAGGAGTCGGCCGAGCTGAAGCGGCTGAAGAAGGAGAACGCCGAGCTGAAAGAGCGGATCAACGAAATCTTCGAGACCAACCACCGTGTCCACGGCGCGAGGATGACCTGGCGGGAGCTGAACCGGCAGGGCCACACGGAATCCCGTTGCACTGGCCGGCGGGTGATCATCACGCTGCCCGGCGGTCGGACCGGCCGGGCCCCTGGACCTCGTCGGCCGCGACTTCGTCGCCGACGCCCCGGACCGGGGCTGGCGGGTGGGGTTGCCGGGTGGCCTGCAGGAGGCCGTCGCGAGGGTGGTCCAGCGGCTGCGTGAGCGGATGGGCGCCGCGGTTTCCCTCGTGTCCTGGCGGGAGGCCTTCGTGGCGCCGGAGACGGTGCCGGGCCCGCGTCAGGTTCCGGTCGGCGTGCGCGGTGGTGCTTGGGTGCCTGCGCTCCTTGCCGGCGTCCCAGGCGCCCACACCCACGACGGTGAAGGGCTGAAGCCGACAGTGGAGGGTCACCGAACGAGACACGGCCCCCACCGCGCAGGACACGGTCCGAGTCCGGGCGGCCTTCCCGCACCGGGGCCGGCGGGCCGGAGCCTGGCTGGCGTGCCGTGCTCGACGGGTGGACCCTTGAAGAACCGTGAAGGGAGTACGGACGATGGGGCAGTACGTGCGCGCGAACGGGCTGGACGTCTGGACCGAGCAGGTCGGTACCGGGCCTGACGTCCTGCTGGTCGGAGGGCTCGGTGACACCGTCGAGTCCTGGCAGTTCCAGCTCGACGGGTTGGCCGACCGCTACCGGCTGACCGCCTTCGACAACCGGGGAGCGGGCCGGACCGCCATGCCCGAGGGCCCTGTCTCGGTCGAAGCGATGGCCGACGACGCCGCCGCGCTGCTGCGGGCGCTGGACATCCCCTCCGCTCATGTCGCCGGCTTCTCCGGCGGCAGCGTCATCAGCCAGGAGCTGGCCCTTCGTCACCCCCGGCTGGTGCGCAGCCTGGTCCTCCAGAGCACCTGGTCGGTGCCGGACGCCTACCTGCGCCGGTGGTGCCTGTTCGTCCGCCGGCTGGTCGAGACGTCCCCCGACGAACGCACGTTCCTCGAGAGCTTCTTCCTGGACATCTACACGGCCCGGGCACACAACGACGGCACGGTCGACCGGTTCATCGAGGATGTGCTCGCCTTCCCGCACAAGCAGACGCCCGAGGACCTGAAGCGCTTCCTCGACGCCGTCCTCGACCACGACACGACGAACCGTCTGCCGGACATCGAAGTGCCGACACTGGTGCTCGCCGGCGGCCGCGACTCCACCAGCCGCCCAGAACTCTGCCGCGCCGTCGCCGACGCGATCCCCGGCGCCTTGTTCGCGGTCATGGAGGAGGAAGCACACCAGCCTTTCCAGGAGATCCCCGACGAATGGAACGCCCGCGTCGACGCGTTCTGGCGGGAGGCGGAGCCCCGCACCGCGTGACCACGAGAAGCCCAGAGCCTGACCGCGCCCGGGAACCGGCACGCCGGATCAGCGGCTCGGCCTTCGCTTCCCCGCTCCCGCACGACCTTCTTGATCCACTCGCAGCTCGCGAGGGTGTGGACGGTGGCCGGATCGATGTTCGGGTCGGCTTCGGAGCCGAAGGACCGCAGCGGCTTCTCCCGGGGGAAGCCAGCCGCCTTGATCCGCCGCTCGGAGCGGCGGGCGGCCCGGTCCCGGACGGCCACCGGGCCGCAGGAACACCCAGCTCACACCCCGCCACGACGTGCGCACACCCGCAAAGCACAGCCGATGCGACGGCGAACGAAGAAGTCGGCCGCTCCACAGCCCCGCCGCACAGGTTGGAGATCAAGCTAGATCCGCCGGTGACCGGGGTCGCCCGCCGCCGGGCCTCCCTCCAGTACCGGGCGCCGACGCAGTCGTACGGCGTTCAGTATGTGCTCGCCCAGGGGGTCGGATTCCAGGTGGGGATGGGCGTCGATCCGCAGGCGGTGCCCGGCATGGGTGATCACGTGGTAGGCGACCACCTTGCCGCCGAAGAGATCGGCTCCGTGGGCCGGTCGTGAGAGCACAAGGCGGTCGACGTCGTCCCAGGTCACGGCGCGAGGGCGGCCGTAGGAGGCGTACACGAGCCCGCCCGCGTACAGATGCGTGCGAACGAATCCCCTGGGCATTCTCCACAACAGGACTGGAAGCGCGATGATCACGAGGACGAGTGCCGCGAGGAGACAGAGCACCACGGCGGTCACCAGCTTCTGCAGGCCGGGGATGTCGGTCCCGGTCTTGCCGAGGACCCAGTTCACGCTCCACAGGGCTCCCACGATCACAGCGCCGATGGTCACCGTGCCGGCCACGATCTCCAGCGGGCTGGTGTTCTTGCGGGTGAAGACGTGATCGCCCAGCGAACGCTCGGCCGCCAGGCGGGTGACACGTGCCGACGGGGCGTATCCCTTCATCTCCACGGCATGGGGGAACCGCTTGATGACGGCGACGCCCAGGACCGAGGCGGCCAGGCCCGCGAGGAGGACGGTGACGGCGGATGAGGCCGGGGTGTCGCCGAAGATCAGCGCTCCCAGGCCGTACAGCACCGTCGCCAGGCCGCCGAAGACCACCAGCAACATCAGGCAGCCCAAGTTCAGCAAAGGCCCGGGCTCGGAGTGTTGCTGCGGTTCATCTGTCATGGCGTCCCTCCAGGAACTCGTGGTTGGCGACGCCGAATCTAGTGGAAGGCCATGTACGGGGAGCCGCTGACGACGGCACCCGGGAAACCCGCGCTGCCCCTGCTCGCCATGAACTCACCGGTTCTGGAGAACTCATACGTCCTGTGCCCCTCGGCGTCGCTGCCGCCGCACCAGACACCGACGACGCTGTCGGGCACCGACGCTTCGACCGGCTCGATGAGCTCCGTGGGTTCTTCGGTCGGTTCCTCCGTGGGTTCGTCCGTCGGTTCCTCCGTGCAGTCGTAGGACGAAAGGGCTCCGGAGTCGTTCGGCGGGGAGTCCAACCCGCAGGCGCTCGTGGTCAGCAGCGCGGCCATGAGAATCGCCGCGCACGCGGCGCCGCGGCGGGCGGCATGGGGGAGGGACAGCACGGGGCCCTCTGATGTACGGGGCGGACAGGGTCGTGTCAACGGACGATCGCGCTGCGCCCCCATGCCAGTCCGAGAAAGGTGACCAGCATCCATACGGGGCCGACGACGCCCTGGAAGCCGGGAAGGCCGGTGATGCCCGCGAAGAGCACGACCGCCAGTACGGGCACGACGCTGCACCAGCCGATCCACCGTGAGATCGTGCGCTCACGCAACGCCATCCAGGCCACCGCACCGGCCGCGACCACGACGCCGAGCCAGCCGATGTACCCGCCGAAGTCGTTGAGCATGAAGTAGACGAACATCCCGTTCTCGCCGAAGGACCGCTCGTCCAAGCCGTCCGGCAGGTAGATCGCCAGGGCGCCCTTCCATCCGTAGCCGTAGGTCAGTCCCGCGGCCGAAGCCGTCAGGGCGCCGCTGACCACGTAGGCGGCGGTGCTGGAGGGCACCCGCGGCTCGACCTGACGCCGCCATGCCGCAGCCAGTACGAGGAGCAGGGAGACCGTCAGGAAGCCGGCGACGAGACCGAGATGCGCCACGGAGCGGCTCACGTCATCGAGGACCGAGGCCTCGACGGGGGTCCGCTCGACCGTGCCGGCCCGGACGTCCGCCAAGAGCGTGGCGACTCCTCCGAGCGCGCCCGCTCCGACTCCGTACAGGGGCCACTTGGCCCTCCGGTCGCCGTCCTGTCGCGCCATGCGCCCCGGGCGGGCATCCGGATCGATGGTGGTCATACGCCTCAACTCCCTGTGTGGTCGGTCCGTACCGATCTGACTGTCGCGCGGGACAAGTCCCGCGGCCCAGGGGCGCCGGTCCCGTACGATCGGGACGGTTTCGCCGGATCACACCCGGTAAGGGCCCGCATTACGGGAACATGCGAGTGTGAGTCGAGGGGACCGGATACTGCGTCACACCGCGTACGGCATCTCGGGGCTGGGCACGGCGGGCTGCGTGGCGACGGTACCCGTGCATGACTGGCTGGCTGAACGCATCGCCGTCACGCCCCTGTACTGGTCCGACCTCGTGCTCGGCACGGTCTGGCCGCTGGTGGGCGCCGTCGTCGCCAGGGGCCGGCCGCGCAATCCCGTCTGCTGGCTGATGCTGCTGCCCGCGATGATCGGCCCGTACCACCTGCTGGCCTACTACGCCGGTTACAGCCACTTCGTCGCCTCGGAACCCCTTCCCGGCTGGGAGGTGGGGGCCTGGGTCGGCTGCTGGGGCTTCGTCGGCTACTGGTTCGCCACGCCTCTGGTGCCCTTGCTCTTCCCGTACGGCCGCTTGGAAACGGTGCCGCGCCGGGTGTGCGCCTGTGCCGTCGTCACGGTCGCCGGGATCGGAACGCTGGCGACGATGCTGCGGCCCAGCGGCACCGATCCCGTCCCCGGTGTCCCGAATCCACTCGGGATCGCGGGCTGGGAGTGGCTGCACATCGTGATGTTCACCTGTGCCGCGGCCACCATGCTCGGCGGCACCCTCGTGGCCGCCGTCCTCCTCGTCCTCCGTACCCGAGCGGCGACCGGCGCCGAGCGGGCCCAGCTGCAGTGGCTGATGCTGGGCGGGCTGCTGATGGCGTTCTCCTTCCTCTCCCTCCTCCTGGACGGCGTCGAGCAGCCGGCTCTGGTCGGCGATCTCGTCATGCTGATCGGGCTGCTCGGCCCACCCGCGAGTGTCGCTGTCGCGATGCTGCGGCACGGACTGTTCGATGTGGAGCTCGTCCTCGGCCGCGCCATCGTCTTCACAGTCCTCAGCGCGCTCGTCCTCGGGGTGTACGCCGGGGTCGTCGCCGGTGCGAGGCTGATCGCGCCCGGGTCCCTGACGGGGACCTGTCTGCTCGCTTTCACCGCACTGATCGCGGCCAACGGCCGCGGCGCCGTCCAGGCGGCCGTCGACCGGACGCTGTTCGGGCACCGTCACGATCCGTACGCCGTCGTCGCGCACGTCGGTCGCCGCGTCGCTCCGGCCGGTGAGCCGGCGGAAGCCATGCAGCATCTCGTCGACGCCCTGCGGTCCGCGCTGCGTCTGCCCTACGCGGCCTTCGAGAGCCCCGCAGTGGCGGCGGCCTCCGGCAGACCGGCGGCCGACGCGGGCTGGCGCTCCTTTCCCTGCCGGGCACTGGGCCGTGAACTCGGTGTCCTGCGCGTAGGGCGGCGAAGCGTCAACGATCCCTGGACGGCCAAGGAGCAGGCCGCGGTCGAAGAGGTCGCGGACCGCGCCGGAACACTCGCCTACGCCGCCGGTCTCGTCGAGGACATCGCCCGCAGCCGGTCACGCATCCTGTCCGTGCGCGAGGAGGAACGACGGCGGCTGCGCGCGGACCTCCACGACGGCATCGGCCCTTCCCTGGCCGGCACCGCCCACCAACTCGACGCCCTCGCCCGGCGCATCGACGACCCTCATCTCGCGGAATGCGTCAGGACACTCCGGGACAGGCTCCGCTCCACCGTCACCGATCTGCGCACCGTGGTCCAGGGGCTCCGGCCTGCGGTCCTCGACCAGCTCGGGTTGCCCGGCGCCCTGAGGGAACTGCTGGCCGGATACGACACACCGGCCTGCCACAGCAGTATCGACGGCGCCTGCCACAGCCTGTCGGCCGCTGTCGAGGTCGCCGCCTACGCCATCGCCGCCGAGGCGGTCGCCAACGCCATCAGGCACAGCGCCGCCGGCCGCCTCGAATTGACCGCCCGTTTGGAGGACACCGTCTTGATCCTTTCGATCCGCGACAACGGGCGCGGTATTCCGCCCAAGCACAGGGCCGGTGTGGGACTCCGCAGCATGAAGGAGCGCGCGGCCGAGGTCGGAGGTCGGCTTGAGGTGACGACCGCGCCCGGCGAAGGCACCCTCGTACGAGCGGTCCTCCCGGTGGGGGACCAGCGGTGAGCGTCCCCGTCCCCTCCCCGGTCACCGTCCTCGTCGTCGACGACCATCCCATCTTCCGGGCCGGAATGGCCACCGTCCTCGCCGACCTCCCCGATGTGACGGTCGTAGGAGAGGCGTCCGACGGTGCTGAAGCCGTCATGGTCGCCGACCGGCTGCGGCCGACGATCGTGCTCATGGACCTGCGTATGCCGAATCTCAACGGCCTGGAGGCCACGGCCCGGATCACCACGGCCCATCCGGAGATCGCCGTGCTCATCCTGACCATGGACGAGGACGAGGACTCGGTCTTCGCCGCCCTGCGCGTCGGCGCGCGTGGCTACCTGCTCAAGGAGTCGGACGGCGCCGACGTCCACCGCGCCCTGCTCGGGGTCGCCCGTGGCGAAGCGGTCTTCGGCCCCCGGATCGCCGAGCGCGTCCTGGCCCATTTCGCCACTCCACCCGCCGCCCGATCCCCCCTCCCCTTTCCTCACCTCACCGACCGGGAACGCGAGACCCTCGACCTGATCTCCCGCGGCCTCGACAACGCGTCCATCGCCCGTCGCCTGTCCCTGTCCGAGAAGACCATCCGCAATCGGGTCAGCGACGTGCTGGCGAAACTGCACGCCCGGTCCCGCACGGAAGCAGCGGCTCTCGCGCGGGACGCGGGCCTGGGAAACCCCCGTCACTCCGCGTAGGCGTCCCCCGGAGGGCCGGCTACGACGTCGCGGTCAGCAGGTCCCGCCGGTCCTCCGGCAGTTCGCCCTTGTCCGCGTACAGGAGCGCGTGACCCGGGTCGAGCCCCGGCTACTTCGCCCGCCAGGCCGCCGTTGCCGCTGAGAGGGCGTTGACGTCGGACCGGGGTCAGGTGGAAACCGGCGAGGGCCTGCAGCTGCAGGAGGCGCATCGCGCGGCGGGCGGTAAGACGGTGGGCGCGCAGGACGGTCAGCCGGGTGATGGGCAGGGCGGTCATCCAGGCGGTGGCTGCTTGCCAGGCGGGCTGACGGCCGGCGGGAAAGCGCCCCGGGAACAGGGGTGGTTCGCCCAGGGCGGCGGAAGGTCGTGGGCGAGGCCGGTTTCACTGGTGGTGCCCGGGCCAAGGTGCAGGGTGATCCGGCCGGACGGCGGACGGTGGGCGGCCAGTGCGGTGTGCGTGTGGATCGCGTCGTCATGACGGTCGATGACCACGGTGACGGACGGTGGTGGCGCGGCAAGGAACATGAGGGTGTGGTGGTCAGGCGAGGCGGCTGAAGGCCCAGCGCAGCAGCTCTTGGCCGACGTGGGGGCGGCCGGTGCGTGCCAGAGCGGTACGGGTGTGGGCGGTCAGCTGGGCCCGGGCGCGGAAGTCGCCGTGCGCGGCGTGGCCGTCGGTGAAGGTGATGTCATCGGGGTCCGCGTCGGCCCGGACCGGGTGGAACAGCGGGATCACCTCGAGGACCTCGTCGGGTGTGAGGTGGGTGAACTGCTGCCGGATGAAGGTGCGGGAGGACAGCGTCGGTTCGCGGTGCGGCACGGTGGGGCGGCCCGCGCCGCCGATGAAGATGACGGCGAGCTGGGTGGAGGGTTCGTCCCACAGGTGGCGGAAGTATTCGAAGGCCTCCCCGCCTGGCCACTGGGACTCGTCGACGAGGAAGGTGCGGGGGCGTTCGGCCGGGGCCGTTTTCAGCGGACGGTCGAATCCGCTGGGGTGACGATGAGCGCCTCTTCCGGCATCCCCACTACTGGGCGCCGTTCGTGCTGGTCGGCGGCCGGCTTCTGCCAAAAGCGCGGTGACTCGCGGTGCCGGCGTCCCGGCGTGGGCTGTTTCAGGTTCCGGTGGTGTCGTCGATTCACCCGCCGACCGCGTCACCAGCCTGTCCGCATCACACATCTGGTCTTCCGAGCCAGGAGTTCTGGTCTCGTGTGTGGAGTTGCGCAGGCGCGTACGGGGCGGCGGCAGGGGCCGTGAACCGCTCCGAAGCGTCCAGTGACCCGGAGCGGTTCACTGAAGTACCGGACCGGCGTCCGCACCCCCTGTCAACGGCCCGTACTCGGCAGGGCATACGGAACATCAAGATCGAGACGGACTCGGCGAAGTCCTCTCAGGGACGGGGCTCCAGCACCTCCAGGGTGCCCGTTTCCGTGTCGTAGCTGCGCAGGGTGGTGAGCCGGATCGACGACGGCGGCACCGGCAGCAGTTCGAGGACTCGCGGGCCGACGAAGACGCCGACCCGCCGGGAACGGCCGAGGGTGATGTGCGGGCTCCAGCGGGCGGGGGTGTGGAGAGGGTTGAGGGCCCCGGGCGGACTGTCCGAGGCCACCGCGTCCCACACCCGGCCGTGCAGGGTTGCCAGAGCGGAGTCGAGACGCAGCGCCCAGGCCAGCACCGAGGTCGGCCGCTCGAAGCGGACCACGCCGGTGACCTGTACCGGCAGCGGCAGAGTGGCGGCCACCTCGGCAAGCTCCCAGCGGATCGGAGCGGTCAACTCCGGGCAGGCAGCCAGGGTCAGGTGCGGGCTGTTGGTCGGTGAGCGATGACGTGCCTGACTGGGCAGCCCCGCGTCCGCGAGCCGCCGCCAGGCCTCCCGGACCGCGAGGTCCGCCGCCTCGTCCAACAAAAGCTCGACTGTGCGCACTGGCGCAGCCTACCCGCGTGGGCCTGCGGTTTTACCGCCCTCGCCGGCAGGACCGTCAAACCGGGAGCGCGGCCGGGGAGACGTGCCCCCACGCTTGTCAGACCGGAGGCCCGGTCATGGGGCCCGGCTCGCCCGCGAAGTCGGCGTCGCTGAATGCCCATGCCGCTGAGGCGCTGTTCCGGCCCTGTGGGCGCGGAACAATCGTCCGGCCCGGTCAAGCGGCGTGCAGGCGGGCTCGGAAGGTTCCGCCAAGTCGGTCTCGTCGGTGGACCTTCAGGTCCCCGAACTGTAGTGGGCCGTTGACCGGTTGAAGGCCCGGTGCGGACCACCGGCAACTTCACCCGGGCCGCCGAACGCTGCCCGGTCGTCCGGTCCGCCCTCAGTCACCGGATCCGGCGGCTGGAGGAGGAACCGGGCACGCGGCTCTTCGAGCGCACCAGCCGACGGGTGCGGCTGACACCGGCGGGTGCGGCGGTCGGCGAGGCCGCGTAGGCCGGATCCGCCGGCCGGGTCGGCGCCGATTCCGTCGTCGACGACTTCGATCACCAGGCGGTCCGTCCTCTCGTCCGTCTCGCGTCGTCCGGACACGCTGACCGCGTCGGCCTGGGAGTGCTTCACCGCGTTGGCCAGTGCCTCGTAGGTGAGGAAGTAGGCCGTGGATTCCGTCAACGGGGGGAGCGTCCCAGACCCACTATGACGAGCACTGGAATGTGTGCTTGTCGGGAGAGGGCTCTGACCGCTGCCGTGAGCCCGTCGCGGGTGAGGACGGCGGGGTGGATGCCGCGGGCGGGGCCGCGTAGTTCATGCAGTGCCTGCCCCACCGCATGGTCGGCCTCCGTCATCGTGCGGCGCGGCGCCGGGCCGGGGGGCCCGGCCCGTTCGTCACCGCGGGACAGCCCGGTGTCAAGCCTGCGCGGTGTCATCAGGGCGAAGACCAGCCGTGTCCGGGCACCGTCGTGAAGGTCGCGCTCCAGTCGTCGGCGCTCCTCGTCCGCAGCCCAGCGCCCTTGCCCAGCGCCCCCTGCCCGGCGGTAGCCGGGATCCACGGCGTCGAACCAGTTCGGCTCCGCACGGGTCGGCAGGAGATGGAGATCCGGTCGGCGGTCCTGGCAGGAGAGGTGGGTGGCGTCCTTGTGGACCGACGGATCGTGGGGCATCACCCGGGCCGGTCCACCGAAGGTGACCAGTGCGTAGCCGCTCGCCGCCACAGCCCGGTCCGAAGCCGCGGCACGCCGTCCTCCGGGGAAGGCGAGCAGAAGGTGCGCCAGGACGGCCAGGTCCAGCGCCTCGCCCCTGCACCCCGAGGGTGAACAGCACAGGAATGCCTGCACCTTGCAGGCTGCCGGGAAACCAGGTGAGCCCTTCGGCCGGCATGATGCGCCCGGTGCGGTCGGCCGGCGTCACCACGCGACCAGCCCGGTGCCCGCGTGGGCCCGGCCCACCGAAAGGTCGCCCGCGACGTCCGCCCACGTCGCACCGGCGCGACTGGGGGTCCGTCTCCCGCAGCACCTTGGGCAGGCCCGGCGCCTTGTCCGCCAGGTGCCGCACGGCGGTGGTGACGTAGGCGTGGGCAGTGCCGGCGGACATGCCGAACCCGGTGGCGGTCTGCGCGAGAGCGTGGTGCCGCAGGAGACAGGCCAGAGCGGCGAGAGCACGCTGACGGGGACGGGAGCTTGCAGCGGCGGTCACCCTCACGGATGACGACGAGCATCGTGACCCGCTCGACCAGCGCATGAGGCAGGTCGAGTGCGGCAGGACAGGGAACCGACAGGGCTCTTGGACCGGCAGGTTGAGACTTCGAACACCTCACCCGACGGCACGGGAGCCCTGTGTGTTGCGGGCACCGAGACCATCACCCGATCGGTGGCCGAGCTGGAAGGGCCCACTGGTCCGGCGCGCGGGCCAGAACAACACCGCATTCACCGGCCCCGACCACCTGATGCACGTCCTGCGCCGCGCCCTGCGCGAACTTCCGGTACCGCAGCGAAACCATCGACGGATGCCTCGCGCAACCGGACTCACCCTGAAGACATCACGCCGACAGGCTCAGCAATTGTCCGCACAACCATTCGCATGCCTCGCAGGTCGAACGCTCGACACAATGGCGACACTCGATGGGGGAGCTTTGAAGAAGTTCACGGCGGTGCTGGCCACGAGCCTCGTGGCCTCCTCTGCCACGCTGATCGCCGTGCCCGCGGCGCACGCGGGTGACGGCGACTCCCGCGGCCGTACGGAGACGGTGCAGGAGGGCGACAAGATCTACGCCTCCTACGAGCACATGTCCTCCGGTTTCCGCCCGGAGGACGTCACGCTCAAGATCCACGAGCAGAACAAGTCCGAGGTCCTCGCCAGCGTCCGCCTCGAAGGCACCGACAAGTGCCCCGTCACGAGCGACTGCTACGAGAGCGTCTTCCGCTCCGAGCCGGTCACCCTGCCCGCCATGGGCTCCTACGTGATCGATGTCGTGGCCAGGGAAGGACAGTCGAACGAGGTCGTCCAGCGTTCGACCGGTTACCTCAACTACGGTCTCGACCCCAAGCTGACCCTCAGCAGCAACCACCCGTGGGTCTCCTACGACAACCCCACCATCAAGGTGTCCGGATCCCTGGTGGCCGAGGACCCGAACACCCACGAGGTCAAGCCGTTCACCGGGGTGGGCCTCTACTACCGCGCCCGGGAGACCCGTGGCGAGGGGTGGGTGTGGACGAACGATGCGGGGCGTTTCACCACCACCGAGTACTACAACGAGTACAGCCCCGCCGTCACCACCAAGTTCGAGTACATGTTCGACGGCCAGTACGAGTCGCTGAGCCTGCCCTTCCGCAAGCAGGAACTGAAGCTCAAGGTGGACACCCCCACGGGCACGGTCACCGCCCCGTACGGCAGTGAGATCCCCGTCCGGGGCAAGCTCACCCGTATCGCGGACGACGGCACCGAGAAGCCCGTCGCCAAGGAGGTGCGGATCGGCACCGGCTCCAGCACCGACACCATCGCGGCGAGCGGCCAGGACGGTGTCCTGGCCACGAGGTACACCGTCCTGCAGGGCGGGCAGGTGAGTGTCCGGCCGGCCGAGTCGAACTGGTTCACCGCGCCGGCCCCGCACTCCTTCACGGTGGCCAGTCCCTCCCGGACGAGCAAGCTGTCGAACGTCGAGGGCAAGCTGGACAAGTACCGCAAGGTCACCTTCACCGGCAAGCTCGGCGTCACGGAGGGCTCGTACCCGGCGGGCACCAAGGCGAGGATCTCCATCGACCGCCGCCCCACGGGCGGGTCCTGGGCGAGCACCGGCACCTTCGACGCCGCGTACGGCGCCTCCTTCAAGGCGTCCTCACCGAAGAAGGCGGACTCGGGCGCCCAGTGGCGGCTCCGCATCGTCAACGCGGGCGTGGACAGTACCGGCGTCAAGCTGGGGCGCACGTACACGAGGATCTGGAACGACGGTGTCTCGCCCGAGGGCGTGCGCAAGGGCTCGACGCTCACCGCCAAGGGCGGCCTGATGCAGAAGTCGGGCTCCACCTGGCGGCCGTACGCCGGGCAGAAGATCCGCGTCTGGTTCAAGGCCAAGACGGCCGGTTCCGCGTGGAAGGAGCTGGGCAGCACCAAGACGCTGAGTGACGGCACGTTCAGCAAGAAGTTCACCGCGAAGCAGGACGGCACCTGGCAGATGCGGTACACGGACACGGTCTCGACCCACTACGCGGACCACGGGACCGAGGACTACGTCGACGTCCGCTAGCGAGCGGCAACCGCGTGCGAGGCGGCCTCCCGGAATCCATCCGGCGGGGCCGCCTTCGTTGTGGGTCCGGCCACCGGATCGGCCAAGACCGACGTACCCGGAACACCTCACGCTCACGCGGCACAGAGGCAGGCGATAAAGAACCCGCCGTCGTGACGTTCGACGTCGCTGACCAGTACCCGCGTGCTGGTCAGCAGGATCCCGACGCCGTCTATCTGCGGGAACGCACGATCGAGTACGGCCTCGATTGCTTTGGCGTCAGCCCGGTCGGCTTCGGTGGGCTCGTCGTGGAGGGCGAGCTGGAGGTCGAGGTCGGAGACGCCGGGAGTGGCGGTGCCACGGGGGATGCTGCCGTAGAGGTAGGCGCTGTGCAGGCGCCCTCTGCCGAACGTCTCGGTGATATGAGTGCGGGCGGCATCGACGACGGGGACGAACGCTGCCGGCACTCGGTCCAGTGCGCCTTCGCGTGTGATCGTTCCGTCGAGGCCCAGCCCTCGTTCATTCATGGGGCCACTGTGCCCTGTGCTGCTGTGTGCTGCCGAGCGGATTTCTGAGGAGGTGTGGCGTCCGCGATCGCACCGCCCAGATTTGGGTCAGCAAGAAGCGGCGCCGGCACGGGGCGGCGGAGGTGCCGGGTACGGCCGAGGAGTAGCACCGTCAGTTGTCGGCCGGCGCGGGTTTCCTCGGCCAGCTGGGGGTGGCGCCTTTCCGCGGGAGGCGTCTGGTCATGAAGGTGATGGCGGCCCAGGTGATCAACCTCAGGGATCTTCTGTCAGGCCCTTTGACCGGACAGTCCCGAAGCTTTCACCTTCCGGGGCTGTCACCGTGGCGAGCCGGGCGGCCCGCCACGGCCCGTCTTTCGACCCACTGATGTTCTGAGAGGGGTGGGAGACGGACCGTGGCGGACCGTCAGGCGGCCGCTGTGTAGGTCGTCCTGGCGGGACGGACCAGGTGGTCACTGTCCGTCCATACCGAGCCGACCGCGAAGGGCTGACCGTCGAGGCGCAGGGTGTCGCGGACGATGACGGCCCAGCGGGCGCCGGCGCGGTGCAGGAGCCGCGCGGCCTCGGCCGGGTCGGTGACCAGTGCCAGGACTTCGAAGCGGCCGTCGACGTTCTGGTAGATCGCGCCCGGCCGACGGGGGCCGATCTCGTCGGTGACGCTGGACAGCGAGAGAGCGGTGATGGCGTTCATGCTGCGGCTCCGATCATCTGGGCGAGACGGTGTGAGGTGAGGGCGTCGGTGAAGCCGGTGGACGACTTACACCGGACCCGGGCCAACCGGTAGTAATCGACTGCCCGGCACCGGGCCCTCCTCACGAGGAAACAGGCCGGAAAACGCAAGGAATTGCCGTGCAGCACCTGCTGCGGGGGTCGGCCAGCATGGGCACGAAGTCCTCTCAAGCGACGGGGAGACTGCTGTACGAGCAGCTACGGCCCCGGCCACCCTGTACGGGCGGCCGGGGCCGTGGTCGTTCGTCACGGCTTGTGAATCATGCGGTGATCCGCAGCGGCTCCAAGAGGAACCGGGGACCGCGGAACTCGGAGAGCGATCCCGGAGCGCGCTCCGCCTGGGCGCCAAGCCGGCCGCTTTTGAAGGGCTCGTCGAAGGTGCTGATGGCTACTGCCCGCCCAACCGCTGGCCTCGCGCTTTCGCGGGGTGGGGTGTCCGAGGCTTGATCGAACAAGCAGAGAATGCTCCTGACCTGCAACGATGGGACTTGTCGAGGGTCCTGTCGGCTGCACGGGAAGAAGCACTCTCCAGGTGAGGAAGCGTATCGGGTCCTACCCGCGTGTCCGCGTCGAGGGCGGCGGCCGGGTGGTGGTCTCGCAGGCTGAGGGCGTGCTGCTGGTCGAGACCGTCCGCAAGGCCGGTTTGGACACCGCGATGTCAGCGGCGTCGGCGCCGTGGTGGAACGGGCGGTGCACGGTCCGGGCAAGGTCCTGCTGGACGTGGCCCTGGCGGTCTCGCTGGGCGGGGACTGCCTCGTGGATGTGGCCATGCCGCGGGCCGAGCCGGCCGTGTTCGGACCGGTGGCTTCCGGCCCGGCGGTCTCCCGTCTCATCGACACCCTCGCCGCTTCCGGGGAGAAGGCCCTGCGGAGCGTCTGTGCCGCGCGGGCTGAAGTCCGCCACCGTGTCTGGCGGCTGGCCGACCGGGAAGTGCCTGATGCGGGCGGGCAGGTGACCGCCGATCTGGACGGGGTGCTGGTGGTCGCGCACTCGGACAAGGAAGACGCCGCACCCACGTGGAAGCGAACCTACGGCCACCACCCGCTGATGGGGTTCGTCGACCATGGGCCGGGCGGCACGGAGGAGCCGGTCGCGGCCTTGCTCGGAGCGGGCAACGAGGTATCGGACACGGCGGGCGGCCACATTGTCGCCGCCCGTCCGGCACTGGCCCAGCTGCCGAAAAGGTACCGGCGCGGGCGCCGGACCCTGATCCGCGCCGACTCCGCGGGCGGCACCCACGACTTCGTCGGCTGGCTCGCCCGACGGGGACGGTGGCTGTCCCACTCGGTCGGCATGGTGATCACCGAGCAGGTCCACCCACACGTCCTCAAGGTTCCCGCTTCGACGGCCTGGACGCCGGCCGTCGAGGCGGGCGGCGAGACCCGAAACGGGGCCCGGGCAGCCGACCTCGCCGGTGGTGGGGGGTGTGGGTCAGGCAGCAGGTCACCTCCAGCAGGTCACTTCTTCGGGGCTGGACAGGCCGCGGTGGGCCATCACCCGGCGGTGACGGGTCACCTCTCCGGGGCCGAAGAGGTGGCCGGCGGACAGTTCTGCCTCGGTCCAGTCTGGATCCGCGGACTCGTTGGCGCCGTCACCGCAGGACAGTCCCTGCCGGGCACCACCGGGTATTTCGCCGGTGAGCTGGTCGATGTGCCAGATGCCGGCCAGGGGCTTGATCTGCCATATCCGCCACCGCGGATCCACCCGAGTGGCCATCGACTTCCCCCCCCGGCCGTCCGGCGGCCGATTTCAGTCATGCCCCCCCGTACCAGGACAACGGTACTCACGGCTCAGGACACGATCCGCTGCCGGAGCGATGAGCGATCTCGGATCCCCGACCAGTACGCTCTCGCCGCCACCCGGTCGTGCTCGTCCAAAAAAATCCACCAGCGCCCCTCAGTCACATCACGATGTCAGCAGTTCGTGGTTTCGCCCCCGAGATCGTCGGCAGGCGGGGTCTGGAGAAGGCCGCTGAGCTTGCCGCGTAGTTCGGCGGTGGCGGGGTGGCCGATTTCGCCGGCGATTTCCAGGGCGTGGCGCCAGGCGAGCTGGGCGGCTTGGAGGTCGGCGAGGGCGAGATGTGTGTCGCCGAGGTGGTGGAGTATCTCCGTCTCGCCGTAGCGGTCGCCGAAACTGCGGTCCAGTTCGAGGGCCCGTCGGTAGCAGTCGAGGGCGGCGGTGTACTCGGTGAGGTGATGGTGTGCGTAGCCGAGACTGTCCCACGCTCCTGCCTCGCCGTGCCGGTCGCCGATCGCCTGGTTGAGAGCCACCGCCTGGGTGCAGTACTCGAGTGCGGCCCGATGGTTGCCGAGCGCGATGTTCAGCCAGCCGACGTTGTTCAGTGCCTTGGCCTGACCGGCTTGATGGCCGGTCTGCCGGTACAGCGTCAAAGCCTGCGTGGCGTGGTCGAGTGCGTCTTGCTGGCGCCCTTGCTGGTTGCACACCCAGCCCAGGCCTCGGCGGGTATGGGCCTGGCTGTCCCGGTCGCCCAGGGCGTCGTAGAGATCCAGTGCGTGGCGGAAGTGGGTGTGGCCTTCGTCGAGCCGGCCGGTCTGGGTGTAGACGTTGCCGAGGCTGCGGTGCGCTGCGGCCTCCCAGGACACGTTGCCGAGCCGTTGTGCCGCGTCGAGCGCGATGTGCTGGCCGGCGATCCAGTCGTGCCAGTGACCGCGGTAGTCGAAGAACGTCTCCAGGGACCAAGCCAGTTGCCAGGCGTGCGCGTCGTGACGCGTCCTGACAGCCAGGTCGATGGTGCTGAGCAGCGTGGGGTGCTCAACGGTGAACCAGGCCAGGGCCGCGTCCTGGTCCGCCAAGGCCAGGGGAGTCACGCCGGGCCGGGCAGCCGTCAGGCCGATCCCGTCCCGGTGCGGGTCCAGCCGCTGCGCCGCCGCGTAGGCCGTGTGGAGGCAGAAGTCCACCACCCTCGAAAGTGCTTCGGCGCCGCCGTCGGCCAGTTCTGTTCTTGCCTGTTCGACCGCGTAAAGGCGGACCAGGTCGTGCAGCCGATAACGGCCCGGTACGGATTGCCGGACGAGGTGGGCGTTCTCCAGCTCCCTCAAGGCAGCGTGCACCGCGGTGGCCGGGCAGGCGAGGAGGCTGCCGACCGCGGCGAGCCCGATCTCCGGTCCCGGGGCCAGCCCCACGAGCCGGAACACTTTTGCGGCCCCCGCGGTCAGGGCCCGGTACGACACAGTGAAGGCCGCGCGCACGCTGGCGGTCAGATCACCCGCGTCCAGCGCGTCCAGCCGCGCCGACTCCTCCCGGAGCTCCTCGGCCAGCACGGCGAGCGGGAAGTCCGGATGGGCCGCCGCGCGGGCCGCCACCACGCTGATCGCCAGCGGCAGCCCCGCGCAGTGCTCCAGCAGCGCGGCAACGGCTTCCGGCTCGGCTGCCACACGGTCTTCCCCCAGGTGGCGGCGTATCAGCTCCCTTGCTTCAGCGTCGGCCAGCACATCAAGCGTCACCATCCGGGCCCCATGGGCACTGGCCAGCCCGGCCAGCCGCCGGCGGCTGGTGACCAGCACCGTGCAGGTGGCGCTGCCGGGCAGGAGCGCGGCCGCCTGCTCGGCGTCGGCGGCGTTGTCCAGCACGATCAGCATGTGTCTGCCCTCGAGCAGACTCCGGTACAGCCCGAGCTGAGCCTGCACATCCACCGGCACGGACCCGGAGTCCACCCCCAGCGCGTCGAGGAACCCCCGTACCGCGGTGGTGAGCGCGACGGGCCTGTCCGAGGGATCGAAACCACGCAGATCGACGTAGAGCTGCCCATCCGGGAACCGTCCGATGTTGTGGTGCGCCCAGTGCAGGGCCAGCCAGGTCTTGCCGATCCCACCGCTGCCACCGATCGCGGAGATCATCACCGTTCCGCCTGGCTCTCCCCTTGAGCCCAACGCCTTGTCGAGCTCCGCGAGCTGGCGCTCCCGGCCGGTGAACCAGCGCGGCCGGCCGGGAAGCTGACGGGGCACCAGGGCGGGCGCCCCGGTACGCGCAGCGGGCCCGGGCTCCGCGAGGGGCAGGGCCGCGTCGCCGGTGAGGATCTGCTGGTGCAACTGCTGCAGGGGCGCTGCGGGATCGGTGCCCAGTTCCTCGGCCAGCTGTCCCCGGACGCGCCGGTAGTGGGCCAGGGCGTCGGCGGCCCGTCCGCTGCGGTACAGGGCGAGCATGAACTGGCCGGCCAGCCGCTCGTCCAGCGGATACTGCCCGGCCCGTACGGACAGGCCGGCCAAGCACTCGCTGTGGCGGCCGGTGCGCAGCAGGGCGTCGGTCCAGTCCAGCTCCGTGGCCCATCGCTCGGTCCGCAGCTGTTCACGCACGGTGTTCAGCCACGGAGAGTTCAGCCCAGCCAGCGGCTCGCCCCGCCACAGCCCCAGTGCCTCCTCGAACAGGGGCAGGGCGGACCGGTCGTCCGTGTCCTGGCGGGCCCGCGCGATCAGGTGGCGGAAGCGGTGCAGGTCCACCGTGGCCTCGCCGAGGTCGAGTGTGTAGCCGCCGGAGCGCCGGACCAGCCGGACGCTGTGCGGTTCCAGCGTGCGGCGCAGACGGGACAGGTAGGCATAGAGCGTCTCCCGCCCTCGGTGGGGCACGCGGTCGTCCCACACCCGGTGGAGCAGCTGGTCGGCCGGCACCGGTTGGCCGGTGCCGGCCAGCAGGGCCGCGAGAACGCACTGTTGCCGCGCATGCCCCAGGGCCACCGGCCGCTCCCCGGCCCGCGCCTCGAGTGTTCCCAGTAACCGGAACTCCAGCATGGCGTGCTCCCCCTTGATGCGGGTACGGACCTGAAAGCACTACTGTGACCTGCGGCGTAGGTTTTTCCGTAAGGTTTCTCGCAAGGTCGGCTGTACATCGTTGCTGGTGTGTCCAGAACCAGAGACTCCGGGTGCCGTGAGTCCTGGCCGATCACGTTCGTCCGAGGATGGCCTGGGGGGCGGGCCGGTCTCACCGCGCGGGGGGTCTTGCCGCCGGGGGGTGCGGTACGCGCGTACGACGTCTTCGGCAAACGGGCGGCCTCCTGGCGCGGTCACGTCTGGGAGGCCGGCCACATGCAGGCTCCGGTGCTGGTCGATGCCGGTGGTGACCTGGTGCGCCCGTGGGTGACCTGGTTCATCGACACCGCCACCAAGGTCATCACCAAAACCGCGTTCACTCCTGGCGTTTCTTCCCGCGTCTCCGTCGCGGGAGTCGGTGCCGGTCCGCGCTGCGTGCTGCGGTCCTGCGCGAGGACCCCTACGGTCCGTTCGGCGGCCTGCCCGAGAAGGTACGTGTCGACCGCGGCAAGGACTTCCTGTCCCGGACGGTGACCGCGGCGTTCGATCTGCTGGACGTGACGGTGGAGGACCTGCCCGCCTACACCCCCCACCTCAAGGGCACCGTGGAGGGCCTCAACCGGGCGGTAGAAGGCATGTTCCTGGCCGCGCTGCCCGGCTACGCCCGCCAGCCGCGCCCCGGCAAACGTCCCTCCCGGCCGAAGGACGAAGTGCTGCTCGGCTTCGAGGACTTCACCACCCGGCTGCTGGACTGGACACAGTGGTGGAATACCGAGCACCACCCCTCACCGCTGCGGGGCAGGACTCCGCTTCAGGCCTGGCAGGACGATCCCACCCCGCTGCGGGACGTGCCGGCCGCGGACCTGTGGACGTTCACTCTGGAGGACGCCGGGACCCGCACGCTGACCACCCGCGGCATCCGCTTCAGGAAACGCGACGATGCGGGGGTGTCGTAGTCGTCACCGTGGCGGGCGCTCATGAAGGAGGCCCTGTCGTAGGCGATGTAGCCGCGCCCGCCGCCTTCCGGTGTCTTGTCGGCGATCAGGATCAGCCCGGTGCCGGTGCCGGTGCCGGTGCCGGTGATGGCGGTGGCCGGCCGCCCGCCCGGGCGCAGAGCCTTGAGCCAGGCAGCCGGTATCGGCCGCACCGATCCGGTCGACACGATCCGGTCGAATGCTCCGGGAAGGGGCGCCGTGGTGAGGTCGCAGACGGCGGTGCGCGGGCGTAGCCCGATGCTGTGCAGCCGGTCGGTGGCGGTCTGGACGAGGTGGTCGTCGATGTCCACGCTCGTCACCAGGTCGGCGCCCAGCCGGTGGCAGGCCAGAGCGGTGCCGTATCCGGTGCCGGCCCTCACCAGTGTGCGGCAGCCCTCGCCGAGCATCGCGTGCCGGTACATGGTCACGATCAGGGTGGGCAGGGCCGACGACGACGTCGGCCCTGCCCGGCGGAGCGAGCCGGCCCGGCTCCGCGTGATCGGCGTGCAGGGGCCCGATGCGGGTCACCAGCGTCTCGTCCGTATACGCGCTCTCAAACCACCCCTCAAGGTCGGCTGCGCCGTCGCGGACCGTACGGCCGCCGGCTGTCCTCTCCCACCAGCGCGGCACGAAGACGTGCCGCGGCGTGGCGTCCGCCAGACGGCGCGCATGGCCCTCCCAGCCCGCGTCCATGTCCCCGCGCCCCTCTCCCTCGAGTGCCGTCGAATGCCGCCAGACCTCTATCAGCCGTCCGACGGGCCGCACGTGCCGCCGGAACTCGGCTGGCAGGTGTCGTCGTTGGGCGAGCAGTCCGGATCACAGGGAGCCGCCCCGGCACGACGCGCGACGCTCGCCGCCACCTCCGCCCACCGCTCACCGGCCAGCACCGACGCCAGGCTCGCACCCCTGACGCTGCCCGCGGTCAGGAACCGGCCGATCTCACACACCGCCACCGTGCCGTCCGGGAGAACCGCGGCCTTCCCGTCCCCGCACCGCCCGCACAGCGACGACACCGAAGGCACCGCCCCGCCCGCGGCGTTACCGACGGCACGCACCCGGTCGACACGGACCTGCTCAACACCGAGGGCCTGCATCTCGGCACGGGCCCGCCCCGCGCGCCGACCGCCGCCCAGGTCGACGATGCCGACCTGCACCCGCACCCCGCGGCGCACAGCCCCGACGATGTTCGCGCGCGTCGCCGCATGAGAACCGGCACGCCCAGTGACCGCGTCGTGCTCGCCGGCATCGTCGCCGTAGTCCACCTACGCGTCGATGGCCCACCACGCCGTCCAGACGGGCCAGCCCGTCTGGACGACCACCATCTGCGACGTCCTCAACGCCAAGATCCTGCCCACCGTCAACGCCATGAAGGGCATCCTCGCCGGCCTCGGCATGGAGACGGACGACCCCGAGTACAACCAGTGGCTCGAGGCGCGGCTCGTCCTGGAGGCCACCGAGATGCGGCAGAAGCTCGCCGCCAAGGCCCTCCAGGACGCCAGCAACAGGCGTGTGCGCCGGGTCCGTCCGATGCGGACCGTCGTACGACGAGAGGACTGACACCCGCCCCGCGACACCATCGAGGGCCCCGGCCGCACCAGCGGCCGGGGCCCTCACCATGCCCGGCCCCGACCGCTGGCCCCGGCCCGCCGGCACGGGCCCTGGGACGCCATGACGCTCCCAAGCTCTCGTCCACACCGCCTGGTCAACCGACCTTCCACGGCGGTCATGCCCACTCCACGCCCAGCTTCCGCAGCGCGTCCCGCTGCTCCGCGCTGAGTTTGTCGCGTCTGGTGCGTGTGTTCGAGACCCATACTCCGAGGCGTACCGACGCCGGCTCGGCTTCGCCGTCGACCACCAGCTCCACTACGGCGCCTCGCGGGACGGGCCGCTGGGCGCCCTCTCGCTCGATCCACTGGGCGAGGGCGGCCAGCCCACGAAGGAAGGCCTGTTGGGCCTTGATCCCCTTTGCCGCGCCCTTGGCCGTCGGGGCGGGAGGCGGCGTCTGGGCAGGCTTCACACCGATCCTGGTCAGCCGCTGCTGCTGTTCGGTCGACAGCTGTGCCCAGGTGGCCGGTCGGGTCTGCCGCCGGAGCCATCGTCCGATGTCGTCGCCGTCCATCAGCACGCCGGGTGCGATGTCGGGCACGACTCCGCCGGGCTCGTCGGCGGCGAGGTGGGCGAGGTGGCGGTAGTGGCGTTGCCAGTCGAGGGGCCAGGGGCAGTTCCAGTCCGGGTCGATCGCGGCGAGCTGCTTCGCGCGTTCCGCCGCCCGGTCCGGGTTCTTCCCGAGGCCGTCCTTGCGGCGGAGGTTGGCCATGTGCTGCCCGACGGGCACCATCGCCTCGCCCTCGCCCCACACTGCGTCCTGGCGCGGTGCGAGGTGCCCCATGACCCGCCGGTAGGACCGCAGCGCGGCCAGCTTGTTCTCCCACGCCTCCTCGCCCGGCTCCCACACCATCCCGGCCTCCGGCGCGTCCAGCAGCGTCTTGCGCCGTTCCTCCAGCTCCCCGGCCCGCAGCGCCTTGCGCTGCTGGTGGACCCATCGGCCAAGCGGAAATGCCTTGGTCGCTCCGACTTCGACCTCGGTGTCGTAAGGAACGGCGTAGAGGCTGGTGATCTGGTTCTCCTTCCGCCAGCGGAGCAGGGCTTGGTAGCCCTCCAGCCAGACCAGGGACTCGGGTCGGTAGACGCGGGTGCGCAGGAACGCGGCGATGGTCGCTGGGTCGCGCGGTGTGGAGAAGTGCAGCAGGGCCGCCTCGGTGGCGGCCTCCATGTCGTCCTGCTCCTGGTTTTCGCCGTCACCCCCGCCGCCGGCCCCGACGATCCGCCCGTCCCCGTCGCGCTGCACGTGGACCTTGCGCTTGCCGCTGGTGTGGGCGCGGGAGGCGAGCTGCTCGACCAGGCGCTCATCGTGCGAGCGCAGTCCCTGGAGCACGGCCACGAGGGGGCGGAACGAGGCGCTGGCGACCATGTCGGTCGGGTCCTCACCGGGTTCCAGGAACACCGGCACGATGATCCGGGCGACCTTCGTGGAGCCGTCGCGGTTGAGCCGGAGCGCGCGGCCGATGTTCTGCACGATCTCCACCTGGGAGCCGCGGGTGTCCGCGAAGCAGACGGCTTCCACGCCTCGTTCGCCGGTGATGTCGACGCCTTCGCCGAGGACGCGGCAGCTGGCGAGGAACGCCCGGTGCACCCTGCGCCCGGCCGCGTCGATGCCGTTGGCGAACTGGCGTAGGGCTTCGCGTCGTTCGGTGACGAGGTGGTCGCCGCACAGCCACGTCGACCACACTCGCTCCGGCGGCACGTGCCGGCCAGCCTCGAGCTCGTAGAGCTCCGCGCCGATCGACGACGCGGGCAGCTTCTCGGCGGCCGTCAGGTCCTCGTCCGAGGCATCGCGCGCGTACAGCTCGGCTGCGGTCTTCGGTAGTTTCTCCGCGAACGCCGCGGCTTCCTCGACCTTCTGGTGGAAGGTCATGACCGTACGCAGGTTGTACGCCGCGGCGTGCTCCAGAAGCGCCGTCTGCAACAGGGCCAGGCGCCGGCCTCGCCGCGCCTCCTCCGACTCCCCGACGGTGGGGGAGGGGTCGCGGATCTCGAGGACGTCGATCTCGAACCCGGCGAGGACGCCCCGCTCGATGGCCTCCGAGAGCCCGAGCTCGGCGAGCCACACACCGTACGTGCCGTTGGGGTCGTCGGCCATGGTCGCGATCTCCACCTCCTGGTCGCCCGCGCCCCTGCGCGGCTGCGGCGCCGCCAGGATGCGCGGGGTCGCGGTGAGGTAGAGCCGGAAGTCGGCGGGGATCCGCTGGTTGTCGTGGATCGCCGCCCACGGCCGACCAAGCTCCCCTGCGGTTGAGTGGGCTTCGTCCACGATGGCGAGGTCGAACGGGGCCATCTGCTGGCCATACAGCCGTTCCCCGCCCGCCAGCGCGGCCTCCAGCGGCCCGCGTACCTTCCGCTGACCCTCTGGGGCGTCGATGTCCTCGCGGTCCACCAGGGAGGCGTACGTGGCGAACACGACCACCGGCCCGTGCCCGGCCCACAGGGCGAGCTGGATCGGGTTGGTGGTGGTGCGTACCCCTAGTTCGTTCAGTACCGGGTCGTTCTCCAGCGAGCACACCGCGACCATGGGGGAGCGGTGGCCCACCCGGTGCCACGCCTGGGCGGTCTGCACGAGCAGGTCCAGGGTCGGCACGGTCACCAGAATCCGCCCGCCCGGGAAACACTCCAGCGCGCACGCAGCGGCGGTGATCGTCTTCCCCGACCCGGTCGCGGACACGATCGTGCCCCGCGCCCCCTCAGGGGGAACAGATGATCTTTCAGGGAATCCCACCCACTTACGGAAAGCAGCTTTCTGGGCCACCTGGTGTTCCCGAAGCTGAATTCCCAGCATTCTCAAGCCCTTCCTCTGGCTTCTTTTTCACCCGCTTCGGGAATCACTGGGACGGCGTGAAGGGCGGCACGGACACCGTACCGTCCTCGCCCACCACAACCCGTTCGGCGAGTTGGGCCAGGACCTGAGAGGGGGACAGCCCCGCCCGGTAGGCCACCGACCGGAGCAGCCGGCTGGACGCGGCGGACAGCCAGACCTCCGCACGCAGCTCATCCGCTCCCTCCCGCTCCTGCTCCCCGGAGGCGGACTGTGCCGCAAGCGCACCAGCAAGCCGTTCCTCACGCTCACGAGCCCACACCGAGCCCTGAACATCCTGCTCCGGCTCGTACACACCCCAACCCAGCGCACTCATCAAGTCCCTGACGCGCCGCCACTCAGCGTGCTTGACCAGCCAGATGAAAGCCAACCGCTCCCGGTCCATCTCGAACTCGTAGAAGGAACCGTTCCCCCTCAACCGCTCCGCGGTCTCCCGCTCACGGACAGCGGCCTCCGCGACCTTCTCCGCAACAGCGGCGGCATCCAGCCCATTCGCCTGACGCCGAACCTCATCCCGCGCCACGTCCTGAGCACTTTACATTGTTTTCCCTTTTCCGGAAGCGCGGACATATCAGTCCGCATCGGGTGGTTAGGAGGTGTCCCGTGCTTCCGCCAAGACTACATGTGCATCAATTCGAATGAAGCCACTACCCAGCACCCTCTCCCACGCAGCCAGCCAGGCCCACACCACCGACCCCAGCCACCCCTCCCCGTAGCCGCCCGGGCCAAAGGCCCGTTGACGGCGCCGCGCAGCGGGGCCGGCCCTCGTGGCGCGCAGCGCCATCAGGTGGCTGGAGCGCAACGGAAGCCACCTACGGGGCCGCAGGCCCCGTAGTCCCGAGAGCGCAGCGAACGGGACGTCACCCGCCCTGCGCAGCAGGGCGGGTGAGCGGGACGCGCAGCGTCCCGCCAG